>CAKSER010000003.1 GCA_934447715.1 uncultured Eubacteriales bacterium | reverse complement strand
CCCTGCCCTCTTACCGGACAGCTTGTCTATATTATCATATCTTATTTGCTTTGTCAATACCTTTTTTAATCTTTTTTCGATTTTTTGAATTTTTCTTCCGAAGTGCCGTTTACGAGCAGCCGCCGCATAATGCATCGGCGTCCTGATGTTTCATTTTTATATATACAGATTGCGAAAATTGTGGTATTATATCTTTTGCGATATCATATCTTTGCCGGTGCATTGCCGCGCAGATGCGGCTGCGTATATTGAAGTATCAAATTACGGGAGGGGAAAATGCAGAAGGTCAACATTCTCGGCGTTAACATCTCGAAAATCGGATTAAGCGATACAGCTTCATACATCCTTGAGCGCACCTCGAGGAAAGAGAAGACACTTGTGTTCACCCCGAACGCAGAGGCGCTTTTCCTTTGCTCGGACAACAAAGCGGTTCTCGACGCATTCCGCTCTGCCGATCTCTGCGTTCCGGACGGAGATGGAGTGCTTCTTGCGTCGCGTCTTGTAAAGGACCCGATAACAACCGGCAAGGTCGCCGGGGTCGAGCTCGGAGAGCTTCTTTGCTCAAGAGCCGCTGCCGACCCTTCTGCCTCTCACTCCTTCTTTTTTTTCGGCGGAAAGCCGGGGGTTGCGGAAAAGGCAGCCTCGGCGCTCTGCCTTAAATATCCGGGGTTAAAAATTGCCGGATGCCTTGACGGATATCTTCCGGACGATGCCGCAGGTGAGGTTATAAAAAGGATCAACGAATCCGGTGCCGACATACTTTTTGTATGTCTCGGGATGCCGAAGCAGGAGATTTTTTCGGCGTCAAACCGCGACATTCTTCTTCCGCAAACGATCCTATGTCTTGGCGGAAGCCTAGATATCTACTCCGGCACGGCAAAACGTGCGCCTCGCTTTTTTATATCGCTGCACCTTGAATGGCTATGGCGTTTTTTCAGATACCCCGGGCGGCTTTCGCGGTTTTTAAGGATTCCCCGATTTTTAGTTCGTGTAATAAAAAACAAAACGGTCGATGCATAAGCATCGGCCGCTTTTTTATTTTATCGGTCTGATTTATTTTTCCTCTTTTGCCGATTCTGCCTGTTCCGGTTTCTTCGGCTCGAGCTCTATTTTATCGCAGTTAAGGAATCTGTTTGCATGATCCGTTCCGCTCATCAAAAACTGCTTCTCGTATCCGCATTTTTTGCAGAACACGCGCAGCTTATCTCCGTCCATCGAAAAGTCATAGTCAGCCTCAGCCGGATCCTCGCATCCGCATTTGATCGCGCCGTCCTCCTTCAGCTCGCTGATGACAAATCTGACGATTTCGTCGACCTGATAGGCAAACATGCCGAGATCGTCCGGGGTGCTTCCGTAATCGAGGCAGTCCTTTCCCTCGCGGAACGCCTTAAAGGAGTCAAAGCCGGCATCGTCAAGAATCGTCTGAAGATATTCGTCAGATTCCTTTAAGCATTCTTCAACCTTGCTCTGCTCGCCGATAAAGCAGGTGTCGACATCTGTATATGCGCAGGTCAGAACCGCAATTTCCTTGTCAAAAAATGCTCCCTCTCCGATTGTATAGTTATGCGGATTCGGGCAGACCATGCACGGAACGGTCAGATGTATCTTGCCGTCGCTTGAGCGTCTGATCTGAAGCGAGCTGCCGCCGCAGTCGCACTTCAGCCGTATCATATCCCCCGACAGCGTAAACATTCCGACCATGCCCATGATATTCTTTCCGCATGCCGGGCATCTGTACGCCAGCGTTGTCTTTTTTGAGTTCAGGACCATTTGTTTTCTTGCTCCGTTCTATCTTTATTACCGTTTAAAAAATTATCGATATTATACCTATCCGTCTGCACCTCGCCGCCGGATATTCAGTCGTCAAATTTATAGCTTACCTTTACAAGCTCGGGATTAGGCTCCGAGGTGTTTTTTTCTGCCTTGCTCATTTTATATTTTGCCCCGTGCTCGGATGCGACGAAAAGCGGAATTTCGTCAAAGGCATCCGAGAGCAGGATTTCTTCCTTTTCGTAGGTCGTAAACGCAAGCACCGAAAGGCTCTTTATCCCCTCGACATCGATACCGTTGAAAACGATCCTGCGGAAGCCATACTGGAATTTCGAATCCGAAAGATATTCATATTCGGTATACACCCTTCCGGTATCGTCGGCTATCGCGAACCGAAACAGCTCCCCTTCGATATCCGACATGCTGTAGCCGTCCTTTTCCATCAGCCTTTCGACCAGATTATTATTCCATCTCAGAGTAAACTGGAACTGGCCGATGCTTTCTATATAGCGTATGTTGCTTATTACAAATACATTCCTTGAATCATTTGAATTGTATTCATACAGAGTATATATCGCAAGCTCGTCATTATATTCACTTTTTGCCGAAATCAGTTCATCGTTAAAGATCAGCTGCTTCATTTTGCTTGTCGGCTGCATCATCGCATTTCTGAAAAAGATTATAAAAACCAAGCTCGCAAAAAGAACGCAGAACAGGGCAAACATGACCTTTTTGCCGACCCTCTTTGCCTTGCTCTCCTCGTTTTTTATACTGTTCTGATCGTACATGCCGTTCTCCTCTTTTTTCTTTTCGGTGCGCCTCGGTTTAATGCCGTTTCTTGTTAGTATAGCATATTATTTTTTTCGGTGCAAGACCTATATTTTTTAGATTTGGGAAATATTGAGCATTTCCCGGATGCATAAAGCAGCCTGCCGAAAGTCAATACTTTTGAAAAGCACAAAAAAGGCAGGCTTGTTAAATGTATTACAGTAAAGTAGATATTTGCGGCATCGACACATCAAAGCTGCGCGTCCTTTCAGACAAGGAAAAGCGCGAGCTGCTTTCCCTTGCAAAAAGCGGCGACGAAAACGCGAGAAACGAGCTGATCGGCGGAAATCTCCGGCTTGTTTTAAGCATAATCCAGCGCTTTGCCGGCAGGAAGGAGAATGTCGACGACCTTTTTCAGGTCGGCTGCATCGGGCTTATCAAGGCAATCGACAATTTCAACACCGAGCTTGATGTAAAGTTTTCGACCTACGCGGTTCCGATGATTATAGGCGAGATCAAGCGCCACCTCCGCGACAACAATTCGATTCGTGTAAGCCGGTCGGTAAGGGATCTTGCCTACAAGGCGCTTAGTGCAAAGGAGGAGCTGACGCGGAAAAACGGTCACGAACCGAGCTCTGCCGAAATCACCGAGGCACTAAAAAAAAGCGGAATCTGCTGCACCGTAAAGGATGTTTCTTTGGCGCTTGAGGCAATCGTCGACCCGATTTCGCTCTTCGACCCGGTATACTCGGACGGCTCGTCCTCCTCCGACACGATTTTTGTCATGGATCAGCTTTCCGACCGCTCCTCGTCCGAAGAGTCGTGGCTTGAAAGCATCTCCTTAAGGGAGGCAATGAAAAAGCTCTCGAAAAGAGAAAAAGCCATTCTCGGAATGCGTTTTTTCAGCGGCAGAACCCAGACCGAGATTGCCTCGGAAATCGGAATTTCGCAGGCTCAGGTATCCAGGCTTGAAAAAAGCGCGATCGAACGCATCCGAAAACAGCTTAATTAGATTTTTTATAATCGCAGGGGCTTTGTCGGTCGGTAAGCCGTCTTTTGCCGATCAAGCTGAATCGATCAATCGGGCAAAATCAACCGGCAAAGCGGTGCCCCATGCTTGAGGGAACTTATTTTTCGGTTACCTCAACAAAGCGTACGGTTTTCATTTTCTGCTCGGTAAGAGGCTTGTCGCTTCCGTTTACCGGAGTGCTTGCAATGGCGTCAACCGCATCCATTCCGTAGATGACGCTTCCGAAAGCCGCATATGAGCCGTCCCATGACGGATATGACGAGCAGCAGATAAAGAACTGCGAGCTTGCGCTGTTCGGGTCGCTTGTTCTTGCCATCGAGATTGTGCCGCGGACATGGCTTAAGGGGTTATCAACACCGTTAAGGCTGAATTCTCCCTTTATCTTGTCGGGCGATCCGCCGTAGCCTGTTCCCTGCGGATCTCCGCCCTGAATGATCAGCCCCTCTATGCATCTGTGGAAGATTATTCCGTCATAGAATTTTTCCGAAACGAGCTTCTTGAAGTTTGCAACCGTTATCGGCGCTGCTGTCGGCTCGAGCTTGATGATTATGACCTTTCCGTCCTCCATTTCAATCTTGACGTAATCGGTTTCCTTGTCTGTTTCCTTGTAGCTTAAATTATCCACCGTAGTTTCTCCTTTGCTTTCATTATTGCTTTCGCTGGTTTTGCTGCTTTCGTCGCTTTCCTTACCACCGTCCTGTGTGCCGCTCTTACATGCACAAAGCGCCGTCATGGCAAGAAGAAGCGCCAAAAGCAGTGCCGTTACCTTGTTTTTCATATTACAAGCTCCTTTTTCGTATAATTAAAAATACTTACGATTTGCCTGAAAGCCCCCATCCGGGTATTTTTGCCCGATCCGGCAGATCGATATACCGCACATTGCCGGCCATCGTCAGCCCAAGGAGGGATTACATGCAAAAAAGCCGTCGCTGCCGATTATTTTACATCATTTCGGTTTTAATTGCAATATGGCTTTTTGTAAAACATTTGTTAAAACCTGTTTTGCCGTTTGCTGCCGCATGGCTCTTTTCGTCTTTTCTTACAAGGCCGATCGACCGATTTTCAAAAAGAACCGGTATCAAGCGAAGCGCTGTCAGCTTTCTTTTCTGCTCTGCCGCAATTCTTGCTCTCTGCTGCACAATGTACATATTTTCCTCAGTCTTCCTTTCCGAGCTTGTCACGATCATTTACAGTCTCGAAGACGAAATTCCGGATATCATATCGGAAATATCCGGATTTGTAAGCAGGCTTCATATCGGGCTTTTAAGCTTTTCGATTGATGCCCCGCTGATCAATTCGGCAGCAAAAAGGCTGCTTTCGCAGCTGCTGTCGCTGATTTCTCCGCAGATTGCCGGCGCGATCTTCTCTATTCCCGGCACGGTCATTTCCCTTTTGATATTTACCGTTGCTCTTTTTTACATGTGTGCGGAGCTGAAGGAGGTAAACCGCTTTTTTTGCAGTCTGCTCCCGTCGGAATTACGCCCCGGAATACAAAAGGCGGTCGCAAGGACGCTGAGCGGCTGCAGGGGGCTGATTTTGGCGCAGCTTGTCCTTTTTTCGATCACCTTTTTTCAGCTTTTTATCGGATTTCTGATTTTAAAGCTTCCCTATCCGCTCACTCTTGCGTTTTTGATTGCGGTAATCGACATTCTGCCGGTGCTCGGGGTCGGAACGGTTCTTGTCCCGTGGGCGCTGATTCTTTTCCTGCGCCAAAGCACCTGTCTCGGGCTCGGGCTGCTAATTCTTTTTTTCGTGATCTTTACGGTGCACAGGATTGCAGAGCCGAAGCTTGTAAGCAAAAGAACCGGGATTTCTCCTCTTCTGTCGCTCTTTTCGATATATCTGGGCGCGGAGCTTATCGGGCCGTCGGGGATTATTCTCTTTCCTCTGCTTGCGGTCCTTTTAAAAAATCTGTTCGAATGCGGCGTTTTTGACTCTTAGCTGCCACTTCCGGGCAGTCTCGGCTCAGCCCTTGCCTCCTTCAACTGTCGGAGCCGTCGGCTACTCCGCTTACGATATCCGAATCGAAATCTATCATTGCCGAAAGGATATAGTTTGAAACATACTTCCCGGCAACCGTAAAGGCATAGTTCTTTCCCTTATGGATCATAAAGCCGGCTTCCACATAGCTCTTAAGATACTTTCCGAAGGTCTTTTCAAAGTCAAGACCGAACTTTTCGGCAAAGTCGTCGGTGTTTACTCCCTCGTTCATCCGCATACGAAGCATTACATATTCGCCTATGCGGTTTGACATGTCGATTTCGTAATCCTCGTCGACAATTCCTCCCTTTTCGCCTGTTATGCCTGCACTCTCAAGCTCGGTTATATAAAGCATGAGATCCTTTTTAAAGGAGAATCTGTGTCCGTTATAGTAGGAATGCGCTCCGGGGCCGAAACCGATATATTCCTCGCAGTTCCAATAGCGGATATTGTGTCTGCATTCATAGCCATTTTTTGAAAAGTTGCTTATTTCGTACTGATCGTAGCCGTGGTCGCTTAAAAGCTGTACAGAATCCACATACATTTTATATTCGGTGTCCTCGTCCGGCAGGCAGAGGGCGTCCTTCTGCTTGTCAAACGGGGTTCCCTCCTCGATCTTCAGCCCGTAAAGCGAGATGTGCTCCGGGTCAAGCTCGAACACCTTTTCGAGCGTATTTTTCAGGCTTTCTTCGGTCTGATCCGGAATTCCGTACATCACGTCGACATTGATATTTTCGATTCCGGCAGCCCTTGCATCCTCAAAGGCGCGCCTAAAGTCCTCAAAGGTGTGGATTCTTCCGAGCTTTTTAAGCTCGTCGTCGTTTGCGCTCTGCATTCCGATGCTGACACGGTTCACCCCTGCCTTTACAAGCTTTTTCAGCTCCTTGAGCGAAACGGTAGCCGGATTCATCTCAACCGTGATCTCGGCATCGTCTGTCACGTTGAAATTTGTCATGACGCTGCCTAAAATGTCGAGCATAAGCGTTCCCGGAAGCACCGTCGGGGTTCCTCCGCCGAAATACACCGTGTCGATATCCCTGTTCTGCGCGCTTGTGCTGTAATCCTCCATATGGAGCATAAGTGCATCGGCGTATCTCTCCATAAGCTCGGTGCGCTCCGGCTCGCCGTCCTTTATGCGGTCGAGCGAGTAAAAATCGCAGTACGGGCATTTGCTTTTGCAAAACGGAATATGAAGGTACAGTCCGAGGCTGTTTGCAATTTTATTATCGGTCATCTTATTTTTTCCTCTTTTTTGTTATATGTTTCCCCTCGGATCGGGATTTTTTTGCTTCAATTATAATATACTTGAAATAAATATACCACAAATCAATCCCGGGGGCAATAGCTTGCCGTATTTTTCTGAAAAAAGAGGGCCGCTTATATCGATAAGCCCTCTTGCAATTCCTTTTTTTGCTCTTGCGCTGCTTTTCCGCTTTTCGGCGCTGTCTCTTCTTGCCGCACTTCTTCACGAGCTCGGGCATGTTCTTGCAATTCTTCTCTGCAAAGGAAAAATCCTTAAAATAACGATTCTGCCGATCGGGGCGCAGCTTGATGCCCTGCCGGCAAAAACATATCTTAAGGAGGCTTTTATCTGCGGAAGCGGAATTGCCTTTAACCTTCTTTTTGCCGGAATCTCCTTTCCTTTTTTCGGCGCTTCGGATTTTTTTGTATGCAATCTGCTGCTTGCAGCCCTTAACATGCTTCCGATAATCGGTCTTGACGGCGGCGATCTTCTTTACTGCCTGCTTCAGACAGGTCTTGATCCGCAAAGGGCGCACACGCTGCTTTCGGTCATCTCGTTTGTATTTTTAGCTGTCTTCTGGCTTTTTTCGGTTTATATTTTCCTTTGCCTTAACGGCTCACCTCTTCTTCTTTTCCTTGATATATATCTTTTTTCCTCCGCGTTTCTCAAAAAGAAGTAAAAAATAATAAAAAATTGATTTCTTAAAACAATTGCCCTTTATCTTCTTTAAAATAAGTGCTATACTTAGGAATGTAGTATTTAACATTAAAGGAGATATAAGCATGAATATATCGGATTCGGTAAAATATATCGGTGTTGACGACACAGCAATAGATTTATTTGAAAGTCAGTATCCTGTCCCGAAAGGGGTTTCATACAATTCATATGTAATTCTTGATGAAAAAATCGCCGTCATGGACACGGTCGACAAGCGTAAAATGAAGGAGTGGGAGGAAAAACTCTTAAGGACGCTTGGCAAAAGAAAGCCGGATTATGTCATAGTCCAGCATATGGAACCGGATCACGCCGGGAGCTTTGCAAGGCTTCTTGAGCTTTTCCCCGATATAACGGTTGTCGGCAATGCAAAGACATTTGTCATGATCAATCAGTTTTTCGAAAAGGTTGACATTAAGAATTCTCTCACGGTCAAAGAGGGAGACAGCCTTGAGCTCGGCTCTCACAAGCTTACATTTGTTATGGCTCCGATGGTTCACTGGCCCGAGGTCATGGTAACATATGAAAGCAGCGAAAAAATCCTTTTTTCGGCAGACGGATTCGGAAAATTCGGAGCGCTTTCTCTTACCGAAAACGAAGACTGGGCATGCGAAGCAAGAAGATATTACTTTAATATAGTCGGCAAATACGGCGCTCCTGTACAGACCCTGTTAAAGAAGGCTTCGGCTCTTGATATCAAAATGATCTGCCCCCTGCACGGACCGGTGCTTTCCGACAATCTCGGATATTATATTGATCTATACAACACCTGGAGCAGCTACAAGCCGGAAAGCAAGGGCGTATTTATAGCATATGCCTCCATTCACGGAAATACCGCTGCGGCAGCAAACAGGTTTGCGGACATGCTCCGCGACGGGGGAGAGGAAAAGGTTGTTGTTTCGGATCTTTCAAGATGCGATATTTCGGAAGCGGTTGAGGATGCATTCAGATACGACAGAATGGTTTTAGCCGCTGCAAGCTATGACGCAGGCGTTTTCCCTGTCATGCAGGATTTCCTTTATCATCTTCAGGCAAAGGCCTACCAGAACAGAACCGTAGGAATCATCGAAAACGGCTCATGGGCTCCTTCGGCGGCAAAGACGATGCGCGGCATACTTGACACAATGAAAAACATTACGGTTGTTGAGCCTGTTGTCACAATTAAATCGGCGCTTAAGGAAAGCGATATTCCGGCGCTCGAAAGGCTTGCCGATGCTTTAAAATAAGCATTTTCCGTCCGGATAATAAAACAACATACAAAATTACAGGCAGCGAAAAATTGCTGTTGCAATTTTGCTTTATTTCTGATACAATGAAATCGGCAGCCGAGAACAGACTCGGCATGCCTTAAGCGTTTTAGAAAGGCGGTTTATTATTATGGTAAAATATAAGATCGAGCTTGTCACAACAAGCGATATTGTCGAATTCGTAAACGCTGTTACCGGCGTCGAGGGCTATGTCAAGCTCATGGACGACGAGGGATTTTGCGTAAACGGAAAGAGCCTGCTCGGTGCAATGGCATCTGTCGAGTGGAATTCTCTTTACTGCGTTTCGGAAAACGACATCTACGCAAGGATCAAAAAATTCTGCAAGGACTGATATCGTCCGGGCAGCAGTGGGCAAATGCCGGGCAGCAGCCGGGCAGAGGTTTAGCAGCAGCCTGACAGCGGTCGGCATAGACCGGGCAAAGGTCCGGCAGCGGTCAGCCTGAAAAAGAAAAATCACCGGAGTGCCATCCGAAAGGACGGCTCTCCGGTTTTCGTTTTTCTTTTTTTGTTTTTGCTTTTTCGGGCATTCAGGCATCAGCCAAGATTGTCCAGCTTCGGCATCGGAACTATCTTTTCAAAGTGGAAGATAAGCTCGGTGTCCTTTCTCCACTGGATAGGCGGATCGGTGTCCGGCCAGGGCGCGAAATGCTCGTTCATGAGCTCCGGCCAGTTCTTCGGGGAATTGTGCGTGTTCAGCTTTCCCTTGAAGCAAAGGCTGTTCGGATAATCCGGGTTCTCGATATAGAACAGAAGCAGATTCTCGTGCACGCAGATAATTCCGTACTTGTTACCGCAGCCCGGAGTCTCCTCCTGCATCTGCTGATGATAGAAGATATACGAGCCGAGCATGTCCGGCTTGATCTTCATGAGCCATGCATACGGGAATGACGGCTGGTGCCTCATCCATTCCTCGTCCACTACCGGTCTGTTGTAATGGAATATATCATACATTCTGATAAAGTATCTCTTCTCCGGTTCTCCCGGCCACGCCTCAAGATACTTTTCGATTCCCTCGAAAAGGTACTCCGGCGTTATGCTCTCGTCGTCCTTTGATTCGTAGTAGAGGAAGAATCTTTCCTTCCAGAGAATGACGCTGAGCGTAACTATGCATTCCGGGCGCTTACAGCAGTTAAGAGCCTCCTTGAAGCTCTCCTTTGTAACGCCCTCCTTTAGCTGTCCTGTGTAGATTAAACGGTAGATCATATGATCCTCTCCTTTTTGTTTTCGTGTTGTGTTTTGCATGTTGCGGTTTTCCCTGCACCATTGTAGCACGTCACATGTTATTTTGCAACGCTTTTATTTTCCGTAAAGAAAAAAATCACAAAGAGAAAAGCAGCCGCCGAAATAAAATCGGCGGCTGCTTTCTTTGTTTTGTTTTTCAGGTTTACTTATTTAAGTAAAAGACTTATTCAGCGTCTGTTGCTTCCTCAGAAGCGCCGTCTGTTGCTTCGTCTGTAACTTCCTCTGTAGCCTCATCGGATACTTCATCGGAAGCCTCATCTGTAACACCGTCTGTTACATCTGCTGTAGTGGTATCATCTGTTGTAACCTTGTCTGTAGTTACCTCTGCCGATGTCTCGGGATCCTTTTTATCTGTCTTGCAGGAAACTGTGAAGATTGCAACTGCTGCGATCATAAGAACAACAAGAATTCTTGAAACGATTGTTTTCATTTTTAATTACCTCTTTTTTATACTAAATTTTTCTTTCCTTGGATTTAAGCGTGAGCGTATTCTATCACTGCCATGTGATTTTGTCAACCGAAAAGGGGCAAAATCGGAGGTTTATACAATTTATTTCAGTTTTGTTTCTTCAAATTAGTTCCTTTTTGTTCTTTGTTTGTATATTTTGTCTAATTATATCAAAATAAGAATTTTTTGAGCACGTTTTATGCCGTTTTTTGTCGATATTTTGGGAGGACTAAAGCATTCATTTTTCGACATGTTCTTGACAGAAAACACAAATAATGGTATAATATTACAAAATATGGAAAACAGTTGTGCGAAACGGAAAGAATAAAATGGTAGAACTTCGATGCCCGATATGCAGGGAAAGACTTGAAAAAGCAGATAAAAGCCTCCGATGCAAAAACCTGCACTCGTTTGATATTTCCTCCGACGGATATGTAAATCTCGGCTGCAATAAGGGAGGAAGCGGAGACGACAGGATGATGTGCCGGGCAAGAAGGGACTTTCTTCGAAAGGACTACTACCGCCCGTTTGCATCAGAGCTTGCAAGGACCGTCCGCTCCCTGTTTCCGGATAAAGTATCCGTTCTTGATGCCGGGTGCGGCGAGGGATATTATCTTCGTGCGGCGGCAGGCATGTACGGCGGCGACAAATTCTCAGGTCTTGGGATCGACCTTGCAAAGGATTCGGTAAGATTTGCCTCAAAGCTGCTGAAAACAGAAACGCACGACATTTTTTATGCCGTATGCGGAATATTCGACATGCCGGTTTTCGACTGCTCGTTTGACTGCGTCCTGTCGGTATTTGCGCCTATCCCCGAAAAGGAGGCGGCAAGGGTTCTTAAAGAAAAAGGAAAGCTGATTGTCTGCCATCCCGGAGCCGATCATCTTGACGGCATGAAGAGCGCAATATACGAAAGCACCTACAAAAACGACGAAACGGCAAAGGAGCTTTCCTTATTTAAGCATATTTCAGACACCCGGTGCAGGTATTCCTCCCACATAGAAAAAGAGGATCTTTCAAATCTGCTTGCAATGACCCCGTACTACTGGAAAACATCGAAGGCGGACGCAGAAAAATACCTCTCGCTCGACTTTGTCGATACAAATCTCGATTTTATTATATCGGTATATGAAAAAATATAAGAGTATAGGCGGTGTATAGAAATGAAGGATGAAACTGTTTTAAAAACCGGGCTTGATCTCTGCGATTTTCCGATACTGCTGTGCGAAAACGACGGACAGATACTCTTTAAAAACAAGGCGCTGCGGTCGGTTGACGACTTTCGAAGATGCAGGAATATAAAGGAGCGGATTTCAGACTCGGACGCGAGCAAGATTCAGCTTCTTGACGGCGAGGTGCGCCCCTGCGTCATATCCGAAAGAATTATTCAGGCAAGGGTAAGAAAAAGAGAGCTCTGCCACTCCGCATTCATTCACAAAAGGCCGGAGGGCGTTTATGTTTTCTTCTTCCGCCTTCTGCAGTTCATCTTCGAGGACTCGTTTCGGTGCGGAATGTCGTTCAGTATTACAAACTGCTTTGACTATGTTGCAAAAACCCTTTTTGAATATGCCGAAAGCGGAAGGAATCTGCCGGAAAGCAACAGCTTTCTCCTTTCGGTTCCGGACAGGCTCGACCGGCTCGTGCGCTTTACGATCGAGCAAAGGCGGCTTTCATCGCCGGACTTTGACTATTTTGACTGCTTTGACGGAATCGCGGTTCTGCGCAGTGTTATTGACGCATATATGAGAGCGGATATACGCCTTATCTCGGTAGTCGACAGGATATCGAATGCCGATCTCAACATGCTCGGCCGCTTTGACGGATTTGAAAAATTCATTTCCTCCTGTTGTTCGCTGATTCTTCTCACATCGAAGCTGACCGAGGGGCAGCCCGGTATTCTTACGCTCAGGATATACGGCAGTGTTGTCGTCCTTGCTCTTTCGATCAAAAGAACCGAGACCGAGCAGACCCCGGAGCAGAGAAATCTTATCGAGCTGCTCAAAATGCAGAACAAATATCAGGAGGACAACGGCTCGTTTATCTTCTATGTCCCCTGCAAAACGGTTCCGGTATCCGAAAGGGATCGGATCGGTGCCGGTATCGGACGTCCCGGAATATTCAGAAGCTGCGACGCAGAGCTGTCTCTTGCGCTGATGCTGTTTCTCGATGTTTTCGGTGGGCTTATCTAAGCACTATTTCGCCGTTTTCACAGCCTACTGCTATTTTATCCCCCTTGCGAAGGCTTCGGTCGATAATCCTGTCGGATATTCTGTCCTCAATCTCATTTTGGATTTTCCTTCGTATCGGTCTTGCTCCGCTTGACGGATCGCTTGCAGCCTTTGCAATATAGCTTATTGCCTCATCCGAAAATTCAATATCATATCCTGCCTCCTTTACTCTTTTTTTGGTTTTGTCGAGAAGAAGGCAGGTTATTTTTTTTGCCTCTTCTTCTCCGAGAGTGCGAAAAACCACGATTTCATCGATTCTGCCGAGAAATTCCGGAGGAAAGATGTCTTTCAGCTCAAAAAGGACCCTTTTTTTCCTTTCGTCAGAGTCGGAATCCGGCAAAGACCCGGAAAAGCCGAGCTGTCCTGCCTTTGAAAGGAGCGCCCTTGAGCCTGCGTTTGTCGTCATTATTATAACCGCATTCCGAAAATCCGCTCTTCTGCCCTGAGAATCGGTAAGCCTTCCGTCCTCGAGCACCTGTAAAAGCAGATTCCACACATCCGGATGCGCCTTTTCGATCTCATCAAAAACCACAACCGAATACGGTCTGCGGCGTATCAGCGTCACAAGCCCACCTCCGTCCTCATAGCCTACATATCCGGGAGGGGAGCCTATCAGCTTCGAAACGCTGTTCTTTTCTGAATATTCCGACATATCAAGCTTTATTACCGCTCTCCTGTCGCCGAAAAGCACCTCTGCAAGAGAAAGGCAGAGCTCGGTTTTCCCGACTCCGGTCGATCCCGAAAAAACAAAGCTTCCGATCGGGCGATTCCTGTCCCCGATCCCGGTTCTCCCCCTCCTTATCGCCCTTGCAACAAGCTCTGCCGCCTCATTTTGGCCTATAACTCTCTTTTTCAGCTCATCCGAAAGGTTAAAAAGCCTGTCCGCCTCGCTCTTTGTTATAACATTTGCCTCGATTCCGGTCATTGCCGTCACGACATCCGCAATATCCTCCTCTTTGACAGAAAGAATGGCGTTTTTCTCTTTACTGCTCTGCTTTTCGGATTCGTAAAGGCTTTTTGCTCTTTCCTCCTTTTCCTTCATCTCGGCGGCTTTTTCAAAATCCTGCCTTATAATCGCCTCCTCCTTTTCGCTAAGAGCCAGATAGTAGCTGTCCTTCAGCCTTGAAAGCTCCTTTGACATTCCGGTTTTTTTAATCTTTGCTTTCGACGCCGCCTCGTCGATAAGATCGATCGCCTTGTCCGGAAGAAATCTGTCGCAAAGATATCTTACCGAAAGGTCGACTGCAGCACGTATTGCACCGTCGGTTATCCTTACTCGGTGAAATGCCTCATATCTGTCCCGTATTCCCTTTAAAATTTCCGCCGTCTCCTCAGGGGTCGGCTCCTCGACATTTACCGGCTGGAATCTTCTTTCGAGCGCAGGATCCTTTTCTATCCTTTTTCTGTATTCCGAGACGGTCGTTGCGCCGATCACCTGAATTTCTCCCCTTGCAAGCGCCGGCTTGATTATATTTGCCGCATCAAGCGCGCCCTCTGCCGAGCCTGCACCGATCAGGGTGTGCATTTCGTCAATAAAAAGGATCACATCCGGCAGCCTTGAAAGCTCGTTTATAATTCCCTTCATCCTTTCCTCAAACTCGCCGCGGTACTTTGCCCCGGCAATCATCGCCGCCATGTCAAGGCTGACGATGCTCTTTTTTTGAAGACAGGAAGGAACCTCTCCGTTTGCAATGAGAAGAGAAAGTCCCTCGACGATTGCGGTTTTTCCGACGCCCGGCTCGCCTATAAGGCAGGGATTGTTCTTTGTCCTTCTGCAGAGGATTCCGATTGTCCTGTCGATCTCCTTTTTTCTTCCCACAATCGGGTCGAGCTTTCCCTTTGACGCGGACAGAGTGATATCCTTTCCGAACCTTGAAAGATTAGGAAAGGATGCAATCGGCGAAAGGTAGCTTCTTTTCCCCTCAAAGGCGCCCGAATTATCCTCAAGAGCAGAAAGAAGCGAAGAGCCTTCGCTTAAAACCGAGACAATTTCGGCGCACACCGACGACGGAAACGCCCCCTGCAGTCTTACAAGCCTTACAGCCGAGCTGTCCTTTTCCTCCATGAGCGAAAGCAGCAGATGCTCGGTTCCGATATACTGCTGCCCGTATTTTTCGGAGGCAGAGGCTGACTGCTCGATTACCCTTTTCAGCCTAGGGGTCATATCGAGCGAGGAAACAGAGGATTTTGAGCCGGTGCCGGAGGTTATCTCAAGCGCCTCCCGTAGAGAAAATACTGTCATCCCCTGCCCTTCGAGAACGGTCGCCGCAACCGAATCCCTTTCATAGATCAGACCGAGCAAAAGATGCTCGGTGCCGACATAGGTATGACCGAGCTCTCTTGCAATATAAAGCGACTTGTTAAGTGCGTTCTGCGCCGATGATGTAAATCTGCTTGTCATGACAGCTCCTTTTTTACTTCTTTATTTTTTACCTGATTATCGGGTTTTGCTCTTATCCGATATTATCGCCGTCACATTTCATATTTAACGTATTTATTATAGGAATCCGCCAGTCTGTCCCAGGTTTTTTTGTCCACCCTTCCGGTCGGCTCAAGGAAATTAATCCTCTGAAAGCTTCTTATTGCCTCCTCGGTGTCGGTGTCAAAAACCCCGTCGGTTCTCTGCTCCGGAATACAGTCGTATTCAATCCGGATGGTATTAAGCATCACCTGAAGAATAAGAACCGTGTCGCAATTATCTCCCGCACACAGCATTCCGCCGCATAGGCGCAAGGAAAACGGAGCAATCCGCTTCGGTTCGCTTAACCTTTCTTCGGCAAGAACAAATTCGTCATACAGCGCCCTGTAGGTTTCGTTGTCTACCCTTTTTGTTTCCGGAAGACCGCGTAGGTGCTGAAACGCCGACACCGCCTCTGCCGTTTCCGGTCCGTATATTCCGTCCGGCAAAACCTTCGGGATACTGTCCTTTACCTGCGACACGGTATAAAGCATCCTCTGCACATCGGTCACCGCTTTAAAATATCCGCTCCTTTCATTACGGCGGTCGGTGCTGCGGTCGGAAGCATTGCCTGTACTGCCGGTCTTATCGCCCTCAAGCCGGTTCGTCTTATCCGTTCTGTCCGCTTTGTTCGTCTTATTCGCTTCGCTCGTTTTATCCATTTGCCGTTTCTCCTTCCTCATAAAGCTCTGTTCCCGAGGACTGATTCGTGCCTGTATATTCCCCCGAGCGGATGTCGTCATATACACTTGCAATCACAGTCCATGTGCCGAGCGAAACAGTTCCGGTCGGAGTAATTCCGAAGATTTCCTGGAACGCCAGCACCGCCTCTCTTGTTTCGACCCCGAACACACCGTTTATCTCGACCCTCGGCACATCCGTAAAGGAGTTCGATATCGTGTCAAGATACTCCTGAAGATAGCCGACATATTCGTTTGATATTCCGAGGCTGAGTATAAATCCGGGATACGGCCTTGCCGTGTTTTCAAACAGAGTGTCCGGAATCGAATTGATGATCGAATAATACACGTCGAAAAGCCGGACATAGGTTGCCTCGTCGACCACTCCGGTAGGCTCGATGCCGTATGCTCTCTGAAACGCCTCGACCGCAGCCGCCGTTTTCGGCCCGAAGATTCCGTCGACTGCGATAGGCTCGATCAGGTTTTCGTATTCTGCAATATAGTTAAGCTGATACTGCAAAAGTGAAATATAAGGTCCTCTCTGACCCTCCTCAAGTACCTCGGGGAACTGACCCGTGATCTCCTCGATACGAAGTCCTTCGGAGGAAAGATCGTTAAGCCGTTTTACAGCGTTATAAATAAAGATTATCCTGTACCAGGTCGCCCTTCCGACAACCCCGTCGGCATCGAGATTGAATATTCTCTGGAATTCGAGCACCGCGTCTCTTGTTTCGATCCCGAAATATCCATCAACTGTCGGAATTTTCGGTATTGACGGATAGTTTGTCGATATCCGGTTCAGCCTTGTCTGGACAATAGCAACCGCGTTTCCGCCCGAGCCGAACTGAAGGCTCCTTTGCGGATAGCTCGGCGCAACGCCCTCTATCGGAACGTTGCGGACAATTTCGATATCGTTTCCGTAATAGTTTGTGAGAATTTCATATGCAAAATAATTCTGCTCTGCAAGGTCGACGCTTCCCCACTGCGAAAGGCCGTCGCAGGTGACCGTCGTTCCGTTGCAGTACTGTGCAAAAAGCGGCTCGACGTAGCCGCGTCTTCTTATATAGCTGTTGAAAATATTGTCGACGATCGATATGATCGTATCGAAAAAGTTTCTTCCGTTTACAAATGCCTGGTCGTATGCAGTTGAGTTTGTAATGTCGAAATCATAGCCTCTTGATCTGTAATATTCGGTATATATCCGGTTGAGCGCAAATGATATCTGCGCATAGATATTCGCAACAAGCGCCGCCTCCGGCCAGGTCGGATATATCTCGCTTGATGCGACGTTTTTTATGTAATCCGGAAAGCTCACCGTGACATTCTCCGCTTGTGCGTCCGGTGCGCCCAGGTGAACGGTCACCGTTTCCGGAATTACAGGCAAATAGACCGCCTGCTGTCCGTCCATATATTTCTGCTCCCTTCCTGCTTTTATTTTAAATTATCGGTTAATTGCAATACTCCTGCCGGCTGTATATAGCTTAAAGGTTCGGCACGGAATTTTGCTCTGTTGCGCCCCCTTCTGCATTGCCCTCATATTCAACACCTCTTGCAAGAGGAATAAGATTGATCGGCTGGATCGCCGTGACCTCGGCATAGATCGGCACAAAAATATTATAGGTACTGTAGTAGCCCTCCTTGTCGGTATCGATATTATAAAATGTGTAGGGCGCCTCACCTCCGGGCTCGAAGGCGTTGCTCTTTTTCGGAGCAGGAAGCCTGATTCTTTCGCTTACGCCCGCCCTGTCGGTATACATCACGGCAATCACTCCGCCGCCTCCTTCATCTGTGCTTTTAACCGTAATCATCGCCCCCGCTACCGGAAGCGCTCCTCCGGCAGTTGTGACGTTTATCCTCAAATATCCGAAATCGTCGTTTGCCAATTCTGCTTCATTCCTTTCATATTGATTTGTCGGTTTGCTGTTTTGCTGCTTTTCGGGTTTATCGTTCGGCACATTTGCCGATGCTTTTTTCCGGCTTCTTTTATCCGGCTTGCTCTTTCCCGATAAATCTGCGGTTTGTACAGTATATGCAAAAAGCAAAAACCCCGTCACGGACTGAGCCGGGGCTTTTTCAAAAAAGAAAAACCGACGCAGGGGAGTATAAAAATTCCCTTGCGCCGGCAAAACCCGACATGTCGATTTTTTTATATTTTTTTGACTATTCCGGCATTTCCCTATCCAGGAATTTCTTGATTTCCGAAAGAAAAGCCTTTCCGTACTTTTTAAGCTTGACCTCCCCGACGCCGACAACAGAGAGCAGCTCCTTTTCATTTTCCGGCTGCTTTTTTACCATATCCTTTAATGTCGCATCGGTAAAGATTATGTATGCAGGAACTCCCTCGACATCGCCGAGCCTGCGGCGCAGCTCCTTAAGAGCGGCAAACAGCTCGGGATTTTCCTGAATGTCGGCTTCCTGCCTTCCTTTTTCCTTTTTTTCCTTTGACTGTGCTTTTTCGGATGCCGAAAAGCGCATAAGCACCCTTTTACCGTCAAAAAGAATGTCGCCGGAGGCTGCGGAAAGCGTCAGAATCGGATATTCTCCGCTTGAGACCGAAATATATCCGCCGCCTATAAGCCTGTCGATAAGCTCAAGAATTCTTTTCTGGCTCAGGCTGCTCATCGAGCCGTAAGACTGACAGTCCTCATATCTTTTTGACCTTTCGTCGCGGCTGCCGTAGAGTATCGAAGCAATCTGCCTTTTCCCGAAGGTCTCGCCGGTCTCGGCAATACAGGAAAGGACATGTCTTGAAAGAGCGGTAACATCGGCAAGCTCGTTTTCCGCTCTGCAATTTGAGCAGAAGCCGCAGTGCTCCTTTGCGCTCTCCCCGAAGTAGGAAAGAAGATTGGCCCTTAAGCAGCCGTCGGTAAAGCAGTATGCCTCCATCCGGTTCAGCCGCTCGAAATCCTTTTCGCGCAGGCTCTCCTGCATTTCCGGCTCAAGCAGCGGATTCGGATCGGAATGCTCTATTAAAAACCTGTTGATTATCACATCCTGCGCCGAAAAGAGCAAAAGACACTCCGCCGTGTTGCCGTCTCTCCCGGCTCTTCCTGCTTCCTGATAGTACGCCTCCATGCTTTTCGGCATGTTATAGTGAACAACATACGACACGTTCGATTTGTCTATTCCCATTCCGAATGCGTTTGTCGCAACCATGACGGTCTTTCTGTCATATAGAAAATCGTCCTGATTTTTTCTTCTTTCCTCGTCGGAAAGCCCAGCGTGATATTTTATTGCGTTTATTTTGCAGTTGTTCAGCTTGATGCATACCTCCTCCACGTTCTTTCTTGTGGCGCAGTACACAATTCCGCTTTTGTCCTTTCTTTGAAGAATAAAGGAAAGCAGCTCGTCAAACTTATTCTTTGTCCGAAGAACCGAGAAGAAGAGATTTTCCCGGTCAAAGCCGGTTGTAATGCAGTGCGGACTTTCAAGGCGCAGAAGCTCGGAAATATCCTCCTTTACCTCCTCTGTTGCGGTTGCGGTAAAGGCGGCAACTATCGGACGTGTCGAAAGCGAATCGACAAAATCCGCAATTTTAAGATACCCCGGCCGAAAATCCTGTCCCCACTGTGAGACGCAGTGTGCCTCGTCAACCGCGATAAGAGATATCCGAAGAGATGAGCAAACCGCGGCAAATTCCTCTGTCGCAAGCCTTTCGGGGGCGACATAGATAATCTTGTACCACCCGAGCGCCGCACGCTCGAGCGCGGTATAATACTGCTTTTGAGTAAGCGAGCTGTTTAAAAACGCCGCCGGCACACCCATCCTGACAAGCGCCCCGACCTGGTCCTTCATGAGCGAGATGAGCGGAGAAACCACCAGCGTGACCCCTTTTTCCATCATCGCCGGGATTTGGTAGCAGACGGATTTCCCTCCGCCTGTCGGCATGATGCAAAGGACATCTCTCCCCTCAAGAATTGCGTCGATGACCTCCTTCTGCCCCTCCCGAAAGCTGTCGTGACCCCAATATTTTTTCAGCAACACATGCTTTACCCTATCGGCGTCATACACCCTGCCGTTTTTTTCTTCTTTTCTTTCATCAACCATTATATTTATGCTCCGACCGCAAAAAGCGGCAGTTTTTTCTTTACAAATCTCCGGATTTATTGTACGATAATAAAGGATATAATTTGTATCTTATAATATACCCTATAAAGTATATCGGATTTCGAAAAGAAAATCAAGCTTTCTTATATTTAATAATGTAAGATAATAATGTAAGATTGATAAGCAGCACAAAAAAGGAGATTAACGTGAAAAAGGTCATGCTTGTCTTTGGGACAAGACCGGAGGCGATTAAAATGTGCCCTCTTGCTCTTGCCCTTAAGAAATATAAGGAAATCGACCTGAAAATCTGTCTTACGGGGCAGCATAAGGATCTTTGCCCAAGGGTGCTCGACAGCTTTGAAACAGACTATAACTTCGACCTTGACGTAATGGAAAAGGGGCAGACCCTTCCGGAGCTTCTTTGCAGGATATCCGAAAGGCTCCTGCCAGTTTTAACGGCTGAAAAGCCGGAGCTTGTCTTAGTTCACGGGGACACCGCATCGGCATTTGCCGCAGCGCACACCTGCTTTTTTCACGGCATTCCGATAGGGCATGTCGAGGCGGGGCTGCGCACCGGCGACCCTCTTTACCCGTTTCCGGAGGAATTTTTCAGATGCGGAATCGACATGATCTCCTCTCTCTGCTTTGCTCCGTCCGAAAAGGAAAAAAGCAATCTGATATTCGAGGGAACAGACAAAAACAAGATCTTTGTTGTCGGAAACACGGTAGCGGATGCGCTTCTGCGCTTCCCGGGAGGAAAAAGCGAAGGATTTTTCCCTGACGGAACCGAAATTCCTGTCACGCTGACCCTGCACCGCAGAGAAACGATTAATTCCGGTCGGCTTTACGACATTCTTTATGAAATAAGAGAAACTGTCGAATCGGTCAAGGGCTGCTTTGCCGTCTTTCCGGTTCACCCGAATCCGTTACTTAAGCAGGCGGCAGAATCGGTTTTTGACGGCTGTAATCAGGTCAGGCTGATCCCTCCTCTCTCGGTTGACAGCTTTCACAGCCTCCTTTGCTCATCAAAGCTGGTTCTTACCGACTCCGGAGGCGTTCAGGAGGAGGCGGCACTGCTGAAGGTTCCGGCAGTCATCCTCCGTAAGAGAACCGAGCGTCCGCTCCTTTTTGCCGTTCTTTCCGGACTTGAAAAGGGGAAGATAAAGGAAGCCGTTCTTCCGCTTCTTTTAAACGGAGGGTCTGCTGTTTTCGAAGAAAATGACAGCGGAACATTAAAAGACGGCAGAACGTCCGAAAGGATCGCGCGTATTGTATGTGATTATCTTGCTGCTGCGCTTCCTGTATCGGCAGGCTGAGAATTCCCTTATCTTTCAAAGCATTTCAAAGCAGCTTCCGGTCCGTTTTTCCGCTATTTTTCCGGCATACCGTGCAAACAGGTCGGTTCCGACACTTTTTTCGGGCATTTTTTGCAAACACTTGTTGACAAGACACCTCTTTGCATGATATACTGCTATAGGTAATGTGTACAGAACAGTTATAGCTGTACATAGGATGATTTCAAAAAACTATTCAACATAAATTCGGAGGAACACAAAGATGATTACAGCCGGTGATTTTAAAAACGGCAAAACCTTTGACATGGACGGAGACGTAATGCAGATTATCGAATTCCAGCATGTTAAACCCGGAAAAGGCGCTGCATTTGTTCGTACAAAGCTCAAGAACGTCATTACCGGAGCAGTTATAGAGAAAACCTTCAGCCCGACAGACAAGTTCGAGGATGCTCAGATCGAGCGCAAGGAGATGGAATATCTTTATGATGACGGAGATCTTCTCTACTTCATGGACACAGAGACCTATGAGCAGATGCCCCTCAACAAGAATCTTGTCGGAGACAACTTCCAGTTTGTAAAGGAAAACATGACCTGCAAGATCAACTCCTACAAGGGAAAGGTATTTGCAGTTGAGCCGCCGATGTTCGTCGAGCTCGAGGTTACAGATACAGAGCCGGGATTCAAGGGTGATACCGCAACAGGCGCTACAAAGCCCGCAACTCTCGAGACAGGCGCTGTAATCAAGGTTCCGCTGTTTATCGATATCGGTACCGTAATCCGCATCGACACACGCACCGGAGAGTACCTCGAAAGAGCATAAGTCAGAAAGTAAAGCCAAAGGAATTCATACAAACAAAAGAAAGGTAGGGTCTTATTATGACTATCAACGAAAAAGCTTCTTATCTTCTCGGTCTGATGGAAGGTCTCAGCCTTGACGAAAACAAGCCGGAAACAAAGATACTTAAGGCTATGGCCGATCTGCTTTCGGATCTCGCCTCGGATGTTGAGGATCTCCACGAGGAATCCGCTTATGTTGACGACTGCCTCTATGAAATCGACGAAAGCCTTCAGGAGCTTGAGGACGAGGTTTTCGGATATGACGAGTGCGAGGACGACGATGATTTCGACGCCTGCGACTACTGCGACGAGGACAGCTGCGATGAATGCCCTCTTTGCGAGTGCGACGAAACCGAGGATCCCGACGAGGAATAACCCGGCGCGAACGAACCGAGCGTGAGTGAGCCGAGCGTGAATGAACTCGGCGAGAAATAATCGCAAAGACCTTAATAATGGCTACAAGGGGATGTCGTTTCTTGCGCATCCCCTTTAATCTTCTTTTTTTATTTGTTACTTTCTTATTTGGTGATGCATATGATAACAATCGACGACAATTTCCCTCTTTTAAACCGGCTTGACCTGATCATTCCGATCGGTATAACAAGGCTTTCGGGCAGGGAGCCGGAAATCACCTGTTATCCGGAATTAAAGGATCTTGCTCTCATGCTCGACAGGCTGCCGCATGACCGGCTTTTCGAAAGGGAAACCCTTTCGCTTATAACAAAAAGAGCGTCAGAATGCCCTACCCTTAATGGATATCTTCCGGACAGCGAGCATTTCTGCGACTTTTCATACATCTACCGTCTTGACAGCGCAAATGACCTTTGCGAAGGTCTGATTACAGATCAGACAGTGCAGATAACCAAGGAAAGCGTCTATGAAAACCTAACCGACACCGAGCCGGACATGCTCGACGACGGGGCTTTGATCTTCGGCACGGTCGAAAACGGAAGGATCGTTTCGGTCGCATTTGAAAATCCGCGCTTCGGAGAGGACGACGGCGGCACAGCCGACGTCGGGGTTGAAACCGCCGATAGCTTTACTGGAAAAGGATACGGAAAATCGAATACCGCAGCTCTTTGCAAAGCCCTGCTCGGCTTAAAAAAGAGCGTTATTTATATTGCACAGTCATCAAACATTCCGTCTTTAAAAATCGCGGAGGCGGTCGGATTTTCAAGATACGGTTATGAATTTCAGCTTGCAATGTACAAACAGCAGCCGGACACTTTATAATAAAGCCCGGCAAGGATAAAAAAGCGGATACCAAAAGGGTTTTTGATATCCTTTTGATACCTTTACATATTTTTGACACAGTTTAACTTAATTTATCTTAATTTATGAGGAAAGAAAATGGCATTTGATGCTGGTCTTATGGCGGCGGTCACAAACGAGCTTGAAAGCAGACTTGCGGGAGCAAGAATCGAGAAGATATATCAGCCGTCAAGAGATATGATAATATTTACCCTGAAGTGCCGGCAAAATGACGGTGGGCAAAGGGAAAGCGTTCGGCTTCTGCTTGATGCCGGCGCGTCGAATCCGAGAATATGTCTTACATCGGCAAATCCGGAAAATCCGGTGACTGCCCCGATGTTCTGCATGCTTTTAAGGAAGCATCTCGGATCGGCAAGGCTTTCGGGCGTAAGGCAGCTCGGCTTTGAAAGAGCCGCGGAATTCGAATTTGACACCCACGACGAGATGGGCTTTGAGACAAAAAAATATATCATTATCGAAATAATGGCAAAATGCAGCAACCTGATATTCTGCGACGCGGATCACAGGATCACGGCTGTGCTTAAGCCTGTCGATTTTTCGTTGAGCCAGAAAAGGCAGCTGCTTCCCGGCATGAAATACGAGCTCCCCCCTGTGCAGGAGGGGAAAATTTCTCCGTTTGAAGAAAACGAACAGGGCTTTAAAAGCAAAAGAGCCGCATCCGAGCTTCCGGACGATAGATTCATTATGTCAAACTACTGCGGAATCTCTCCTCTTGTTGCAAGGGAGCTTGCCTACAGATCGGAAAGATCGGAGAGGTCGGGAGACTCGGATCTTTGGGGAGAATTTTCTAAGCTTTGCGCGGTTATAAAGGAAAAGCGCTTTACCCCGGTTCTTGTAACCGACAAAAGCGGAAAACCGATCGAATACAGCTTTATTCCGATCGGTCAGTACGAAAACGAAGCGGACACTTCTGTCCTCTCGAGCTTTTCCGAGCTTATCGACAGCTATTTTTCAAAAAAGAGTGCCGCAGAGCGGATTCATCAGCGTTCTTCCGATATTCTTAAGCTGCTTACAAATGCCGAAACGAGAATCAAAAAGAAGATCGCCATTCAGACGGCGGATCTTGAAAGCTGCAAAAAAAAGGATCGCTTCAAGCAGATCGGCGAGCTTATCACCGCAAATCTCTATCGCCTGAAGCAGGGCGACAGGACAGCAGAGCTTGTAAATTACTATTCCGAGGACATGGAGACGGTAAAAATCGAGCTTGACGCAAGGCTGACCCCGGCGCAGAATGCACAGCAGTATTTTAAAAAATACAACAAGAGCAAATCGGCGGAGGCGGCGCTTTCCTGCCAGCTGGAGCTTGCAAAAGCAGAGCTTAACTATATCGACACGGTTTTCGATTCGCTTTCAAAGGCGGAAACCGAGGCGGACCTTGCGGAGATAAGAAAAGAGCTTTACACCTCCGGATATGCATCGAAAATGAAGTCATATTCCGAGCAGAAAAAAATGCCGAAATCCAAGCCGATGGAATTCGTCACCTCCGGAGGATACCGTCTCCTTTGCGGAAAGAACAACAGCCAAAACGATGAGCTGACCTTCAAGCTCGCCTCAAAGGGCGATCTGTGGTTCCATGTAAAGGGCATTCCCGGCTCACATGTTGTACTGTTCTGCAACGGAGAGGAGCCGGATGCAAAGGACTTTACCGAGGCGGCAACTGTCGCTGCCGTATATTCAAAGGCAAAAAGGGGTCAAAAGGTCGAGGTGGACTATACGAGGATAAAAAATATCAAAAAGCCCCCTGCCTCCAAGCCCGGCTTTGTCACCTATCAGACAAACTATTCAGCCTATGTCGACGCCGACGAAAAGCTTGCTGCTTTGCTGCGCAGATGTTGACACGGCAATAATTTTTATTTATAATAGAAGTATATTATTTTCATTTGAAAGGTTCGGATGTAAGTTGAAAAAGGCAAAAATCGGGTTCGTCTCTCTCGGATGCCCGAAAAATCAGATAGATACAGAGGTCATGCTCCACGAGCTGATGGAGGCAGGCTATGAAATCACTCCGGTCGACTATGAGGCGGATGTCATCATCGTCAACACCTGCGCATTCATCGAAAGCGCAAAAAAGGAATCGATCGACAACATTCTCGACGTTGCATGGCTAAAGGAAAACCGCTCGCTGAAAGCCATTATCTGCTGCGGATGCATGGCGCAGAGATACAGCGACGAAATTCAAAAGGAGCTTCCCGAGGTGGACGCAATTGTCGGAACCGGAAGCCTGCATCACATTGTCGAGGCGGTAAAGACGGTGCTTGACGGAAAGAAATTCATCTCTGTCGAGCCGAACGAGACTCTTACTCTCGGCGGAGACCGGGTCGTTACAACCCCGGAATACTTTGCATATCTCAAGGTCGCCGAGGGCTGCGACAACCGCTGCACCTACTGCGCAATTCCGCTGATCCGCGGCTCGTTCCGCTCAAGACCGATGGAGGATATCGTAAAGGAAGCAAAGCAGCTTGAAAAAATCGGCGTTAAAGAGCTTGTCCTCATCGCGCAGGATACAAGCCGCTACGGAATCGATCTTTACGGCAAATACAGCCTTGCCGAGCTTATAAGAAGGGTGTGCGACGCGACCTCGATTCCCTGGATACGCATAATGTACTGCTATCCCGACAAGATCACCGACGAGCTTATCGACGAGGTGAAAAACAACCCGAGAGTGCTCAAATATCTCGATCTGCCGGTTCAGCACATCAGCGACAGAGTGCTTGCCGCAATGAACCGCCACGGCAACAGCGCGCTTATAAGAGATGTTATAGGCAAATTCAGACGCGAGATACCGGACATTGTCATCCGCACCACCGCGATTGTCGGCTTCCCGGGCGAGACCGAGGAGGACTTCAACGAGCTTTGCGAGTTTGTACGCGACACCGAATTTGACCGCTTCGGCGCGTTTACCTATTCAAGGGAGGAAGGTACTCCGGCGTTTGATTTTGACAACCAGATCGACGAGCAGGTAAAGCAGGATCGCTATGACGAACTTATGCAATTGCAGCTCGAGATTCACAACCGCTTAAACCGCAAAAAGATCGGCAGAACCGTCAAGGTTCTTTGCGAGGGCTACGACACAGCGGCCGAAACCTGGTACGGCAGATCCGAGGCGGATGCTCCGGATGTTGACGGAAGAGTGTTCTTCTCATCGGACCAAAAGCTTTCGGAGGGACAGTTTGTTGACGTCGAAATTACCGACGCAATCGACTACGACCTTTACGGAAAAGCGGTAAACTCGGAGGAATAAGAAATTATGAAGCTTAATCTTCCTAACCGACTGACGCTTTTAAGGGTCGCCCTTGTTCCGATCTGCATGTTCTTTATCGCATTTGAGGGAATGAACGATACGGTATGCAGAATAATTGCTGTCGTTTTATTTTCGCTTACATCGATTACCGATATGCTTGACGGGAAAATAGCCAGAAAGAGAAATCTCATAACCGATTTCGGAAAGTTCCTCGATCCGGTCGCAGACAAGCTGCTTATTGTCGGCTCGTATCTTGCGCTGCTTGTAAAATACAGAGCCAACACTGTTTATGTAAACGTGATGTTCTGGTGCCTGTTTGTGATCTTCCTTCGCGAGATCGGAGTCACCTCGCTTCGCATGATTGTCTCGGACAAGGTGGTTGTGCCTGCCAACATCTGGGGAAAATGCAAAACCGTTTCACAGATGGTCTGCGTAATCGCAACTCTTGTCGAACCGATCTTCTTTGGTGCCGATGCATATATTATCGGTCTGGTTCTTGCAATAATCTCGGCAATACTCACCCTTGTCTCCGGATTTATCTATTTTAAAACCTATTTTCCGTACATCAAGCCGACAAAATAAAGGGCATGCGGCTTTTTAAGCCGGAAGGTACGAAACTGCCGATATCGGCAGACTCAAAAAACCGAAACGGAGATTTTTCATGATAGATCTTTTAACAATCGAAAAGCAGTTTATTGCGCCGCACATAAAAAAGGGCGGAACGGCGGTCGATTTTACAATGGGAAACGGGCACGATACAAAATGGATCTCGGATGCCGTAGGCCCTGACGGAAAGGTTTATGCCTTTGACATTCAGGAGCAGGCGCTTGAAAGCACAAGAAAGCTTCTTAAAGAATCCGGATGTGCCGAAAACTATGAGCTGATTTTAGATTCGCATGCTAACGTAAAGAAATATGTAACCGGTCCGATCTGCGCCGGGATGTTCAACCTCGGATATCTGCCGGGTGGGGACAAGTCGGTAACGACGCTTCGTCCGTCGACACTCGAGGCGGTAAAGGCGGCAATCGAGCTGCTCGATCGCGACGGCGGTCTGCTCATCGCGGTCTACCCCGGGCATGCCGAGGGCACGCTCGAGGGGGAAATGCTCACCGAATATCTTTCGTCGCTCAGCCGGTTTCAGATCTGCTGCTCGAAGTTTCAGATAATCAATTCCCCGACCTCTCCGTTCTTCTTCCTTGTCGAAAAGAAGTGAGAAAACGCCGAAAGGCAGCAGACGCAAAATTGCAAAATTATAAATCAAATCAAAAAAAGCTCGTCTAGGCGTGATTTGCACAGGCGAGCTTTTTTGATTATTATCCGAATTGTCTGTTCTGATAGCCGAATGGCTTATTTGCGGATTCTTCTGTCGTTTATCAGCACGAGAATTGCCTTTGAAACTGCGGCGCCGACGACGAGGCAGACAGCCGCCTCGATAAGGCCGTTTGTTCCGACAATCGCAACGATTACCTTCCACGCGGTATCGCCGATGCTCTTAATATAATCGGTTCTGCCGAAGAACAGAATCAGCGAGCCGACAAACAGCACGGTGTTGCATATTGCGCCAAATCCTGCTGTGACAATGCAGGAAATGATCTTCTTGCTGTCCTTTTTTGAAATAGCCTGAAAAAGCAGACCGGAAAACCAGCCGGTAAGGATTCTTGTTATTACGCAGACGATAAAGGTATATACCGGACTGATTCCGCAAAGCGTCGTTCCGAACGTCGAGATGCCGAAGCACTGTATAAAGCTCGTCACGCCGAAAACTCCTCCGAGAATTGCTCCCGAAACAGGTCCGCAGATCATTGCGCCGATTACAACCGGAATCGTAAGGAAGGTAATTTCAAGCACTCCGACTCTTAAATATCCAAGCGGCGTGAATGCCATTACGATAAGCAGAGCGGCAAGAATCGCGGTTTGGGCGAGCTTTAGTGTTTTTTCTGATGTGTTCATGTGTAACCCTCTCTTTCTTACTACCTCTTTAACTTTGGGGAAAAATAAACTCCCCTCCGGTTTTTAGGATGTATATTGCTTGATATTGTAGCATCTTTTCCCCGTATTTGCAAGCAAATAGATAAAATCCGGGCACTTTTGTACTATTCACCGACAGAAACAATTCAGTTAAAGCGGATTTTTATACAATATTCTCCGTTTTTGCCGTCAACACGGTACACACTGCCGCCTATACTGTTAAAATCGATGCTTTGGGGCAGATTTTTATCAGGCCCGGTAAATATCATCGGCTTATTTATGCTCTTAAAATCGATTTCCTTCTTCATTATCGGGCCGTGGACGCCGAAAATCAGCATGTCGGAATCCGAAAGGGCTGCAGAAAGGAAATCTTTAGACAATGCAGTTTCGTTAAACGACGAGCCGAGGTAAGAAACAGCCTTGTCGTTTGCTTTTACCGACAGTGCCACAAGCGGATGGGTCGAGCGCTTCAGATACTCTCTTTTTACAACCGTAAGCTCCGCATCCGCAAGCGCGACACGGCAGTCCCTGTCTGCAGGATAGAAAACCGTCTTTACATCGAGCTCCTTAACCGACGAAACAATCGCATCCGAAATTGATTTTTCTTTCTCGGTCTGCGGCTCCGGAAGCAGCAGTGTATCAAGATAATATCCGGATGCAATTTTATAAACCGAGGAAAGATGCCTGCGGTGATAGTGGGTCAGCATGTAGACATTGATTTCGTCGGTTTCAAACTCCTCCTTTGAATAGCTCGCCGCAAGGCTTGCTGCATTATTGCTTCCGTCGCTTATATCGCAGATAAGCAGCTTTTCGCAGGAGGACAGAACCAGCATGTCGTTTTTCGAATAGTTTGTGCATACAAGATCGGTTTTATCGGAATTCAGCGCCCTGTTTATAAAATAGGGCGGAAGGAAAACAATAAAAAACGCAATCAGCGGAAGAATAAGCTTTGAAAAGCTCTTTTTCTTTACAAACAGAACAAGTACAGCCGTAAGAATAGCGCAGATAATTGCAATCACGGCAAAATCGCTTCGAAGCGAGATGACAGCTCCCGAAAGCTTCTTTGCATATCCGGCTCCGTTTCGGACAAGGTCGATAAGATATGTCAGCGCCGTCACAAGCGCCTCGGAATTCGGGAAAAGCAGAAGAAACGGGAGAAGATAAAGAATCGGCGTGAGCGGAAGAGAGAAGATCACGGTTGCAATCGGGCTTACGACCGACATCTCCCCAAAGTAGATCCACATGAGCGGCAGGCTTGTCATTACCGGTGCAAACGCACCGACGACATTTGCCTTGATTTTGTTCTTTATCTTGGTTCTGTGCTCCTTTCTGCCGTCGCATACCGCTACGCTTCCGTCCTCACCTTCGACGGTTCTTTCAAGCTCCATTCTGTTCTTTGTCTCGTCCGCAAGAATGAGCCCGAGGGTCGCCGCAACCGAAAGCTGAAGTCCGCAGTCAAGCACTGCCGGAGGATTAAAAAGGCAGATCAACGCGGCAGCCGACGCAAGCGAGGTCAGCTTATCACGCTCTGTTGTAAGAAAATATGCAAGGTAGTTCATAAGCAGCATTGCGGATGCCCTTAAAACAGATGAGGTAAATCCACTGAACGCCGCAAAAAAGACAATGAATACCGTAATAAATATGCATCTTACTCTTTTTCTTATCCGAAAGCCCTTTAAAAGCATGTCGACTCCGCCTGTCAGAATCGCAAGATGCATTCCGCTGATTGCAAGCAGATGCGATATCCCGAGTCGGCGGAAATCTCTTTTTAGGGTCTGTTCAAGATTGCTTCTTTCGCCGAACAGGATTGCGGATGCAAAGCCGCCGTTTTCCTTTCCGAGCAGAACCGAAAGCTCGGATGCGGCATTTCTTCTCATATCGGCAATTCTTTGAAAGAAGGTCAGCTTCTCCGGCTTCCTTATTTTCAGGTCGTTCTTTGAGGACACAAGCCGGAATATTCTTCCCTTCGAAAGCTCATATTTCCTTAACGGAAAGCCGTTTTCATATTCCTTAAACTGCTCGGGCTGTGCCGTCAGAGTGACAATGTCGTTTTCAGAAAGATCGTATTCATATTCAAGATACAGCTCCGCTTTTGCCGAAACCTTATTGTTGTCTATCGAGAAAACATCTACCGATGCCACAGTCGAAAATTCGTTTGCGGAAAGGATTTCGTTGACCTGCAACTCAACAGTCCTCGGCTCGCCCTCGTATTTTTTAAAGCTGCCGATACGAACATCGAAGAAGAAATAAAACAGCAAAAGAGCCAGGACTGCGGCAAGAGCAGCAAAAAATGCGGCTCCTACCGTTTCACTGCGCTCTTTTCTGAAGGCAACGGCAAGTCCGCAAAGCAGAATGCACAAAACCGCCGCCAAGACAAGCTTCGCGACAGCCGGAAGGCTGTATGAGAGAATTCCGGTTATATAAAAAGCTGAAGCTGCCGCAAGCACCCGGCGCCTTTTGACTGTTTTCACGTTCTTTTCTCCCACCCGGTTTAGTTTTATATAACAAATTTCAAATTCCCGATAATGCCCTTCAGGCATCAATCGGTGCTAAGCCTCGGTCTTAATTCCGGTCTTTACTTAGGCTCAGCCTGTGACGATCAGTATATCCGCGTTTTCCTTTATTTTGCAGTACTTAAAATATTTTTCCTCGAGCGGTATCCACCGTTCGACGAAATTATGGAGCTTTTCTTCTCCCTCTCTTTTTTTCAGCCGTTCGAGCTGAATTTCGCTGCTGCAGTCGACAAATATCTTAAGATCATAATATTTTAAAAGCGACAGATGCTGGCTGTAGCTGCCCTCTACGATAAGAGGCGCGTCGGTTCTCAGCTGCTTTGCCTTCCCGAAGTCCTTAAGCGAGCAGACATACGGAAGGAAGCTGATTTCTTTATGCTCATTTGATCCCACAGCATCCGAGAACGGCAAAAGCACCTCTTTTTCGAGGCGCTCGTGATCGATATTTTCTCCCGGCGTATCAAGCCTTTCCTTCGTACGCATAAACGGAGTAAGAAAGAAGTCGTCTGCGTGAACGAGCTGCGCGCCGATTACTTCCTTCATTTTTTTTGAAAGCGTCGTCTTTCCGGAGCCGCATCTTCCGTCGACCGAGATGATTGCAGTCGGGTTTTGCTTTACAAGCTGCGAAATTTCAAAAAGCAGCTCCGGCTCTGTTAAACATTTCATATTTTGAAATTCTTAATGTATTTTGACAAAAACTCTCCGAGAGTACGTTCATAGTCGCTCTTTTGAACAACATAGCTTAATGCATGATCCGCTCCGCCTGCAATAAACAGCTTCTTGTCGGATGCACAGGCGTCGAATGCATCAATCGACATCCTGCACGGCACAAAGCCGTCGGAGGAGCCGTGCGCAAAGAATATCGGTATATCGGTTCTCTTTACCGCATCGACGGTTGATGCATCCTTAAAGCCGAAGCCGGCAAGAAGACCGCTTGCCGCACTTGTAAGATACAGATACGGAAATGCCGACAGCTTATATGACTTCTTCATTACATGCTTAAGTATCTCAAAGGGAGATATAAATCCGCAATCGGCAACAATCGCCTTTACGTTTTTGGGAAGCTTAAGCGAGCTTGCCATAAGGACGGTTGTCGCGCCCATCGAGACTCCTTCAAGCAGGATCTCGACATTCTTTTTGAAGCGCTTTACGGCATATTCCACCCAGCTCTTGCAGTCAAATCGCTCCTTTATGCCGAAGGTTATGTATTTTCCCTCGCTTTCGCCGTGCGCGCGCTGGGTGACGAGCAGAATATCAAAGCCTCTTTCAAACCAGTAATCAAACGAATAGGAAAAATCGTGATAATCGCTCGAACGGTAGCCGTGAAAGCAGATAATCAGCCTTTTTGCCTTTTGAGGATTTGCAAAGTATTTTCCTTTAAGCTTCAGTCCGTCATACGATTCGATTTCGACCGATTCATACTCTCTCTGCTTTATCTCTCTTACCTTACGCTTTACCTCGAGCATGCTGCGCTTTGATTTTCTATCCTTGCTTTTAAAGGCGTCGGACAGCTTGAATTCCCTGCCGCGTGCGCAGGCAACCCTCTGCATGATCACCGGAGGCACGGTCAGCGCCGCGGTTGCAACAGCAGCCCCTGCCGCCGTCGCCGCTATTATTCCCTTTGTTTTATCAGACATAGCTCTTTGCTTCCTTTGTTTTACACGTTCTTATTCGTTTTCGGCTTGCGTTTTTTACTTATCTGTATTTTCGGTATTTTCTTTCTTCTTTGCCTTTTTCTCTTTTTTTCTGTCGATATTCGGATCCTCGATTACCTGTTCCGGCGGATTGTCAAGCACCCAGGGATTGTTTAAGTATCTTCTGAAAAGCTTCAGTGCTGAGGCATATGCAAAGCCGTCGCAGATTCTTTCGTCTGTTACGATATTATAATCGACATATGCACGCTTTACCGGCTTTCCCTCTTCGTCAAGCTCAACTGCGCGCCTCTTTCTTCCGAACGCGATGAAAAGCGGAATGTTGCCGAAGTTGTAAAGGTGATGATAGATCGGCGGAATTCCGAGCGAGCCCATCGATGTGATAAACATTGAGCCGTGGAAGCAGCTCACCCTTGAAAGGAATCTCGGAAGAAGCCCGAAGTAATCGAGAAATGCAAGGAAGCCGACGGCAAACTTTTTAAGAAGACCGGGGATATAGTTTAAAATTCTTGCGGTTCCGTCAAAGGTGTTTTCCTTCGGAGCGGTTGCCTCGTCAAAGGTTTTGCCGAACTTTTCATAAACCTGAACTGCGGTGTCGGTCGGCTCGAAATGCACCTTTATAACCGTGTTTGTCTCGTCGGATCTGAGCTCTCTCTTTACCGCCATGCAGACCTCGATTCCGTTTCTTGCATACATCTTCTGCCCGGCGATGAATCTGTTCAGCTTCGGTCTTTGCGAAACCGTGCGGACGTATGCCGCAAGGATTACATGCATGATTCCGAAATTGGAATATCCCTGCTCGCGCTTTTCCTTTACATATTTTTCGACATTGGTAACCTCAAAACGGTCGCAGAACAGATTCTGCGAGTCGTTTCTTTTGGACATTATATACGGGATTATCGCGTCGTACGGATCAACTCCGCGAAGTCTGTAGCCGTCCGCCCTGTCCCCGAGCCTGCGTTTTCTTTTAAGTTCCATATCCCTCTCCGTAGCATTCCTGCATGGTCTTTTTATATATTTGATTTAAAATCAGGTAAAAGCATATTTAAAGTATGGTGCGGCAGAATGTATGCCGCGTCTGCCGAATTTCGGCTCGGCACAAAACTTTATCCGAGTTTAATACAGAGGATTGCAGCTTGACTTATATAAGACAATCAGGTGCAATTTATATCTGCATTTGCTGTACTATAAATCAGCACAGAACATCACCCGAGTTTAATGCGAAGCATTAAACTTATAGAACGCGGAAGACTGACTTTTGGTTCTAGAAAAATTTAATACCGCGTCTGCCGCGCTGTAAATTAGTACATAATTTCATTTAAGTTTAACGCTTTGCGTTAAACTTATAGAATGCGGAAGACTGTACTTTAAATTATGGATAAATTAAATACCGCGCTTGCTGTACTATAAATCAGCACAGAACATACTCTGAGTTTAATGCGAAGCATTAAACTTATAGAACGCGGAAAACTGACTTTTGGTTTTAGAAAATTTTAATACCGCGTTTTTATACTTATGTGAATTATATCAAAAAAACATCCTCATTGCAACTTTTTTCACAATTAATTTTTGCAATCGGCATATAAAATCACATAAATACAGGCAGAAGAGGAATTTTTGAATGATTTACGCCGTCAAAAATTCAAAACGCCGCTTTTTTGCGGCGTTTTGATAATTTTATAAGGATGGGCTTAGCTTTTTAAGATAAGCCGAATTGCTGATAATTGTTAAAAATCGGGCAAAGCTTATTGCGGACGCCCGGTTTCGGGGGCCTCGGCGCTTTCGGTGATGGCTGAACCGGCGGTTTCTTTAGAACCGTTTTCGTCCTTTCGGTCATTATCCTTTCGGATATCATTTTTCCGGTCGTCCTTTTTTGATTCCTCGTACTGATTTTTAAATTCCTCGAACCGGTCAAAAAACTCCTCGAAGTAGTCATCGATGTATTCATCAAAGCCGCCGTTTGACACGATTTTTTTAATATGACCGGCAAATGCGGCAAAAAGAATTCCGGCTGTGATCAAAAAGATAATGATATCGACGGCGAATTTGAGAAGTGCACCGCGCGCAAAGGTCGTCTTCTGCTTCTTGCGGCAGCCTCCGCATGCCCAGATAATTACCAGAATCGGTCCGACAACCGGTATTGCGCAGAGAAGAAGGATTCCGAAGAAGCCGAAGGTGCTGATCGGGGCGCTGTTTTCGTCCTTTTTAGGATCTGCTTTCGGTTCTGCCGGCATGCTTGTGCCTGCTTCATATTTTGCACCGGCATCCCGATCTGCTTCAAAGCCGTATGCGCCGTAATATTCCCCGTTTCTGCCTGTTTCGTTTGCCCCACTCGTTTTGCCCACATAAGCCGTATACTCGGCTCTTTCCTGTTCACCGTCATGAGCTTCATTTACCGGTGGCTGTTCGTTTCTTTGCTCGTTTGCGGATTCATTTTCGGACTTTCCTGCAGACTCCGATTTGTTTTCTGCATCATTTGCCGAGCTTGCCGGCTCGTTTTCCGCTTTTATGCCGTAGCTTATATTTTTCGGAGCTTCTCCGTCAGGCAGTTTTCTTCCGCAGGTGGTGCAGAATAATGCGCTTCCCTCGACCTCGGCGCCGCAATTCGGGCAGATTCTTTTTGTCGGGTTATCCATAGCTGATCCCTTTCTGTTTTTATGTTATTTGATTCATGTAATTTATGCTCTTCTTATAATCATTATAGACAAATTATAAAAGTAAGTCAACAATTTATTAAAAAATTTCCGAATCCGGCACGATTCGCCCCGAAAAGAGGCAGAAATCGGTTGAAGGGCGCAAAAAAGCTGTCAATAAATAGAAAAAAACGGAAGTAAAAAAGGAAAAACGGCAGAAAACGCATTTTGCTGCATTCTCTGCCGTCTCTATTGCTTTTTTCGGGATTAAATTACTTAATCTCAACAGAAGCGCCGGACTCCTCAAGAGCCTTCTTAAGAGCCTCAGCCTCTTCCTTGGATACAGCGGTCTTAACAGGCTTCGGTGCGCCCTCAACGAGCTCCTTAGCTTCCTTAAGTCCGAGACCTGTAGCCTCACGGACAGCCTTGATAACTGCGAGCTTGTTTGCGCCGAAGGAAGCGAGAATTACGTCGAACTCTGTCTTCTCCTCTGCTGCTGCAGCCGGAGCTGCTCCTGCTGCGCCTGCAACTGCAACCGGTGCAGCTGTTACGCCGAATTCCTCTTCAAGTGCCTTTACGAGATCAGCCATCTCAAGAATGGTCAGACCTTTGATTTCTTCAAGAATCTGTGTAGTCTTTTCGCTAGCCATTTTTCTTATTTCCTTTCAAATTATTCAAAGTTTTTGTTTGTGCACCCAAGCCGGGGTGCTGTTTGGCTGGGGTTTTCTGCTGCCGACCGATTTGCCGACCGCTGCATGTGCCCACCGCCTGTTGTGTACCGCCTGTTGTGTACCGCCTGCCGCATGTTACCGGCTGCTTGCCTCTCGCCGCCTGCCGACCGAATTATTCTGCCGCCGGTGCTTCTGCTGCCGGCGCCTCTGCTTCTGCTGCGGGAGCTTCTGCAGACTGCTCGCCCTTGTCGATGATAGCCTGAAGAGCATATGCCAGCTTGTAAAGCGGAGATTGCATGCCGAGCATGATCTTGCAGATAAGTGTTTCCTTGCTCGGAATCTCGGAAAGTGCTACAACACCTGCCTTGTCCAGAACCTCTCCGTCAACGAATCCGCCCTTAAGCTCGAATGTCTCGATCTTCTCTGCATACTCTTTAAGAATCTTAGCCGGAGCTACCGGATCTGTCTCGCTTGTTGCGATTGCGGTCATTCCGACAAGATGCTGCTTAAGCTCTTCATATCCGGCCTCTGCAAATGCGCGCTCGGACATTGTGTTCTTGTAGACCTTGTAGTCAACACCTGCCTTGCGGAGCGCTGCTCTCATTGCTGTATCCTGCTCAACCGTGATGCCGGCGTAGTTAACGATGACACCTGCCTGAGCCTTCTTGATCTGTTCTGTAAGAGCTGCTGTCTGAGCCTTCTTCTGTTCAAGAATCTTTGCGCTTGCCATTTTGATTTTCACCTCCATAACAAAATCAATCAAAAAACCTGCAGGTCATATAGACAGCCGCAGGCACAAAACTTCAATATTATAAATCCAAAAGCCGTTTCCCGACCTTCCGGATCATTGATGCTTGCCTCGGCAGGATAGCTTGCTTTCGCTTGCTTTTACTTTAAATTAAACCTGCTGTCTTTGGTTTACCTTGCGATTATATCAGATTGCTTTTGGTTTGTCAAGTGTTTTTTTGCTTTTTTTCCGATTTGCCCCTTCCTCGGTTGACTTTTTTCTTTTATAGCTATATAATTGCCTTAGATCATCCCTTCAATTTTATTTTATAAATAATCAAAGGAACAGCTGCTATGAAACATATCAAGCCGTCATTAAGAGAACCGACAAGGGCAAGCCGCCCGTTTTACATGAATGCCGCAGCAGGGGCTTTGTCGATCTTAATGCTCTTTTCGCTTCTTCTTTTCTCCTGCAAAAAGCAGGAGGAGCTGCCGGGGGACCGCCTTGATTCTGCCTCGGACAGCTCGGCAATGCCGGAGGACACCGCGCCTGTAACGGATGCGGAATCCGACAAGGAGTCCGAATCCGATTATACGGATGCTCCCGAAAGCACCGATACTCAACCGAAAACAGAGCAGACAACGCAGAATGAGGACGTAAAGACAACCAAGGCAACGCAAACCAATGCTCCGCAGACAAAAGCGCCCGAGACAAAGGCTCCGGAAAAAACAACATCAAACGACGCACAGCCGCCGGAATACGGCAGCTGCAAGCATGAAAAAACATACATAATTAATAAAAGAGAAGCAGACTGCGAGCACGAAAGCTACTCCGGCGATGTGTGCTGCGCTATCTGCCATGTCACAATCAGCAACGGAACATACGGCAAGAACCTCGGTCACGACATTCAGAAGGTCGGGGAAAAGGCTGCGACAACAGAAAGCGAGGGCTACACCGGCGACTGGATCTGCCAAAGATGCAAGCAGGTGTTCGACAAGGGAGAGGTCATTCCGAAAAGGAAGATATATACCGCAACACACGATTACAAGGAGATCGAGACAGAGGTACTCCGCCTTATAAACGAAGAAAGGGCAAAGGAGGGGCTTGCCGCCCTCATCTGGGACGAGGAGCTGTATCCCGGCACCAAGGTGAGAGTAAACGAAGCAGACGAAAAATGGGGACACACAAGGCCGAACGGAGACACATTTATTTCCGCGATCATTGAAAATTCCAATTATACCACGGCGGATTTTACTACCTGGGGTGAAAATCTTGCAGCGTCCGCAGGATATGACGACGCAACCGAGGTTGCAGAAAGATTGGTTAAAAACTGGATGGAATCTCCGGGGCACAGGGAAAACATCCTGTGGCCGAAGTACACACATACTGCAATAGCGGTCAAGAAAACCGGCCCTGTAGACTATATTGCCGATAATGTCTTTATCGGCAAGTACGGCAGGTGAAAGGAAAACGGTTATGAAAAAACTTACCGCATGCATTCTCGCCCTGCTTTTACTGCTGCCTCTTGCCTCATGCAGCAAAAAGGATGATTCTGCCGTGGATACGGCAAAAGACACCGAATCAAGCACGGCTCTCGGCACAGAATCAGCCGAGACGGCAAAAGGCTCTGAGGAAATCAGCGAAACGGAAGATGAGCAGTCGACCGCCGCTTTGACCGATGCGCCCGCAACAAGCGCTTCTACGACAAATCCTCCGGTGACCAACCCTCCGACAACAAATCCACCAGCGACCGAGCCCCCGGCAACTGTGCCGCCTGCCACCTCAAAAAAGCAGGAGACAGCACCTCCGGAAAAGATATGCGACCACTCGGACACCGAAATCCGAAACAAGAAGGACGCAACGGCTTCTGCCGAGGGGTACACCGGCGATACCTATTGCAAAGGCTGCGGCAAGCTGATTTCGAGTGGTTCGAGCATTCCTAAGATTAAGCAAACCGTTTCGGTAAGCCACGATTATAAGGATGCCGAAATGAAGATTTTTAACGAAATCAACGCAGAAAGAGCAAAAGCCGGTGTCGCGCCGCTCAGATGGAATGAAGCGCTTTATGCCGGCTGTAAAATCAGAGCAAAGGAGCATTACGAGTTTATCGACCTCGGAATCGGTGCAGGGCCGCACAAAAGGAAAAACGGCGACGATTTTTATACGGCTGTAACAGAAACCTCCGATTACGATTTCGGAAGCTTCGACGTATGGGGAGAAAATTGTGGGGGAAACTCCAATATAGACGGCTTTGTTGACGGATGGCTGGACTCGCCTGCCCATAAAGCAAACATGCTTGACAGCGAATACTCCCAGATGGCGGTTGCGATCTTTTTTGCAGAAAAAACCTACCACGCCGCATGCATTTTTGTCGGATAAGCGGTTTTCGGTTTTTAATTTTTAAATTCAGCACTTACAAATCACCAACAGGCCAGGAGAAGGACAAATATGAAAAAACTTACAGCATGCATTCTCGCCCTGCTTTTACTGCTGCCTCTTGCCTCATGCAGCAAAAAGGATGATACTGCCGAGGACACGGCAGAAGACACCGAATCAAGCACGGCTCTCGGCACAGAATCAGCCGAGACGGAAAAAGGCTCTGAGGAAATCAATAAGACAGAAAGCGAACAGTCGACCGCCGCTATAACCGATGCGCCTGTTACAAGCGCTACGGCGACCAATCCTCCGGTGACCAATCCTCCGACTACAAATCCACCGGCGACCAATCCCCCGGTAACTGCGCCGCCTGCTACCTCAAAAAAGCAGGAGACAGCGCCTCCGGAAAAGGTATGCGACCACTCGGACACCGAAATCCGGAACAAAAAGGACGCAACAACTTCTTCCGAGGGGTACACCGGCGACACCTACTGCAAAGGCTGCGGCATACTGCTCTCATACGGCTCGGTTATTCCGAAGGTCAGGCAGGTCCACACTGCTACTCACGACTATTATGATATCGAGATGGAAATCTTCAAGCTGATCAACGAAGAAAGAGCAAGAAACGGGGTTGCTCCGCTTGTTTGGGACGAGGAGCTGTATTACGGCACGAAAATCAGGGCACAGGAAGCAACAACAAATTACTCTCATACTCGTCCGGACGGTTCCACTCCGGATACAGCATTTGACACTTTTTATACTGCGATGGCAGAAAATATTGGCAGAAATTTAATTATATATGGTAATTTTGCGGAAACAGCTGTTAACGGATGGATAGGTTCTCCCGGTCATCACAGGAATATGATCAACAGCATCTTCGGGCACACCGCAATCGCTGTTGTCAAATACAACGATGAATATGTTGCCGTAAACATCTTCACAAACTGAAAGCAAAAGGAAACAACAAATCAAATAGACAAAGACAGGAGGACATCCTTTATGATTTCGATACAGTTCAGAAAGGATTTTTATGCGGATGTACGGACCGAGGACCGCAGCCGGACCGTAATTACCTATCAGTCAGGGGTTCTTGAGGAAATGAAAACCCGTGTCGAGCGCCGCGCATTTCTGCGTGTATACGACGGAAAAATGTGGTACTATGCATCGGTAACCGATCTTGCAAATCTGCAGAAGACGCTTGACGGTCTTTACGAAGCTGCCACCCCGAATCCGGCAATTCTTGACGATCCCGTGGTGCGCCGTTTTGAATGCAACCGCGATACGGTAATGTCGTTTGCCGACTGCTCGGTACGCGACATTCCGCAAAAGGACAAGCAGGCTCTGCTGCTTTCATATCTGCCGATTGTTTCGGACGATCCCTCAATCACCCTGACTATCGGCATGTATCTTGACCGAAACAGCATTTTCTGTTTCAAATCGAGCCTCGGCGCGGATATTACATACGACTACCAGACCTGCGGAATCGCATTTTTATGCAGCATGGCGGAGGGCGAAAAGAAATTTACCGGACACTGGCAGAAGGGAGCAACGCGCTTTGACGAGCTTACGGGAGTTGAGGACGAGCTGCGAAAGGCGGCAGCGGAGCAGACCGCCTTTATGAGAAACTCGGTGCCGGTTACCCCCGGAAAATATCCCGTCGTGCTTTCGCCGGAGGCTGCCGGGGTCTTTGCGCACGAATCCTTCGGACACAAATCCGAATCCGACTTCATGCTCTCCGACGAGACAATGCGCGACGAGTGGCAGATCGGCAAAACCGTCGGCTCGCCTATTTTATCGATCGCCGAATGCGGCTCTGTTTTAGGAAGCGGATATGTCCCCTACGACGACGAGGGAACACGCGCGCGCAAGAATTATCTTATAAAGAACGGAAAGCTTGCAGGCAGGCTGCACAATGCGCAGACCGCTGCGGCGCTTGACGAGGACATAACCGGAAATGCCCGTGCGATCGACTGCACCTTTGAGCCGATCGTGCGCATGACCACTACATATATTGAGGGCGGCGAGCTTGATTTCGATCAGCTGATCGCGCCGATCAAAAAGGGCTATTTTATAAAGAGCATCAATCACGGAAGCGGCATGAGCACCTTCACGATCGCGCCGAGCATTGCATATGAAATCGTCGACGGCAAGCTCGGGCGTCCGGTTCAGATCAGCGTGCTCACCGGCTCGGTCTTTGAAACGCTCGGTCTGATTGACGGACTTACGCGCGATGTTACGCTGCTTTCGTTTGTTACGGGCGGCTGCGGAAAGATGGAGCAGGCGGGGCTGCCTGTAGGCTTCGGCGGTCCGTATGTACGCGTTTCATCTATGAATGTACAGTGAGGTAAGCGATTATGGAAAAGGAATTTCTTAAAGAAACAAGCCGCTCGGTCACGCTTAACGTAACCGGAGGAAAAATAGACAGCTTCCGCGAAAAGGAGCAGACGACCGGCACCGTCCGCGTATACGAAAACGGGCTTATCGGCGTTGCCGGCTGCCTCGGAAATCCGGATGAAAACGAGCTTGCAAAAAGGGCCTCCGAGGCGCTGTCGCTCGGCATCCCGTACCCCTGCAGCCTTAGCGATGAGCCGGGAATGGAAATTACAAACGAAAATGAGATTATTCCGGTTTCGGAATTTATTCCTACTATGCAGGATTTTCTTTCTCGTCTTGAAAAGGAATGCCCGCGCTTTGCTTTTTCAAACAAAATCAGCCTGAATTACGCAAAGAGCGAATATGAAAACTCCCTCGGGCGCCGTCTTGTAAGTGTCGGAAGAAATATCGACATTTCGCTTATCGCGCAGAACCGCGGCTCGGGCAATCTGTTTGATACCGAGTTCTGCTATACCGGAAGCGAATTTGATCCCGATCTGCTGCTTGCAGAATGGAAAAACGAGTATGACGCCTTTTACACACAGGTCGATATCGCTCCCGGCAGCATTCCGGTAGTAATGAACGCAAACTACCTGTTTTCGACCTTTTTAAATCATTTTTCAGCGGAAGTATACGACTCCGGAGCATCGCTTTTAAGCGGAAAGCTGGGACAAAAGGTATTCTCCGAAAAGCTGACGCTAAAGGACGACATGAATCCCAAAACAAACGCCGGCGTCTGCTTCTTCGACACAGAGGGCTGCGTTGCGCCGGATCTGCGCCCCACGCTGATAGACAAGGGCGAGCTTGCCGGTCTTCTTACCACCAAAAAGACAGCCGAAAGATTCAAGCTGCAGAATATCGGCACGGCGGATGCCGCATATGACGGCGTACCGAGCTCGTCATTCGGCAGCTTCTATGCGGAGCCGACCGCAAAGGATCTTTGCGAGCTTGTCCCCGGCAGGGCGGTTTATGTTATAATCACCTCCGGCGGCGACACTACTCCGGACGGGCATTTTTCCGCCCCGGTACAGATGGCATATCTGATGGAAAACGGAAAGCTCGTCGGCCGTCTTCCCGAATTCAATATCGGCGGCAATTTCTACGATATTCTCGGAAAGGACTATATCGGCGCAGTTTACGGCGATCCGCTGCCGAACAGCATGCTGTGCGCCGTAAATATGGAGCTTACAAAATAAAATCGCATCGGATTGCTATCCGCAAACACATATCCGGGGATACATCCCGTGCGGCATATCGGACACAAAAGAGGAGCGAACCTATAAGGTTCGCTCCTTCGGTTTTATATGGGTTTACTTTGGTATCAAGCTCCTGCTTAATCCGGCTTTCTTACCGGTTCTGAACCGGTTCTACTGTGCCGGATCGGGTATGCTGGATCGGGTGTGCCGAATCCGGCCTTATTTGCCGAAATATCTGTTAAGCAGTCCCTCAAAGGCCTTGCCGTGACGGGCTTCGTCGCGTGCCATTTCATGCACTGTATCGTGGATTGCATCAAGACCGAGCTGCTTTGCCTTGACTGCAAGTTCGGTCTTTCCGGCTGTTGCTCCGTTCTCTGCCTCAACTCTCATCTCGAGGTTCTTCTTTGTCGAGTCGGTTATAACCTCTCCGAGAAGCTCTGCAAACTTTGCTGCGTGCTCTGCCTCCTCATAGGCTGCCTTCTCCCAGTAAAGGCCGATTTCGGGATAGCCCTCTCTGAATGCTACACGAGCCATCGCAAGGTACATGCCAACCTCCGAGCACTCTCCGTTGAAGTTAGCGCGAAGATCCTCCTTGATCTCCTCCGGAACATCCTTTGCCACTCCGACAACATGCTCCGCTGCCCAGGTCTTTCCCTCTTCCATCTTTGTAAACTTGCTTGCAGGCGCATTGCAAACCGGGCATTTTTCCGGTGCTTCATCTCCCTCGTGAACATATCCGCAGATCTGACATACAAATTTCATAACAGTTATCCTCCGTTTTTTTAATTTTCCTTCATAATTCAATTTTGTTTTTTATTAAATCCGGTCGCCCGGTATTTTTCTTTTTTATTGCTTGCTTTATTCCTCTGCCTTTTCGCGGCAGTCTCGGCAGACACCGTAATAAAGCATTGTAACATTTTCTATTTTAAATCCGTCGGGAGTCTCGGTTCCCTCCTGTTCTCTGCTGCAGGACATCAGCCCTCCGTTTTCGTCGTGCACATCCGACACCCTTCCGCAAATTCTGCATTTTGCGTGGCTGTGCGGCACGGTTGTTATATCGAACCTGTCCGCTCCGTCATAGACCGGAACCCTGAGCGCCTCTCCGCTTTTGACCATCGCGCCGAGAATCCGATAGACGGTTGCCCGTCCGATTCCGGGGCTGACCCTTGAAACCTCCTCGAAGACGCTCTCTGCCGTCGGATGCGTCAGCATTCCGCCGAACACCCTTTTTACAAGCTCCTTCTGCTTGGTATTTCTCTCCGCCTTCTCCGGTTTTTCAACATTTATGCTATTCTCTGTCCTGTCCTCCGCCCTGTCTTCCATCCGGTCCTCGCTTTCGCCTCCTCATCGGTTTTTATCGGGTTTTTTTGTTCCCTTTCGGTTTCCTTAATGAGATTATATATCAATAAGCTTGTTTTGTCAATAGCTTTTTTAAATTTTTTTGAGATTTTTTTCGGATTTTTTCGAAAAAAGCATAAATTATCTTTTATAAATACAGCTTTCTATTGAAAAGTCGGAAGGAAAAGTGTATAATAGCTGTATATTTCCGGCAGGGAGGGTATAATATGAAGCTGCTTAATGACAGAATAATAAAAGACGGAAAGGTGTTCCCGGGCGGAATACTGAAGGTTGACAGCTTTTTGAATCATCAGGTCGATGCCGGACTTCTTTGTGAGGTCGCAAAGGAGTTTTTCAGGCTTTTTGACGGTCTCGGTGTAACAAAAATCCTTACCTGCGAGGTCTCCGGAATAGCTCCTGCGTGCTTTGTCGCAAACGAGTTCGGCGTGCCGCTGGTTTTCGCAAAGAAAAACAGAGGCTCAAACGCATCCGACGACTTCTATGCGCAGGAGGTTTTCTCATACACCCACAACAAAAATTATCTTATTACCGTATCGAAGGAATTTTTGTCCGAAAACGACAGAATACTGATTATTGACGATTTTCTTGCAAAAGGAAATGCGCTGCTCGGGCTTGTAAAGCTTGCTTCGCAGTCGGGAGCGGAGATCGTCGGCTGCGGTGCCGTGATCGAAAAGGTCTTTCAGCACGGTAAGGATGAAATCCTAAAGCTCGGAATCAGAGTTGAAAGCATCGCAAAGGTTCTCGAAATGACCGACAATGCGGTTATTCTCGGAGAGTGAGCTTTCTTTAAAACCATTTTACTATTGCGATATTGTTAATACCGCATCCGACAGCTGATCTGATTACCGGCAGCTGCGGCATTGCGGACACTATAGATATTGCGGAAGGCGGATTGATTTAATGAACGATAAAAACGACAGAAACGAAAACAACAAAGTTTTTAACAGCCCGGATACAGCGCCGGCAGAAGACAAAAGCCCGACAGCACCGAAGGACCAGGACAAAAATTCGGCGGCAGGAAACGAGAAGAAAGCCGAGCTTGTAAATCCGAACGTAAAGGGCAGGGGAAAAAGCTTTTGCGCCGACATTTTTGTTCTTTACATGGTAATCGGCGTCATTTTCTCGGCTATCCACACTGTCATCCTGAAAAACGGCTATGATATTGAAAAGCATCTGACAAGCTACGGCTCGACCAGTATTGCAAAGGCGTTTTATGTTATAGTAGCGGCAATTGTACTGGCATCCTGCCTGATTTATCCGCTCACAGGCGTTTCAAAGCTGACAAACAAATCCTTTTCCAAGCAGAAAAACCTGTTTTTATATGCGTTCTGCGGATTTGCGGTTCTCGCCGTAACGGCATTTGAATTCATCATCCCGTCCGTCAGCAAGGTCGGAAACGGAACACTGATTCCGGTGCTGTTCAGGATCAGCGGAATTCCTTTTGCGGCATTCTTCTTCAGTCTGATCGCCAAAGGAAAAAATGCGAAAAAGGTACAGACCGTGCTCGGCTTTTTCCCGATAATCTGGTGCGTTTTAAAGCTGATCTGCATCTATTTCGACCAGACCACCCCGATCGGCGATCCGGTCAAGATCATGACCCAGGTCACCTTTGTCTCTGTCGTGTGCTACTTCCTTGCAGAGCAGAGAGTCAGAATCGACAAACCGATGCCGAGAACCTTCTTTGTAATTTCGAACATCGCGGAGTTTTTCCTGCTGTTTACGGCAATTCCGGAGGTCATTCTGACCTTTATAGGCAGCTGGCCTGCTTCCTCAAGTACGATTTTGGTCGTAATGAAGCTCGCGCTTGCCGGATACATTGCCTCAAGAGTTCTCGGATTAAAGAAAAAGAAGAACCCGTCAAAGGCAAAATAAGCAGACGGGGTTTATCGGACTTTTCCACACGCGGCGGAAAATACGAATTCGGGCAGAAGGCTGCATCAAAAGCACACAGCAGGTACCCGGGATGAGACTGCTGCGCAACCCCACGTCACTCTATACAACAGAAAGGATCTGTAAAATGAAATACACAGAAAAATTGATCGAATATGCAAGAACCGTTTCTCCGGGGCTTTTCCGCCTCTCGATTTACGAGGACGGAGTGATTACAAACGAAAGATACGCTCCCTCGTCCAACAACAATGATGCATACTCGGTGGCGAAGGTTTTCACGGTCACCGCAATCGGCTTTTTGGTTGACGACAAAAAAATGAGCGTTTCGGATCGGATTGTCGACATCTTCAAAGACGAGATGCCGGAGGGCTATGATCCGAAATGGGAGCTTGTTACGGTCGACATGGTTATGCGCCACAGATGGGGAATTTCCTCCGGATTTCTTGATATCGACGGAGAAAACATGACCGAATTCGACAAGAAATACGGCTCATCGACCGACTACCTTGCAAACGTGCTTTCTCACCGCCTTGAGCTTACCCCCGGCGTTGAGGACCGCTATTCTGATGCGGCATACTATCTGCTTTCAAGAGTGGTTGCAAAGATTGCCGGCGCCGATATTTATGAATTTTTAAGAGAGCGCCTGTTCAACGCCCTTCATTTTGAGGAGCTTGCATGGTCGAAATGCCCGATGGGCTATTCGATGGGTGCGACCGGACTGTATTCGAGAACACAGGATCTTGTAAAGCTCGGCAGGCTCTATCTTGAAAACGGCGTTTTCGAGGGCAAACAGATCATCTCCGCCGAGTGGTGCAATACGGTTTTTGAAAGAGGCTATGAGCTCAGCCCCTGCGGAAACGGTCTTTACGGCAAGGCAGGAATGTTCGGTCAGCAGCTGCTTGTAGACAAGGCGAGAAAGCTTGTCATTGCATGGCAGGGCTTTGACACAACAGGCTTCAGCCGTCAGCTTTTCGATTTCGTCAAGACGATGTGACCTGCCGAAGCAACCAAAGCAATCTGGCGCTTTCGGACAGGACAAAGGCTTTTGCGGCACTTTATATATTTATATATTTCATGTAAATTAAAAAACAGAGGACAATCGGAAATTTCCGATCATCCTCTGTTTTTTTGTTTTATAATCAGCAAATATCGGCATTTTAAAAATGTCTTCCGAGTGTCAAAAAACGCATGGCACAATGTCGGCTTGTGTGCTGTTCAAAAAAACAAATTGCCCGGACGGATTCGGTATTCCGATTCGTCCGGGCTGTTTTTAATTGCTTTTTGCTTATTTGTTTACTGCTTATTTCTTGCAGTTCGGGCACTGACCGTTCTCGTCGAGCGGAGTTCCGCAGTACATGCAGAAGCGCTGTGCGCCTGCCTCGGGAGCTGCTGCCTGACGGTTCTGTGCCGATGCCTCACGGCGCTGGCGGATTTCCTCCTGAACGCCCTTTAAATCCGGTGCTGCGAACATATCATGTCCGTCTGTGTTTCCGGTCTGATCCTTCATCTTCTTATTGATCATGATTACGTTCTTAAGAAGAAGAACAAATACCATGATAAGCTCATAGATCAGACGGATAATGATCGGTCCGAAGATCATTGTCAGAAGTCCGACAAGGAAGTTCTGGAACAGTGTGAAGAATCCGTTAATGATCACAAACGAAGTTGTGAAGATGTAGAACACCTGAAGAATCTTTTCTACAAGCAGGTACTTGAAGTTGCAGGTGTCATGCAGGAATTTGCCGAATGCGTTAAGCTTTTCGCGGCGCTTTTCCGGAACGATGAAGATCATTGCAAGAACCGTTGCGGCAATCGCAAGAATAACTGCAACAACCGCCAGAACAATCGCTGTAATTCCGGCGCCGACAAGGTTTCCGATCGAGCTTCCGAAGCCTAATGTTAAATTTCCCATAGAAGTATCAACCTCTCTTTTTTATTTTCCAGATCCCCTTCATGCAGGCTTTTCCTGCTTCGATCTGTTAATTCTTATATTATTTTATGTTTTTTTGTTCATCTTGTCAAGGATTTTTCGACAAATAAAGTTCATTTTTACAAATAATTTCACCATAATGTATAAAATAAAGAAAACACTGGAAATATCAACAAAAAAAGTGTATAATATCCTTATGGGTTTTTAAGAATGCAACAAAAGGTCGGCGGAAAGCGACAAAAATCGTCTGCATACAGCAAGCGGCAGACAGGACCGGAAAAGCCCATCAAAAACCATCACGGAGGAAAAATGAAATATGAAAATACTTCAGTTTTCAGATTCATTTCTGCCTATAATGGACGGGGTCGGCAATGTTTGCTACCGATATGCTTTGAACTTCGGCGAAAAGGGACACGAAAGCTATGTCGTTTCTCCCCAGACCGACACCGGCTACAGGGGCAATTACCCGTTTGAAATTGTAGATTATACCGGAATTCCGCTTTTTAAAATGAAAAGCTACAGTGTCGGGATGCCGGGCCTTGATATTCACTGCCAAAGGCGGCTCGGGATGATCGAAGCGGATATTGCTCATCTTCACACCCCGTTTATTGCCGGGCAGGCAGGGCTTGCCTATGCGAAAAAGCACAAGGTGCCGACTGTCGGAATGTTCCACTCGAAATATTATGACGATTTTCTTCAGATCACCGGGGTCGAGCTTCTTGCGGATGTCGGGGTAAAATTCGTCGTGGATTTTTACGAAAAATGCGACGAGGTATGGGCGGTAAGCAGGTCGTCGGCTGACACGCTGAAGAGCTACGGCTACAAAAAGGATATTTTCGTCATGCCGAACGGAACCGACATTCCGCATCTTGACCCCGATCGTGAAGAGGAGCTTTTAAGCGGATTTAATCTAAACAAAAGCGATCCGATTCTTTTATATGTCGGGCAGATGAACAGAAAGAAGAACATACACTGTATTTTAGAGGCTGCGGCGGATGTAAAAATGCCCTTTACGCTGGTAATGGCGGGACAGGGACCGCACGAGGAGGAAATCCGCAAAAGAGCAGCAGAGCTCGGGCTTGGCGAGAGGGTGGTCTTTACCGGGCACATTTCGGATCCCGACACGCTGAACGCCCTGTACAAAAGGGCATCTCTGTTTGTTTTCCCGTCGCTGTACGACACATCCGGGCTTGTCGTAAGAGAGGCTGCGGCAATGGGTACGCCGTCGGTCGTGATAAACGGAAGCAGTGCCGCCGAGTGCATTGAGGACGGCATAAACGGCTTCTGCTGCGAAAATTCTCCAAACAGCCTTGCAAGGGCAATAGAAGCTGTGCTTGACAATCCCGAGCTTCTTAAAAAAGCAGGCCTAAAGGCAAAGGAGACGATCCCGATTCCGTGGAACGAGCTTACCGACATGGTTCTTGACAGATACAAAACCGTGATCGCTTGTCACAGCGAAAAGCAGGAAGCGGATATGCACCAAAAGCAGGCAAAACAGGAAAAGAGGGGAAGGCGGTAATCCCTCTTTCGGATTGATACTTTTTCTTAAAATTCAGAATTAACGGAGGTTAACCATGGCACTGTTCGGCAGCAAAATGACTTTTTTTGAGGCAATTGAGGCTTTAGACTGCGAAATTCTGTCGGAGCATCAGAAAAAGAAGGTTATAAAGGCGGAGGCTCATTTTTCGGATGAGGAAAAGAGAGCGTGTGACATACTGATAAGTCTGCACAAGGGCGTGCAGGGTGTCGGAACGGCGGTATACCTGATCGACCGCGCGTCAAAGGATGACATCTGCGGAAAAATCATGGCGGCTCTTTTCACATCGCTTGCCTTCCGCACCTTCAGCGCAGCTCACGAAAGCGATCCGACCGATCCCGACTGCATTGCATATCTTGCGCTTGCGTATGAGTACGGCTTTTTCGGCTGCAAAAAGGATCACGCAAAGGCGCTTGAAGCGGTACAGCCCCTGCGCTCATCGGATGAATCCGGTGCGCTTGTAAGAAAGGCTCTGAAGGACATTCTTTCGGCAGGCGGCACTTCGGACGGCGGCAATACGGCAAGCGGCGCCTCGTCAAGTGAGACTTCGGTAAATGGGGCTTCGGACGGCATCGGTGCTTCCAAAGACAAAGCGGCAGGCTCATCGGGGGCAGACAGCAGGCAGAGCGGCGCGATAAGCAGCACCGCCGCCTCGATTGCTTTATCCGGCACGTTGGGAGCAGGCGCGGCTTCCGGTACCGGTTTTTCTTCTGCGTCCGACAAATCGACGTCCGACAAATCCGAGCCGCAGGGAGAATTCAAGCGGATTGAAATTGACGGCGACCTGTTCGAGGGCTGGTTCATTAACGGAAAAAAGAACGGCCGCGGAAAATACACCTGGGCAAACGGCGACGTCTATGACGGAATGTGGAAGGACGGCAAGAGATGCGGCAGGGGAAGAATCAGCTGGTCAAACGGAGCGTCCTTTGACGGCGAGTGGCTTGACGGCATGATGGTCGAAGGAAAGTACTGCTTTGCCGACGGCTCGGTATATGAGGGCGGCTTTAAGAACGGCAAATACGACGGCTACGGCAAGCGGATCTATAAGGACGGCGACAGATACGAAGGGCAGTGGCAGAGCGGAAGCAGGTACGGCAACGGAGTTTACATTTGGGCGGACGGAGATGTCTACGACGGCGAGTGGAAGGACGACAAAAGATGCGGTGTGGGCAGGATGGTCATGTACGGCAAAGCCGGTCCGGATGCTCTTAATGCCGGCGAGATATTTATAAAATACAGCTATGACGGCGAGTGGCTTGACAACAGGGAGCACGGACACGGCATTTGCCGCGAGGGTAACGGAAGTGTCGCCGGCATGGATAAGGTATATGAGGGCGAGTGGGTAAACGGCAGAAAATGCGGGCTCTTTGTGTGGCATTTCCTTCACCGCGACGGAGAGATCGGCAAGAGCTACATCGATTTTTACGAGGACGGCAGAGCGATTGAAACCTGCATTCCGTATGACGAGAGCATAAAGACTGTCGAGGACGGGCGGCGCGCAAAGGACAGCTATTACGGCAGCATGCCGAGCAATATGTCAGGAGGTTATGCGAGCGGTCGATCCGGGTCACAGAGCGTTGGTCTTTCCGATACGAGAGATTCGAATTCCGACCGGGCATCAGACGAATGGGAGGAGTTTTCCTCTATAAGCGAGCTTCAGAAAAAGCTTGTCAGCCCGGAGCTGTTTTTAGATCCGCGCGACCGCTATATCGGCAATTCGAGCCTATATTTACGTCCGTTTGCAGACGAGCTGCGCGAGGCGCTTGCGGAATCCGACTATGAGGAATCCAGAGAGCTGATTTCCGGCATTCTCGGCATCGATCAAGACGAGCTTGCCGAATGGATCGACCAGCTCGACTTTCTTCACGGCTTTACCGACAAGGAATACATCCTTAAGGCGATGCGCGCCGCTGCCTATACCGAAAATGTGAAGCTTGCTCCTTATCTTGCAAATTTTGCATACTTCCTTTTCAAGGATACAGGCGACCCGGACTATTTTGATCCGCTGTTCGACCTGTTCACGGTATCCTGCGAATACGGCGATGACGACTGCGTATTCCTATGCGCAATGCTCCGCCTGCAGGAAAGCGGCAATCTCAACGATCCGCTTATCCCGGACTGCGACGGCAACTACGACAGCTGCTTCGGCTACTATGACGGTCAGCTTGAAGATCTGCTTGATAAAGGCTATCTGCCCGGCTCGAATGCAAAAATGTATCAAGCAGACGATGACGGCGGTTACGATGATGATAACACCCATGATGACGACGAGGATACGGACGAAAGCGAAACGCTGATCGAGTACGAAAACGGCGATTACTACAGAGGATCGGTGGTCGACGGCTTGCGGGAGGGGCACGGAGTGTATCATTTTGCCACCGGAGAGCAGTACACCGGCGGCTTTCACCAAAACGGCTACGAGGGCTACGGTGTTCTTGATGCCGGAAACGGAGTAATCTACAAAGGGCTCTGGAAGGACGACAAAAGATGCGGCTACGGCGAGCAGACCTACAAAAACGGCGATGTCTACCGCGGATGGTGGAAGGACAACCGCTATAACGGCTTCGGCAGATACGAATATGCAAACGGCGTGGTAAATATCGGCGAGTTTGTTGACGGTATCAGCCACGGAATCTTCCTTACGAAAAAAAACGGCAGCTGGTGCGGTCAGCGCTGGAGCAACGACAGCATTCTTCCCTCCCCTAACGGACCGAGGGTGATAGACTGTGAAAACGGCGCGCGCTATGTCGGATCCGTAAGCGAAAGGCGCGTCGGGAATACCACCTATATATCAAAAAGCGGATTCGGCGAGATCCGGTTTGCTAATATAAATTCAAGCGAGCTTACCGACTGCTATGTAGGACAGTTTGTAAACGACGCTCCGTGCGGAACAGGTGTCTGCATCACGGCAAACAGCGACAATCCGTACATCATAGCAAGCGACAATTTCACTTCGAATTGCCTTCCCGAGGGCGATTGCCGAATGATATCCCTGTGGTTTGAAAACGGGGTCGAATGGGCGGAATACTATATAGGCGAATTCCACGGCTCAAGAAGAAAAGGAAGAGGAACGCTCTATCTTATCGGAAGCAAGGAGGGCTATATGTTCCGGCCCTATATGCTCTACAGCGGCAGCATCCTTCGGTGCGACAGCTTTGACCTCGACCCGAGAGGCGACGTAGCGGTTACCGATTGGCAGGGCAGCCGGTCGGATATACGGATGTAAGAGCATCGGGGCATCAGAGCATCAGGGCATCGAAAACGGTCAGAATCCCGAAAGTGAAAGCACAATTAAATGCCCGAAGGATCGGAAATGCCGAATCGGAAAATAAAAAACACGGCGGAAGCTGCGCTCATGCAGCCTCCGCCGTCTGTGTTTTTATAAGGCTTTAAAATCAACCAAGCTCTGCGAAGTACTTGATTGTACGAACCATCTGGGATGTGTAGGAGTTCTCGTTGTCGTACCAAGAAACTACCTGAACCTGATAGGTGTCGTCGTCGATCTTCGATACCATTGTCTGTGTTGCATCGAAGAGAGAGCCGAATCTCATACCGATAACATCGGAGGAAACGATCTCGTCTGTGTTGTAGCCGAAGGACTCGGTTGCAGCGTTCTTCATTGCAGCATTGATGGAATCCTTTGTAACGTCCTTGCCCTTAACTACTGCAACAAGAATTGTTGTAGAGCCTGTCGGGGTCGGAACTCTCTGTGCAGAGCCGATGAGCTTGCCGTTAAGCTCCGGAATTACAAGACCGATTGCCTTTGCAGCGCCTGTGGAGTTCGGAACGATGTTCTGTGCGCCTGCTCTGGATCTGCGGAGGTCGCCCTTTCTCTGGGGTCCGTCGAGGATCATCTGGTCGCCTGTGTATGCATGAACTGTTGTCATGATACCGGAAACGATCGGATATGCATCGTTGAGTGCCTTTGCCATCGGTGCGAGGCAGTTTGTTGTGCAGGATGCAGCAGAAATGATCTGGTCATCCTTTGTAAGGGTGTCATGGTTTACGTTGAAGACGATTGTCTTGAGGTCATTTCCTGCAGGAGCGGAGATTACAACCTTCTTTGCGCCTGCGTTGATATGAGCCATCGACTTCTCCTTGGAGGTGTAAAATCCTGTGCACTCGAGAACAACATCAACACCGAGCTTGCCCCACGGGCAGGTGTTTGCGTCCTTCTCTGCGTAGATCTTGATTTCCTTTCCGTCAACAATGATGGAATCCTCTGTTGCCTCTACTGTGTGCTTGCCTTCGCCGATCTTTCCGCAGAAGCTTCCCTGTGCGGTATCGTACTTAAGAAGGTGAGCGAGCATCTTCGGGCTGGTAAGGTCGTTGATTGCAACAACTTCATAGCCCTCTGCGTCAAACATCTGACGGAATGCGAGACGTCCGATTCTTCCGAATCCGTTAATTGCTACTTTAACTGACATGTTTTTATCTCCTTATAATATATAGAAAATATTTTGCTTTCCAAATTGATATTTTACTCTGTTTTTCCTGCTTTTACAAGGTTTTTTATAAAAAATTTAAAATTTTTCACTCCCGTAACAACTTGGAAATGATTTATGCCGTGCTTCTTGTTGATTTTGTTGCAATATCCGCAGCCGTTCATGCCGCAAAGGGGCGGAAGCCCGGAAATTCAAGTACAAAAGCGGCGCCTGCAATGCGCGATCTGTTCTCCGGCAGCACCTAAAAATCGGGGAGCAGAGACACTGCTCCCCTTTGATTTTTATTTTCTTCCTGCCTTTATCTCGTTTATCATCGCCTTGTTTGCAAGGAACTCGGAATAGGTGACCGAGAACATTGTATATCCGTCCGGATGAGCTATGAAGTAGCAGTATTTTGCATCCGACGGGTAGAAGGCGTAGTTAATCGCGTTTATCGTAATGTTGGTTATCGGTCCGGGCGGAAGTCCCGGATACAGATATGTGTTATAGGGATTATCGGTATCGAGCTGATCCTGGGTCAGATCCTCGTTGCGCTCATCAAGGAAATACTGAATTGTCGCATCCGACTGGAGCAGACCGTTTGAAATCGAGCGGTTATTCAGACGGTTTGTAAATACTGCGGATACGTCCTCGTACTCGTATTCGTACTTTGCCTCCATCTGGATAAGCGATGCGAGAATAACGATCTCGTCAAAGGTCATATTCCGCTTTGCGCAGAGCTCCGCACAGGTCGTCTCCCAATCCTTGCCGAGAACCTGCCTCATCTTTACATTGAAGTTGTCAAGAATCTTTGAAATTACCGAGGTCGGGGACGCGGTCGAGTAGAAATAATAGGTATCGGGGTAAAGATAGCCCTCGAGACGGTACTTTCTTCCCGGCTTTGCGTTATTATCGAGTTCCTTTACGAACCAATAGTCGTATTCGCCGTTCTGTATCGCGTCGACAAAGCCCTCCTTTGTTCCGATATTATATTTATTTACAAAAAGATCGATGATCTCGTCGACCGTATAGCCCTCCGGGATCGTTATCGAAACGGTCGTCGCCTCCGGCTTCTGATACTGGAACGCCGCAAAGAGCGCGTCATAGCTCATTGAGGGGGAAACCTTGCATTCGCCGGAGATCGGCTGCCAGGTCTTCTTTCTGAGCTTGGAATAGAACTTGAAGATGCCGGGGTAGTTGATTACTCCCTTTTCGTGCAGGATATCCGCCGCCTCATCGAGCGTGGTCGCCTCCGACATCGTAATCGACACCTCAAAGTCGTCCTTTACAAACGCAAAGACATCGTTTCCGATGCTGATTCCGAAATATCCGAGAAGTCCGGACACCACAAGCACGCAGGTGATATAGATAATCGCCTTTACAAGGCTGGAAAGCGCGGTGTTGTCCTCTCCCTTTTTCTTTTTGCCGTTTGCGCCCTTACCGGTGCCTTTTTTGCCGACGTTTTTGGCCTTAAGTCCGTTTCTCGAGCCGGATCCGGCTTTCGACACACCTCTGTCGGTACTGCCTCTGCCGCCGCCCGGTCTGCCTGCGCTTCCGGAATGCAGAGCGGAGCTTCTGTCTGCCTGCGGTCTTATTGCCGGGCGGACAACCGTCGCATCTGCCGGCACAGAGTCCGCGCTTCTGCGCTCTGTAATTTCCCTTCCGTCTGCTCTTTGACTGTTTCTTTGTACATTTAAGGCGTTCTGTGCATTTGCACTCTGCGCATTCGGATTTTTCGCGCCGTTTATGCCGTTCTGGCCGGATGCCATGTTTGATCCCATGCCGCCTGCAGCCTGTGCGCCGACCCTTGCAATTCTTACGGGATCCGCACCGCTTCTCCTTGCCTGTACGTACTCCTGCCGCGCCTGCCCTGCCTGATGTCCTGCCGGCTGTGCCGTATGCTGTGCCGGCTGCCCCATCTTATGCCCTGACGGCTGACCCTGTACTGTCTGCCCTGCGTGCCGGTCTGCCTGATGCCCTGCTCCGTTCTGCGCGGAGCTTTGACCCACCGCCTGTCCGGGAGCAGCCTGTCCCGGTGTACGGGACACGGTTCTCTGTGCGCGGCGGTGAACCGGCGCAGAGCCTCTTTCGGGGTAGTTTCTGCTCTGCGTGCCTGATACACCCTGCGTACCTGCAGTACCGCCTGCGCCCTGATCGCTTCTGCGATGGGCAGCAATCGAGATGATCTCCCCGGTCTCTCTTCCTTTTTCCGAATTATTCTGATTTTCTGTCATAATATATTATTGACTCCTATAGCTGCAATAAAAATTGCCAGAGGTTAGTGTATTTTATCAAATCAATCCGAGCGCCGCCACAACAAACACAACGATGCACAAAAGAAATGTCGGCGAAAATGCTGCGGTCAGAACCAGCCGGAAATTCTCTCCGAAGGATTCCTTTTTTAAAACCGCATCCGGGTCACCGGTATCGGATGCCGCAACATCCGGAGTTGTGCCGTCCTCTGCTCTTTTAAGCTTATAGTCCGGCGTAGGATGTCCGGTCACTGCATATCCGTAGTTGATTCTCTCCGCCTCGCTTAAAAGCACAATAAGCGACACGATGAACACAAGCGCAAGCGCAAAGACAAGGAAAACCATGCTCGACGGCCGCATCAGCGTTCTTATTATACTGCTCTCCGCAAAGAGAATGTACAGATTATAGATCATATGTGTTATCACTGCCGGCAGAAGCGACTGGGTGTTGTAAACCACAAGTGCAAGGATCAGACCTCCGAAGAAGTAGACCGCGAGGTTTGCAACAGAGAAATGAAGCATCGAAAACAGTGCGGAGGAAATCACCGCCGCGCAGACGCTCCCATATCCGCCGTAGTTGTATTCGGTAAGAATTATTCCGCGGAAGATCAGCTCCTCGGTCACAGCCGGGACGATTGCAAAAGCGATTGCAAGATAAAGCGAGTTAAATCCCCCAACCCCCGTCTGCGGCGTATATGAATACAGCGAAAAGGTGAAATCGGTGCGCTTGAAGATGTAAAGCTGCGCAAGCCGGATAAGCGTTGTTCCGGAGATCATTACGATCGCCGCGGCGATCACAAAGCCGAGCTTTCCCGGCGAAAACAGCTTTATATTAAGCTTTCTTACATAATCCGCCCCCTTGATCCTGCAAAAGAATATCGCAGGGATCACAAGAACAAGGAACTGAAGGACAACCATCGTAATATAAATGCTGTCCTCTCCGACAATCTTATTTATATCAAGATATCTTGCTCCGATAAGCAGAGCAAACAGCACAAGCACGAAAAGCGGAGCGGTCAGTGCCGCCGTCGGCTTAATCGGCTTTTTGCTTTCATTTGAGCTTAAATCCTTTCCTATGCCCTTAGAGGCGGCAAAGGCTGCAAAATCCGTTTTCCGGCTTTTTTCGTTTTTGACCTTTTCATCGGTTCCTGCTTTCGATTTATCTTCTGACTTTTTTTCTTTTTTTGCCTTTTTTGTCTTTTTGGCTTCTTTTGCTTCTTCTTCGTCCTCTTCGTCATCCGAATCGGCGTTTGCCGTTTTTAAACCGAGCTTATCGAGGTCAAAGACATCGGAATCGAAAATCTCGGAATCCTCGTCGGTCTCTTCCCTGTCGGATTCGCCTTTTTCATCCGCTTCGTCCGCCTCGTCGTCCCAGAACTCCTTTGAGTTTATATCAAAAAGATCATTTTTCATTCGGTATCATCACCCTCCTCTCGGTAATGATAACATCCATCGGGATATCGAACCTGCCGGACGGAAGCTTTTGCCTTAGCAGTTTTTCCATGCAAAGCCCGATTTTTACTCCCCTAAAGCCGGAGAGAAATCTGTCATAATAGCCCTTGCCGTAGCCGAGCCTGTGTCCGCTGCAGTCAAACGAAACCGCCGGAACGACACAAACATCGCAGCAGCCGTCAAGAGTGTATTTTTCGCATCCGTCTGCCGGCTCGTTTATTCCGAACGCGCCCTTTTTAAGCTGATCCGGGTTTTCTACAAAGAAAAATTCCATTTTCGGTTCCTTCGGATCCGACACCGGAAACGCGATTCTTTTTCCCATCCCGACCGCCGTCCGGGCAAGCGAAAGAACATCAAGCTCGCCGTTTATCGGGGAATACAGCAGGATGTTTTTTGCATATCTGACCGAGGCAAGCGAAAAGAAGGATTTTACGATCCTTTCCTGCGCAGTTTCCTTTTCCTTTGGCGGAATTTCACAGCGGACGCGAAGCAGCTCGCTTCGTATCTCGTTCTTTTGCAGCTTGATAGAAGTCATTTTTACCCCCAAAGAATTCTTTTCATCACGGTGTCGGCTGTCTCCTTGCCCTTAAGCGCAAGGATCAGCTCATATCCGAACTCGATAGCAACACCCATGCCTGCGGCGGTAATGACGTTTTTGTCGCGAACCACCTTGTCTTTAGATATTTCCGCTCCCTCAAGCGCATCCTCAAAGCCGGGATAGCAGATTGCCTTTTTCCCTTTTAAAATCCCCATCTTACCGAGTATGAAGGGAGCTGCGCAGATTGCCGCAACATAGGCTCCGCGAAGATATGCTTCCTTTACCATGTTCTTTACCGCATCCGAATTATCAAGATTCGATGCCCCCGGCATTCCTCCGGGCAGGACGACCATTTCGGGAAGGACATCCGAGGGGATTTCCGACATCAGCATATCCGCTTCTATCCGGATCCCGTGAGTGCCGGTCACAAGCCGGTTCTTTCCTATCGAAACGGTTTTCGCCTCGATTCCGGCTCTTATAAGCAGATCGAGCGGACAAAGCGCCTCGATTTCCTCAAATCCGTCTGCAAGAAGTATGTATGTCATAATGCCCTCCCGTCATTTTTTTCGGTTTATACGTTTATCAGATTCTATAAGATTCATCCGGCGCGTCTCGTTTGCACGCCGCAGATGTGCGATTCTTTGCTTATTTTGTGCACAGCTGCACGGTCTTAATTGTCGTACTGATTTCTTAAATATTCGACAAGGCCGGCAAGAGCCAAGTGATAGCTGAAGCCTCCGAAGCCGGCAATCGAGCCGAGGCAGACAGGGCCGATAACCGATTTGTGCCTGAACTCATCCCTTGCCGCGACATTCGACATGTGAACCTCGACGCACGGAACTCCGCAGGCGGATAGTGCATCGCGCAGGGCATAGGAATAATGCGTCAGCGCTCCTGCGTTGATTACAACTCCGTCGATTCTGTCGGGTCTTTCGCCCTCGTTTTCGAGCTCATCCGGATTTTCCTCTGTTTCCTCCGAAAGCACGTTGTCGTAAAGCAGTCTGTTCAGCCTGTCGATCAGCGCACCCTCGTGGTTTGACTGGTAGAATTCGAGGGTTACGTTAAGCGTTCTCGACGCCTCCTCGATCGACTGATTAATCGTCTCAAGCGAGTTTGATCCGTACACCGACGGCTCTCTGATCCCGGTCACGCCGAGATTCGGTCCGTTCAGCACTAATATTTTATACTGTCTGTCCATTTCTTATTACCTCTGTCAGTAATTTACCGCTTTATTATCCGCCCTTCCTACCGAAGCTATCCGGACTTTTACCGGCTTTTGCCCGGATTTTATCCGGAAGCCAGAGGAGTGCAGAATATATTTATCTATCTTAATTATACCATACAATTGCCAAAAGTCAAGACGGATAAAGCGGTGCGCCTGCTCCGGCAAATGTATATATTTTGTAAATTCAGCCGGGTTAACTTTATTTTTTTTCGATTTTGTGATATATATAGTATAGATGAGTATGCAAAAAACCGAGGATGTATATATGGCAGATCAGAGCAGGGTGCAAAACGGGGCTCAATGCGAGGCTAAAATCGGAGCCTGCAGCCGGATTCGCAGCCGAATATCAAAAAGCGGTCTGAAAGCCGGAAAAACCGGCGGTGCGGCAGTCAGGCAAGGCGCTCTTATTCCCACCTTTCTAATCCTGCTTTCCTTTCTCTGTCTTAATCTTTTCGGATGCTCAAAAAGCGACTGGAAGGGGTACGAAAAGGAAGACCTTTCAAAATACATTTCGCTCGGAGAGTACCGGGGGCTTACCTACAAAAGCGTTTCAGCCGATGTTTCCGAAGAGGAAATCGCAAAGAAGATAGATGAACTTACAAAAGAGCATTCATATGAGGCGGTTATAACCGACCGCAAGGCAGAAAAGGGGGACACGGCACTTATCTCTGTTATCTGCCGGATTGACGGAGAGGAGTTTTCCGAGCTTTCCTCTGCCGAAAAAAAGCTTGTTTTAGGAAAGCCGGCGGAATATGAATGGGAAAACGAAATCGCAGCAAGGCTTATCGGAATGCAGCCGGGAAACAGCTTTGAATACGAGTTTAAATTCACTCCCGACTTTATCATGCCCTCGCTTTCGAATCCGCAGGCGCTCATGGCGAAAACCGCAGTATTTTATGTAACCTTTACCGGCATTGCAGAAGAAAGAACTCCGGCAGCAAACGACGATTTTGCAAGGTCGCTCGGCTATAACAGCCTTGCCGACATGAAGGAAAAGCTTGAAAGCGAGCTTAAAAAAGAAAAGGCGGAGCAGGCGCTTCTTGATGAGAAGAACGAGCTCTGGCAGAAGGCGGTGAATTCGGCAGAGGTTTTATCGCTTCCCGAAGCCGAGGTTGAAAAGTATGCCACAGAGATGAAAACGACATGGGAATACTACGCCGAGCAGAACAACTACTACTCGCTTGAATATTTTCTTCAGGTCACATACAACAAATCGATCGAAAGCTTCGAGGCGGATGCGAAAAAGTATGCAGAGCAAACCGTAAAGCAGCTGCTTGTGCTCTACTCGATTGCGCGCGCCGAGGGCATCGGCGTAACCGGGGATGAGTACGACAGATATATCGACGAGATTCTTTCATCCGAAAAGAATCCGGACGTGAAAACGGAAGAGGATCTTGAGCAGTATTACGGCAGAAGCACTTTGGTTCAGACCGCGCTCTGGAACAAGGTTACCGATCTTCTTCTTTCAAGCGGTACGGCGAGCTGACCTTGGTGCAGCAAACCGGGGGGCGGCAAACCGGAGGGCGTCAGGGCAGAACCGATGCAGCAGACCTGCGGCGGTTGACTGCAAAGGGTACAACTTGCTGCGCAATATTTATGGCACATTTTCGGTGCAAAAAATGACAACGGGAATTTACGGAGGGTAGTTTTGATTACCGACAGCTACTTGACATCAAGAACATGGGTCGAGATTAAAAAAGGGGCTTTAAGGCACAATCTTGACGAAATAAAAAAAGCCGTTCCCAAGGGAACGAAAATAATGGCGGTCGTCAAGGCAAACGCATACGGCCACGGGGCAAAAATGCTTTCCGAGCTGATTAAGGACGATGTATACGCTTTTGGTGTCGCATCGCTTTACGAGGCGCTCGAGCTGCGCCGCTCCGGCGTGAAAAACGACATTCTGATTCTCGGCTGGACATCGCCAGAGCTTTTTTCCGAGCTTATCGAAGCGGACATCATGCCGGCGATATTTTCGGGCTCCGACATGAAAGTGCTTTCAGACACCGCAAAAAAGCAGGGCAAAACCGCGCGCTGCTTCCTTGCACTCGACACCGGAATGACAAGAATCGGCTTTTCCTGTACCGAAAGCGGTCTTGAGGAGGCAAAGAGCTGCTTTAGACAGGATTCTGTCCTAGTCGAAGGAATATTCAGCCATTACGCCTGCTCGGACGATCCCGACAAGACCGTATCATATCTTCAGAAGCAGAAATTCGACTCGTTTATATCCGAGCTTAAAAAATGCGGCATCAAAATCCCGATCTGCAGCATCGACAACAGCGCCGCAATCATGGAGCTTCCAGTCGAGCGCGAAATGGTCAGAGCCGGGATCATTCTCTACGGAATCAAGCCGGATTCCGAAATGAAAGACGGCGCTCTTGATCTTATTCCGGCACTTTCTCTTAAAACAAGGGTCGAAACTGTCAAAACCGTTCCGAGCGGCGTCGGAGTAAGCTACGGGCATACATACAAAACAAGCAGAGAAACGCGGATCGCGACCCTCTGCTGCGGCTATGCAGACGGTCTTCCGCGGCTTCTTTCCGACTGCGGCGACATTCTTATACACGGAAAAAGAGCAAGGATTTTAGGAAGGGTCTGCATGGATCAGGTCATGGTTGACGTGACCGATATCGATTCGGTTCTTCCGGGAGACATTGCGACGGTTATAGGAAGCGACGGGAACGAGGTCATTACAGCCGACGAGGTTGCAAAAAAGGCTCTTACGATTCCGTATGAAATCGTCTGCTCGCTTGACAGGGACCGCATCCCGAAAATTTATATTGAATAGCTTTTTGAGGCACACCTTTTTCGGGATGTGTCTCGTTTTTTATGCCGAGGCTGTTTAAAAGCAGCGTACATCGGGCAAAAAGCTGCTGCCTTTTTAAAATGCCGCCGATGCGTCATTTTTTCACAATACGACATTTTTCGGCTTTTTCCGACCTGCTTTATAATATAATATGAAAAAAAGGCTTCAAAAACAGCGTAAAAATTTTACAAATATCAGATTGAAATAAAACAATCGGCATGTTAAAATACTATATTAACAATTCGGACAGTATTCTGTAATTTTGGAATACTCATCCCTTAAAAAAGGAGACGGTTAATTATGGAACAAAACGAACAAAGCAGCACAAGAAAAGGCGGAATTTCTGTTGAAACAGAGCATATTTTCCCGGTTATCAAAAAGTGGCTGTATTCCGAAAAGGATATTTTTATAAGAGAAATCGTATCAAACGCCTGCGACGCGATCACAAAGAGAAAGAGACTGATATCGCTCGGCAAGGCACCGGAATTTGACGGAAAGTACAGAATCGACGTCAAGCTCGACAAGGAGGAAAAGACAATTACCGTTACCGACAACGGAATCGGCATGACGGCGGAGGAGATGGAAAAATATCTCTGCCAGATCGCTCTTTCCGGCGCGCTCGATTTTATTCAGAAATACGAGGGTGAAAACTCAAATGACGCAGACGGAATCATCGGCCATTTCGGACTCGGCTTTTACTCCTTATTCATGGTAAGCGAATCTGTCGAGGTAAACAGCCTTTCATGCCTCGGCGGCAAGGCGGCAAAATGGATCTGCAATGACAGCGGAGACTATGAAATGTCGGAATCCTCAAAGGACACTGTCGGAACCGAGATCATCATGCAGATTTCCGAGGAGGGAGAGGAATATCTGAATTCCTACACACTAAGGGCAGCGCTTGAAAAGTACTGCTCGTTCATGCCGGTTGAGATCTATTTTGACGACGGCGAAAAGAAGACCTCCGAGCCGGACGAAAAAGGAAACGGCGAAGGCGGCGAAGGTGAAAAGAGCAGTGAAGGCGGTGAAAACAGCGAAGACGATAAAAAGGCAGAGAATGCCGAGAAGGCCGCAGAGGAGAAGCCGATAAACGACACGACTCCACTCTGGATGAAGTCCCCCTCCGAGTGCACCGAAGAGGAGTACAACGACTTCTACCGCAAGGTCTTTAACGACTACAAGGAGCCGCTTTTCCACATTCACATAAACGCGGAATATCCGCTTAACTTCAAGGGAATACTTTTCTTCCCGAAGCTGAATCACGAATTCGAAAGCCTTGAGGGTCAGGTAAAGCTCTACTACAATCAGGTATTTGTCGCGGACAACATCAAGGAGGTCATTCCGGAATATCTTCTTATGCTCAAGGGAGTGATCGACTGTCCGGAGCTTCCGCTCAATGTTTCAAGAAGCTATCTGCAGACGAGCGGCTATGTAAACAAGATCTCCGCGCACATCGTAAAGAAGGTCGCCGACAAGCTCAATTCTCTTTACAACACCGACCGTGAAAACTACGAAAAGCTCTGGGACGACCTCAAGGTCTTTGTCGAGTACGGCTCGCTTAAAGACAGGAAGTTCTATGAAAAAATCAAGGGCTCGGTAATCTACAAAAAAACCGACGGCAGCTATACAACCCTTGAAAAGTATCTTGAAAATGCAAAGGAAAAGCACGAAAACACCGTATACTACGCCTCCGACAAGGTGGCGCAGTCGCAGTATATTTCAATGTACCAGAGTCAGGGAATCGAGATTCTCGAGCTGCCTCACCTGCTTGACAACCAGTTCATCACCTTTATCGAAAGCGAAAACAAGGATGTAAAATTCGTCCGCATCGATGCCGATGTTGCAGACGCTCTTAAGGGAGACGGGGAAAAGCTCGAGGACGAGGCGCTTGTCTCTCTGTTCAAGGAGGTTTCAAAAAATGACAAACTGACAGTCAAATTTGAGCCGTTAAAGGACGAAAAGATCCCTGCGGTTTTAAACATCAGCGAGCAGTCGAGAAGATTTGCCGAGATGATGAAGATGTACGGCATGCCGGACGCAGGAAAGGAAAGCGAGGCTTCGCTGATCTTAAACTCCAACAGCAGGCTTGTCCGCTCGATGAGCGAAAAGCTCAAGGAAAGCAGGGACGAGGTACTTCCTGTTGCAAAGCAGGTCTATTCGCTTGCGCTTTTGGGTCAGAGGACGCTCAGTGCAGACGAGCTTAAGGCATTCCTTGACGGAAGCTTCTCTCTGCTTGAAAACAGCTTCTGCAAATAAATGATGACACCGGAGCAGATTGTAAAGGAAAACCTTTTACGGCTTGAAAAAAAGAGAAAATCTGTAAAGGAGCGCCGCCTTGCCCACCTAAGCGAGCTTGCAGAGCTGATAATTTCCTCCTCCGAAAAGGATGCCTCCGAGCTTTCCTACGCTGATGACATCGATGACATCTATTCGGACAGGAATTTTATAAATAGAAGGCAGGAAAGTGCATCCTTTCCGGATCCGTTATACCGGGGCGCCGGATTAAAAAATCCATCCCCCGAAAGGGTTGACCGGGAGCGGTTTGTTACAAGCTACAAGGAGCTTACCGTAAAAACCGGGCTTTCGGCAGAGGAAAAAGCATTTCTTTGCAGACAGCTCTGGCACACCCTAAAAAAGGGCAGCCTGCCGTATGACAGGCTTACGCGTCTGTTTTTTGATACGGCAGAGGAGGAATCCGACGAAAACACGATATCCTTTGTATACGGCAGGGCATCCGAGCAGGCAGCAAGGCGCTTTTCGGATGTGCTCGGCAGAGTGCCCTTAAAGGAGGCATCCAGCTTCCGCGAGGCGTGCGACGACGTGTTCTTTTCAAGAAGCGCCTACTGCACGGTGCCGGTGACAAACGGCTCGGAGGGAAGGCTGTCCGGCTTTTGCTCGCTTATCGACAGGTACGATTTAAAGACCGTCATGACAACCGAGATCGTCCTTTCCGACTCGAGCAGAACCGAATTTGCGCTGCTGAAGAAAAACATCGAATATATCAAGCCGTCTATAGGCAAAATAGAAACAGGCATCAAGGTCGGAATTTCTTCTATTGACGGAAGCCGGATTGCCGAGCTGATCACCGCGGCAGGCTGCTTTGACGCATTCGTAAAACGAATCGACACCGTCCCTGCGGAATACTCCGACGGAGTTTTTATTTCCGAGTTTTTCTTTACGCTAAGCAAGGGTGCGGATCCCGGAGGCTTTTTTCTTTACCTGTTTCTGGAGTGTCCTCAGTTTGTTCTAAAGGGCTTTTTTCCGATTATCGATTTTACCGTCGGGTAGTCTAAGGCATCAGAGCCTTTGTCGGGTTTCAGCCGGGCCGAATGCAAAAAGGCTCACAGAATGCCGACGGCTTTAACACTTTAACAAATCAGAAAAAAGCAGCTATACTGCTTAATATATTACAATTCAATTTAGTCAATTTAATCAATTTAATTTTATCTAATTTTCACCGCTGCCGGTATCGCGCAGCACTATCAGGAGACAAGTATGCTTACCAAAGAGACCAGAGAAAAATACGAAAAATGGCTCGGCTATCCCGGGCTCTGCGACGACATGAAAAAGGAGCTTGAGTCGATAAAGGGAAATGACGACGAAATCGCTTTCCGCTTTAAGGACGAAATGAGCTTCGGCACCGCCGGAATCCGGGGGATCATGTCGGCAGGAACCTCGAAAATCAACATCTACACGATTCAAAGAGCAACTCAGGCGCTTGCAGACTTCATTCTGCGTCAGGGCGGCGGCGAGATTGCGATCGCATATGACACAAGAAACAATTCCGAGCTGTTTGCAAAGCGCTCTGCGGCTGTCCTTGCCGCAAACGGGATCAAGGTGCATATCTTCTCTCTTTCCTGCCCGACGCCGGAGCTTTCGTTTGCAGTAAGAAGGCTTAAATGCATTGCCGGCATCAACATTACCGCATCCCACAACCAGAAGCAGTACAACGGCTACAAGGTTTATTACAGCGACGGTGCGCAGATCGGTCCGGAGCAGGCAGAGGAAATCTCCGAAATCATCGATAGAACCGACATTTTCGAAGGAGTAAAAACCGACAGCTTTGACAAGCTCTTAAGTGACGGCATGATAAGCTACATCCCCCGTTCGCTTGACGACGAATATCTTGACTGCGTTCTTAAGCAGACGGTAAACAAGAACGCAATTGCCGACCAGCCGGACATGGCGGTTGTCTACACTCCGCTTCACGGAACCGGAAGAATTCTTGTTCCGGAGGTTTTAAAACGCGCCGGACTGAAAAATCTCATTACTGTTCCGGAGCAGATGATTCCGGACGGAAATTTCCCGACTGTTTCCCACCCGAACCCGGAATTTGCCGAGTCGTTCAGCCTCGGAATCGAGCTTGCAGAAAAGCACGGCAGCGATCTTATTATCGCGACAGATCCGGATGCCGACCGTATGGGAGTAATGGTAAAGAGGGGGGACGGAAGCTTTGTTCCGCTTTCCGGAAACCAGATGGGCGCGCTGCTGCTTGAATACATCATCACGGCATACAAGCTCTGCGGCGGTCTTGACAAGGATGCATATGCCGTAAAGAGCATTGTCTCGACAGAGCTTGCAAGCGAAATCTGCCGGGTAAACGGCGTAAAGATGTACGAGGTTCTTACCGGCTTTAAGTATATCGGCGAGGTTATAAAGAAGCACGAGGAGGAGGGCAAGGGAACATATCTTCTCGGCTTTGAGGAAAGCTACGGCTATTTAAAGGGAACCTATGCAAGAGACAAGGACGCGGTTGTAGCCTCTCTGCTTGTCTGCGAGATGGCGGCGTACTACCGCTCAAAGGGTATGACGCTGTACGATGCAATCCTTGAAATCTACAAAAAATACGGCTACTACACCGAAAAGACGATCAGCTTTGAGGTGACCGGAATCGATGCGGCAGAAAAGCTCGAAAAGCTGATGGTAAGGCTTAGAAACGACATTCCGAAGACGATCGGAAGCGAAAAGGTCACCGCAGTCCGCGACTATCTTGCAGGCACGAGAACCGAGACCGAAAGCGGCAAGGTCATGCCGACCGGGCTTCCGCAGTCGGATGTGCTCTACTTTGAGCTCGGAGGAAGCGCGGTTGTCGTCCGCCCGTCCGGAACCGAGCCGAAGGTAAAAATCTATGTAATGATGAAGGGCAAAACCGAAGAGGATGCCCGCGAAAAGGAATCCTCCTGCGAAAAGGACATCGTCCGTATGATGGGAATCTGAACAGGTAATCACCTGATCAGTCGGCACGCCTGATCGACCGTCATTCGTCGGTTGTCCCGGCAGAATATACAGCATCAGAGCAGAAAAGCGCAGCAAAAAGGCAAGACAGAATTAAAAAAACAGGAAAAAAAGGCAAAAAGGATATCGGTGCAAACGGCATAAACGCTCAAAAAGCTCAAAAGTCTTAAGAAAAGGATGGTGATACCGTGTCGAAGAAAGGCAATTCCGACTTTTTCGATCAGGACGATTTTTGGAATCTTGACATGATGATCCCGAAGCATCCCTACGGCAAACGGCTGTTTCCCGACACCGATCCCGTCGAGGTGCGTCTTAAAAACGACAAAAAGAGCGAGCTGCCGCAAGAAAAGATTCCTAAAAGAGAGGCAGCAGAAAAAGGCAGCAGCAAGGCGAAATCTCCAAAAAGCGAAAACAACAAGCCGTCCGACTTTGACCTGCGTCTTAAAGCCGCAAAGGAGGCGCTTAAATGTGCCCAGGGCAAGGTCGGCCTTGATGTAGACGGCAACACGATAAACTACGACATGGAGAGCATCAAGATCGTAGGCTCGGACAGCAGCGTAAGGTACGACAACTGGTTCACCCCTTCTGATTTCGACTCGATCAAGGTCGGAATTCAGGCAAAGAAAAAGGAAGCGGAGGAGGCAGAGGACAAAAATTCCGAGCTTGACCTCGATTTTGACTTTGGCTTCGGGCTGAACTACGAAAAAACCAAGAGGAATGCCGGCTATTCCGAGCTTATTACCGAATACCGCCCCAAAAGTCCGTTAATTTACGATGTCAGAGTCAAATCCTGGGATCAGAAATACATGTTCTACGAAAGGTTTAGGGCATCTGCTGTCGAATACTTCGACCTTGACGGAAGAGAGTGCGACTTTCAGCCGTTCTTTTCCTATCTTCCGCAGTACATCCATCTTTCGGGCGAGCAGTTTTCATACTACATCTGGTGGAGAAACAACATAAGAAGAGGGAAGCACATCCGCACCTCATACAGCTACATTCTCCTCTATGTCTTTGAGATTATCAATCTTCCGGATCTCATTCCTCCTAAGGAAGGGCAGAATTTAATAATCGACGTCTGGACGGCGTACAGGGAGGAATTCCCCAGGCTTGACAAGGAGCTTTGCGAATGGCTTTGCGACTACTGTCTTGTAAACTCGGTCATGCCGGAGCCGGGATGCTTTTCCGACTTCCTTTCGGATATTCTAAGATACTGCTCGTTTACCGAATTCTATCTCGGCCTTGACAAATCCGAGGGCTCTCCGCTTGTCAATGCGATCTTTTTGAACTGCTCCACATATAATTACCGTCAGAGCAAGTTTATAAACGACAAGAACCGCCATCTGTTTGACAAGCACATTAAAAGAGCCTTCTGCTATGCCTTTTCGAAGCTTGAGGAAAGCGGAGCACTAAACGGAAAGGTGCCGAGCATCTTTGAGGACGAGATTCTTATAAACAGAAAAACAAAAAGAATTGCATACGACTCGGCGGTCTGCGCATATGACATTAAAAGGGAGATCGAGATCGAATATCTCACGGTTTCAAGATCGACCGAGCTGCGCTTTGCGGCAACCGACACGGTAAAATACGCCGAGAACCAGATCAGGTCGCTTCTCGGTATAAAGAGCAAGTTCCATGTTCCGGAGCTGAGAATACAGCTTCGCGAAGCGGTTGACGAGTATTTTAAGCCGTACAAGGAGCGCGCAAAGCAGAAAAAGGCGGCTCACGCAGCCGAAAGACCGGCAGATGTATCTCCCGATTACGAAAAGGACTATGACGCAAAAAATACCGGATTTTCGGCAGAATATTCCCTACGCCTTGAAGAGGAGGCATGGGCAGCGACCGACATGCTTGTTTCGGACGAGGAAACAGACAGCTCCGGTGCTTTTCTTAAGGGGCAAAGCAAAAAATCCGGGAATGAACAAAATGCAGGAAATAAAACCGGGGCGGCAGGACAGGTGCAGGAACAGCCGGCAGAGCAGAAATCGGCGCAGGATAATGCCTCGCTCTATGCAGGTCAACCGGCTGATCCGAACGCGTCGGGCGGTGAAAGCAGCGCGTGCGAAAACCACACTGACAACAAGGACAGCACGGACGAAGTAGTTGGCTCCGGCTCGGCCGGTGGTTCGATTGATGGTTCGTCAGACAAAAGCATTACGAGCGAAAACCGCACAGACAGCAAGGGCTGCACAAACAACATGGGCAGCGCTGACGAAGTAGACGGCTCCGGCCCGGCCGGTAGGTCTGGCACTGCAGGCGGCCCGGCCGGCGGCGGCGAGAGAAGCATCGTCGTCACGGCGCTTTCATATCTTTTAGAGTGCGACTCGGCAGGCTTTAACCGTCTTGCAAACGAGCACAACCTTCTCCCGGACGCGCTTGCGGAAACAGTAAACGACACCCTTTACGATGTCATAGGCGACATTGCCATCGAAAACAAGGAAAACGGATACGAAATAGTTCCGGATTACAAATCAGAGCTTGAGGATTTTATAAATGGATAAACAGACCGAAAAAAGCGAGAAAAAAATACCGAAGAGAATACTGTCTCTGCTGATAAACTCAATATCCGCCGGGGTTGTTCCGAGAATCGGCGCGCCGTATATCGCAATCGGCAGAAACGACGAGATTGCAGCCCTTCTTTCGGATGCGGAGCTTGTCGCGGACGGCGGCTCATCGATGAGATTCATCATCGGCAGATACGGAAGCGGAAAGAGCTTTCTTATTCAGCTTATCCGCGGCTTTGCTCTTGAAAAGGGCTTTATCTGTGCCGATGCGGATCTTTCCCCCGAAAGAAGAATCTGCGGCGGAAAGGGCGGAGGAGTGGCGACCTACAGAGAGCTTATCCGCAATCTTTCGTCAAAGGCATCGCCGGAGGGAGGTGCGCTTGCGCAGATCATCTCGAAATGGCTTTCGTCGCTTCAAAGCGAGGTTGCCCTTTCCGGAATCAGCCCGGACAGCCCGGAGTTCGAAAGAGAGACCGAGCGAAGAGTATTTTCCCTTTCAAAAGAGCTTGAGGAGGATGTCGGCGGCTTTGATTTTGCCAAGGTCATCGGAATCTATTACCGTGCGGTAAAGGACGGAGACGAGGACAAGAAAAGCTCCTGTCTGCGCTGGCTGCGCGGAGAATTCCCGACAAAAACAGAGGCAAGGCAGCTTCTCGGCGTCAGCTCGATAATTGACGACGAGAGCTGGTACAACTATATAAAGCTTTTTGCAAGGTTTGTAAGAATGATCGGCTACAAGGGGCTGCTCATCTTTATCGACGAATGCGTAAACCTCTACAAGATCACAAACCGGGTTGCAAGAGAGAGCAACTATGAAAAGCTGCTTTCGATGTTCAACGACACCCTGCAGGGCAAGGCGCCGGGGCTCGGAATCATCATCGGAGGCACTCCGCAATTCCTTGAGGATCAGAGAAGAGGTCTTTACAGCTACGACGCGCTCAAATCCAGACTGTCGGACAGCAAATACAGCTCAGCCGAATACAAAAATCTGCTCGGGCCTGTTATAAAGCTCCGCCGGCTTTCGGACAACGAGCTTTATGCGCTTATCGTGCGTCTTACCAAGCTTCATGCGCAGAACTACAACTGGACCCCGAGGGTAACCGAGGAGGATATGACGGCATTTTTACAGGACGCGACAAGAAGAGCCGGTGCCGACACGATGATGACCCCGAGAGAAATGATCCGCGACTATCTTTCGGTTCTGAACCTCTTATATCAGAACGAAAACACGACCTTCAGCGAGCTTGTCGCGGCAGTCAAGCCGACATATGACGAAGGCGAAGCCGATCCGGCAGGCGAAAACGAGGACCGTCAAAGAGAAATCGAGCTTGACGAGTTTGAAATCTGATTTTCGGCAGGCAAAAGCCTGTGCATAAGCCTGTGCGCAAGCCTGACGGACAACAAAAAAACGGAATTTACGGCACGGCAGCACCTATAAGCTGCCGCAAAAAAGCCCGGAGGTTTAATGCCTTTTTAACGGTTTGAAAAGCAGACCGAAAAAATCAATTCGGGATTTCAAGGAGAATTGCCATATGAAAAAAAGCACAGAAGAGTCCGCGCTTTTAGGGCTGTACATAGTTCTTGCCGTTCTGACGGTCGCGCTCATTGCCGCAATCGCGGTTCTTGTAATTCACATAACGGGCGGGGACGGCACAGAGGTCGACATTCCGGACACGACCGCCGAAAGCACCGATCGTGCAGAAGAAACCGAGCCGGTATCCGAAAAGGAGACCGAAGCTCCCGAGCCGGAATACAGGGAAATCGTTATGACCTTTGTCGGCGACTGCATGCTCTCGTCAAAGTACGGCGCAAAGGGAATGTGGTATTTTAACGATTTCGCCCCGACAAAGGATCCGGAATATTTCTTTAAAAATGTCGGAAAGTACTTTCAAAACGACGATTTCACAATTGCAAACTGCGAAAACGTCTTCAGCTCCGCAGATCTTTCCCCTGTGGCAAAGAACCACAGCCCGGCGTACTGGTACAAGAGCGATCCGAAGTTTGCAAACATCTTCAAGGTCGGCTCGGTCGAGATCCTTTCGGTATCTAACAACCATGTCGGCGACTTCGGAAAGCAGGGAGAAATCGACACCAAGGCGGCTCTTGACGCGCAGGGGCTTATCTGGGGGGATGCATCAAAGCCGATCATCCTTGAAAAGTACGGAATTAAAATTGCGATTTTAATGTGCAACATGTACAACGAATCGCAGGCAGCGCCGATTATAAAGTGGCTCGAGGAGGTAAAGGAGCAGTCGGACTTTCAGATTGTCTACTTCCACGGCGGAACCGAAAGAATCTATGAGCCGGAGGCGTGGAAAAAGCGCGCCTGCAGAAAGCTTGTCGACTCGGGTGCCGATCTTGTAATCGGCAGCCATCCGCATGTCCTTCAGCCGTATGAGGAATACAACGGGGCGGAGATCATCTACTCGATGGGCAACTTCCTTTTCGGCGGCGCTCACCAGACCGACAACAGAACGATCATCTTCCAAAAGACGCTCAGGGTAAAGGACGAAAAAATCATTCTTACCGATTCGAAAATCGTACCCTGCTTTGAATACATAAACTACGACTACATATGGCAGCCGACCCCGATGGAGGAGGGCAGCCCGGAATATGAAAAGATCATGTCATTTATGCACGGCAAGTCGGCAAGCCCGAAATAATCCGGCAGGCATGACAAGTACAGCTGCGGCGGATGCGATGACAGGCGGCGCGGCAAACATGCGAGAATACGCAGCAAACACGCAGACATGCAAACACAAGTAAAAAAACGCACAAAACGCGACAGGAGAAATAAACAATGAAACTGATTCACTGTGCAGACCTGCATATCGGATCGGCACTGGAATCGATCTTTTCGCAGGAGCTTGCCTCAGAAAGAAAGAGCGAGCTTCTTCGGACCTTTAAAAGAACGGTAGACAGGGCAGCAGAGCTTGATGCTAAGGCAATTATGATCTGCGGAGATCTTTTTGACACCGCAAACGCTCCGAAAAAGGCAGGAAGATACATTTTAGGGGTAATCGAGGAGCATCCCGAAATCGATTTTCTTTACGTTTCGGGAAATCACGACCCGGGCGATCTCTTAGATCAGCTATGCATAGAGGACAAAGACAAAAAGCCGGAAAATCTTATAATCTTCCCAAATGACCGCTGGGAGACTGTCCGCTACGACAATCTGACCGTGACCGGAATATCGCTTACATGCGACAGCGTCCCTCCGCTTCCTCCCCTTGCTCCGGCAGATATAAATATCGTCATGCTGCACGGGGATATTTACAAGCTCGGGACAAAGCAGTTTGAAAACAGGAATATCGACTATCTTGCCCTCGGGCACTTCCACACCTACGAGGCAAAGAAGCTTGACAAGCGCGGAGTATACTGCTACTGCGGCTGTCTTGAGGGAAGAGGCTTTGATGAGTGCGGCGAAAAGGGCTTTGTTCTCCTTAATACCGAGGGCTCGGCTTTAAGCTACGACTTTGTTCGGTCGGGGGCAAGAACCGTGAGAAGGGTCGAGTGCGACATTACCGGGCTTATCACCCTTAAGGAAATCGAGGACAGCGTCGACCGGGCGGTTTCCGGGATCGGAAAGGGAGACATCATCCGGCTGATTCTTACAGGTCAGTACACGGTCGACACCGAAAAGGATTTAAGGCACATCGAGGGGATGCTCTCCGACAGGTTCTATTTTGCAAGGGTAAAGGACGAAAGCACGCTTGAAATAAATCCGGACGAGTACAAAAACGACATATCCTTAAAGGGCGAGTTTATCCGGCTTGCAATGTCGGATTCCTCTCTTTCGAAGGAACAGAGAGACAGAATCATCACGCTCGGGGTAAGGGCGCTCCGAAACGAGGAGCTTTGAGGTCTTTATGAAACTGATTAAATGCTACATCGAAAACTTCGGAAAGCTGTCCTGCTATGAGCACGACTTTTCTGACGGTCTTAATATAATCGAAGCGGAAAACGGCTCGGGAAAGACCACTCTTGCCGCATTTATTAAAACAATGCTCTACGGCTTTCCGAAGACCAAGGCGAGAAGCCTTGACGAAAACGAAAGAAAAAAATACCTCCCGTGGCAGGGAGGAGCTTGCGGCGGATATCTCGATTTTGCACTTGAAGGAAAGAGCGGTGAAGGAACAGACAGCAAAGCTGCCGAAAAGAAATACCGCATCGAGCGGGCCTTCGGGCAGAAGGAAAGTGCGGACACCTTCCGTCTTTCGGATCCGGACACCGGGGCTGTCCTTTCGGATTTTTCCGAAAATATCGGCTTTGAGCTTTTCGGAATCGATGCGGATGCGTTTTCAAAGAGCACCTATATTCCGCAGATAAAAAGAAAGGGCATAAGCCAGAACGATTCTATCAGCGCAAAGCTTGCCGGTCTTGTCGAGGAGTCCGACGACATCGGTCAGTACGACGATGCAATCGAAAAGCTCGACAAAAAGCGGCTTTTCTATTCCGCGCCGACAAAAGGGCAGCTCGGGCTGATAGGCGCAAAGCTCGAGACGGCAAGGCTTGAGCTTGAGGAAAGCAAAAGAGCCGAAAGCGAGCTTGAAAGCGATCTGCTTCCCAAAATCAAGGAAAAGGAAGCCGAAATCAAGGAAAATACCGGGCGTCTTGAGGCGCTCAAAAAGGCGCTTGACGAAAAAAATGAGGAGTGCATAAAGGAAAAAACCGCGCTGATTGCAAGAAAGGCGGAATGCCAGAATGTAATCGGCTACAGCATAAAAAAGAAGAACCGCCTAAAGGAGCAGCGCGAGGAATATGAGGCGCTTTTATCTCATTTTTCCGGGAAAATGCCGGAAAAGGAGAAGCTTGAAAAGGCGGCAAATATAAATGCGGAGCTTGAACGGCTCGACACCGAAAGAAACGAGGCGGCATCGAAATCCGAGGAGCTTAAGGAGTTCGAGCGGCTCGACGCGCGCTTCAAAAACGCTCCGATATCGGAAGACGAGCTTGATCTGATGCTTGAAGGCTGCAAAAAGCGCAGGGGAAATCCGAAAATCGGGTCTGCTTTTGCCGTACTCGGTGTGATAGCTGCCGTTTTGTCCTTTGCTTTCGGCAGCATGCCGCTTTCTATACGAATTCTGCTGATTTCGGCTGCAGCTATACTCATTATCCTTTCTGTTCTGTTCTTTGTCGGGGCATTTGACCGCACCGAAAAGGAGATTGCAAAAAGGCTGAAGGACTATTTCCCGGATTCAGACAATCTGTCGGGCACCGAAGGGCAGGGCGCATCGGCTGACAGCACGCCTGCTGACGGTGCATCGGCCGGCGGATCATCGGGCGACAGCTTAGCAACCGGCAGCTCAGGCACTCCAAATAACAATCTTAAAAAAATTCTTGCTCTGCGCGACGAGCTTTCAAGAAAAGCAAAGCTTAAAGAGCAGATCATTTCCGACAACCTGAAAAAGACCGAGCTTGACAAAAGCTACCTGTCAAAAAAGGATGAACTTGATGAGGTTATCCGTTCGCTCGGCGTTGCAGGAAACGGCGAAACTTCTAAGGGCACAAGTGAATACAAGGAGCTTTTAGGCAGTGCAAACGAAAAGGCAAGCAGGCTTTTCATGCTTTCGGAGCAGCTCGGGCTATCCGAGGCGGAGCTTGAGGAATACATCTCGGAAAACCGCGGGATCATTTCGGAATACAAGGACGGCGAGCTTGAAAGAAGAGAAAAGGAGCTTGCGGAAAATGAGAAGGAGCTTGCAGGGCTTAAACAGACGGTAAACCGTCTTGAAGGGGAGCTTAACACAGCCTCATTACGGCTTCAAAGAGCAAAATCCGAGGCAGATCGGCTTTCGGAGATTGCAGAAAGGCTTCCCGACAGAACCGCAGCCTTATATACGCTTGAGGACAAGAAAAAGCTTTATGAAGACGAGCTGTTTCTTGTCACAAGGACAATCGCGCTCCTAAAAACCGCAAAAACCGATCTATCGACAAGATATTTAAAGGACATGAGAGAAAGCTTCAACCGAATGATGCTTCTTGTGACCGGCGAGGACGGCTTTACCTTTGATCAGTCGTTTTCGGTCACCGCGAGCAGGAACGGTGCAGGCAGAAGCGAGGAATATTTCAGCTCCGGCTACCGCGATCTTATCGACATCCTTGTAAGCCTTTCGCTTACCGATGCGCTGTTCAAGGAGGAAAAGCCGTGTCTTATCCTTGATGATCCGTTTGTCAACCTCGATAAAGAGAAGCTGAAAAAGGCTCTTATGCTTATAGACGAGCTTGCAAAGGACAGGCAGGTTATATATTTTATCTGCCACGAGAGCAGAAGAGCTGCAAATAACGTAAAAGCAGCAGGAAAGGCATGAAAATGACGCAGAAGGAAAGAATGAAGACAGGGCTGATCTACGACTGCACCGATCCTAAAATTTCGGCGGAGCAGAACGCCTGCATCGGAGCAGTCTGTCCGGCTGCGTCCGGCATTGTCATTAGAGCCGCAGCCGAAACACAAAAAAACAACGGCAAAAAGCGCCGGCTGAAGAAGAAATCCTTCAGCCGGCGCTGCTTTTTTGTTTTGGTTGGCTTTCAGCCCTGCGTTTGTCTGCTTGCTTATTTGCCCGATTATTTGTCCGCTGTCTTACGCCCAGCTCATTGTTCCGGGCTTCGGCTCGGAAATGACGATCGGCTTAAGGAACTCGACCGCCTTCTTAAGTCCCTCGTCTATCGACATCAGGCTGTCCTCATGCTCGATCGAAAGAACTCTGTCATAGCCGACAAGTCTGAGGTTCGAAACAAGATCTCTCCAATACTCCTCCGAGTTGCCGTAGCCGACGGTGCGGAATACCCATGAGCGGTGGATCTCGTCGCTGTAGTGCTTTGTGTCGAGAACGCCGTGCTTTGCGGTATTATATTTATCGATTCTTGTATCCTTTGCATGGACGTGATAGATCGCGTCTCCAAGCTCTCTGATTGCCGCAGCAGGTTCGATTCCCTGCCAGATCAGGTGCGACGGGTCAAAGTTTGCGCCGATTACATCTCCGACTGCCGCTCTCAATCTGAGCAGCGTTTCCGGATTATAAACGCAGAAGCCCGGGTGCATCTCAAATGCGATTCTGGTTACGCCGTGCTCCTTTGCAAATGCGGCTGTCTTCTTCCAGTACGGAATAAGCACCTCGTTCCACTGCCAGTCGAGAATCTTCAAAAAGTCATCCGGCCACGGGCAGGTTACCCAGTTCGGATATTTTGCTCCCTCGTGATCTCCGGGGCAGCCGGAGAAGCCGATGATTGTATCGATTCCGAGCTTTTCGGCAAGGAGAACCGCGTTCTTAAAGTCGCGGTCATACTGCTCTGCAAGCTTCTTATCCGGATGAACCGGGTTGCCGTGTGCGGCAAGCGCGCAGATCTCCATTCCGTATTTATCGATGGTCTTCTGGAATTCGCAGAAGGCATCCAGATCGGAAAGCAGCTTTTCGGGGTTGCAATGAGCCTTTCCGGGATATCCGCCTGCGCCTATCTCAACGCTCTTGATGCCGAGATCACTTAAAATCGAAAGAGCTTCGTCAAGCGGCTTTGCGCCGTACAGATTGGCAAGTACACTAAGTTTCATTTCTTCTTTCGCCTTTTTAAAAAGCTAAAAAGGCTTCCTTTCTGATGATTTTGTTATTTTTCTGTTTTTATGATATCTGCGGCTTTTACCGCATTTTTTAACGTATTCGCTGCTTAACCGGTTTTTCAGAACTTATAGATCGTTCCGGATTCGGCGGATTTATATATTCCGTCAAGAACCTTTGTTACCACAGCCGCCTCTGCCGGCTTTACAACCGGGTCGGTGTCCTCAAGGATCGAGAAGATCCAGGAGTGTGCCTCTCTTTCGACCGGAGACGACATATGCTCGTCACGATAAAGCGATGCGCCGATGTTGCGGAAGTCCGGAATCTGCGAAAACAGCTTTCCGTCTCTTATTCCGTTGATTCTCGCGCCGTTTATCAGAGTATCCGCGCCTGCCTCGGTGCCGCAGATCTGAACGCAGGATTCCTTCGGATCGAGAATATTGAGCGCCCAGGATGCCTCGACGCTGATCGTCGCTCCGTTCTTCATCTTGACAAAGCCGAAGCCCGAATCCTCGGAGGTGAATTTCTTCGGATCCCATGAGCCGAATGCGTTTCCGACGCCTCCGTCCGAAATCAGCTTGCGATAGGTCGTTCCGACGCAGAAATCCGGCTCGTAATTATTCATTATCCAGAGCGCAAGGTCGAGAGAATGGCTTCCGATATCGATAATCGGTCCGCCTCCCTGAATCTGCTTGTCAAGAAAGTCGCCCCATGTCGGAACTGCCTTTCTTCTGAGCGCAATCGCTCTTGCATAGTAGATTTCGCCGAAGGTGCCCTTGTCCGCCTCGTTTTTTAAATAGATAGCTTCGTTAGAAAAGCGCGACTGATAGCCGACCGTAAGCTTTTTGCCGGTTTTTTCTGCGGTTTTCACCATGAGCTCTGCTTCCTCATCGGTAATTGCCATCGGCTTTTCGCAGAGGACATGCTTTCCCGCATTCAATGCATCGCAGGTGATCTTGCAGTGATATTTGTTCTGGGTGCAGACATGGATTGCATCGATCGTCTCATCCTTAAGCATCTCATGATAATCCGTATAGAGCTTGACCTCGCCGCAATACTTCTTTGCGGTATCCTCGGCCTTTTTCAGATTATGATCGCAAAGCGCAACGACCTCTGCCTCCGGGATTTTGTTCAGAGACGGAATGTGTTTTATGTTGGTTGCCCAACCGCATCCGATGATGCCGATCCTTACACTGTTCTTTTTCATGATCAAATCGTCCTTTCTAATGTTACCATTTGTATTTATTTGTTTTTTATATAATTCGGTTAATATTTGTTTTTAGGCCGAGACTATATCTGCTTTGATGTAAGGCTGATGATCAGCCTCAGGTTGTCCGGCTGAACCTTTGCCTCGTGAGCCGCCTTATTTCTGTGCAGCTCGCCGCACTTTTTGCATCTGTGAATGATGATATAGCCCTTTTTCGGATCCGGCAGAGCGGAGACCGGCTCCATAAGACCGCCGCACTCGCTTTTTCTGTCGCCGGGGTTGATGTCGAGGTGAAGCGAATAAAGGCAGAACGGGCAGTGATTTCTTGAGGTATATCCGAGAGGCAAAACCTGCTTGTTACAGTTTTTGCAGACAAATCCGGAATCGTTTTTTAAAAATTGCTTGCTTTCCGTAAGATCGCCTCCCCGATAATAAGATAAGTAAGATAAGCTGCCGGAGAAATTTTGTTTTTGTTGTTGCAATATCCACTCTAATGCTCGCTCTGCAATCTTTTGCGCGGATATTTAAACACAAAAGCGGCGTGAAAACGCCGAGGCGGCGAAGCCGACCAAAATTCCAAGGGAATTTTGCTTTTGTTGTTGCAATATCCACACTAAAACTTGCTGAGCAAGTTTTAGTGTGGATATTATAGCATATTTTAAATTAATGGTAAAGAGAATTTTTGTTTTTTTTATATAATTTTTACAATGCAGAGGCAGCGGTTTTTTCTTTTGCGTACAGCCGGTTTTTTCGTTTTTTGCCCCGTTCTGTACAAGGCTGCAAAATAAATCGGCAGCTTTAATTATTGCCGTGCATTTTATTGACAAAATATTTTATGAATGATACAATATATAAGTGTCATAAAAACCACGCAAAACATCAGCAAAATCCTATCTGACATTTTAATTTAATTTCGGCATACCATGCCCGGCTTTGAAGCCCGGTGTATGCCTCAAGGGACGTGATTAAAAGTGAACAAAAAGCGGTCGTTTCTTCTGGACGTTATAATTTTGATGCTGGTAGATGCCATTGTGCTTGCCGCATCGGTTATTCTGTCGGTATATCTGTTCGATCTGCGCCAGCCGGGCGACATTTCGGGATATACAAGCAAAATCCTCTTCGGAATTGCGATCATCGTTTTAATCTACACGGTAATATACTACTGCGGTCAGATGCACCGTGTCCTCTGGCAGTATGCCGGAATCAAGGATGTGTTAAAGCATCTTGCATTAAACGCCTTCTCGTGGCTTTTGTTCTTTGCCGCTCACGAGGCAATCGGATATCAGTTCCGGAGGATTGTTACATATATCGGCGGACTCTTTATCTCGGAATGCCTTATAATGGAGGTGCGGTTCATTATACGTCTCTGGTCAAGAGAGCATCAAAGTGACGAGAGGAGTATGCAAAGCGAGCACCGCGCAAACGGAAAGAATCCGGTAATGATCATCGGAGGCGGAAACGCCGCCTACATGATAATACGCGACCTGAAAAACAACCCGGCGCTCCCCGATCACAACGTCGTCTGTGTAATCGACGACAGCCCGGAGAAAAGAGGCAGACTTATTTACGGCGTGCCGGTTGTCGGCGACAGCGATTCGATTAAGGAAAATGTTGAAAAATACAATATCGAGACGATAATCTTTGCAATTCCGTCCTGCCCGAAGGACAGAAAAGCCGAAATCCTCAACATCTGCTCCTCGACAGGAAAAACACTAAAGATCCTCCCGATGCTGTATCTTGCAAACGGATCGTTTTCCGCAGATGTCTCAAAAATCCGCAAGGTTCACATAAACGACCTGCTCGGCAGAGATCCGATCACCGCGGACATGAGCAGCATACGCGACTTCGTTTTCGGCAAAACCGTTCTTGTAACCGGAGGCGGCGGATCGATCGGAAGCGAGCTTTGCAGACAGCTGTGCGAGTTCAAGCCGAAAAGGCTGATTATATTCGACATATACGAAAACAACGCATATGAAATCCAAAACGAGCTGAAGAAAAGGTTCCCCGATCAGCCGCTCGATGTCATCATCGGGTCGGTGAGGGACGAAAAAAGGCTTGATCAGGTCTTTGACCGCTTCCGCCCGGATATCGTATATCATGCCGCCGCTCACAAGCATGTTCCGCTCATGGAGGACAGCCCGAACGAGTCGATCAAGAACAACGTCTTCGGTACATACAACACCGCAAAGGCTGCCGACAAGTACGGCGTAAGCAGATTTGTCCTGATTTCAACCGACAAGGCGGTCAATCCCACAAACATTATGGGAGCAAGCAAGCGCATCTGCGAGATGATCATTCAGTCGTTCGACAAGAGGTCGAAAACCGCCTTTGTTGCGGTCAGATTCGGAAACGTGCTCGGTTCTAACGGAAGCGTTGTACCGATCTTCCAGAAGCAGATCGATGCAGGCGGTCCTGTCACCGTCACACACCCTGATATTATAAGATACTTCATGACGATCCCCGAGGCGGTTCTGCTTGTATTGCAGGCAGGAGTATTTGCAGGCGGCGGAGAGATATTCATTTTGGACATGGGCAAGCCGGTAAGGATACTTGACATGGCGGAAAAGATGATCCGCCTATCCGGCTATGAGCCGTACAAGGACATCAAGATCGAGTTTGTCGGTCTGCGCCCCGGAGAAAAGCTTTATGAGGAGCTTCTGATCTCGGAGGAGGGCATTACCGAGACTCCGAACAAGATGATCTTCATCGGCCATCCGATTGTATTTGACGAAAACAAGCTTCTTGAAAGCCTAAAGAAGCTTCACGAGCTGATGGCGGACGATTCCTGCGACATCCGGTCGGCGGTAAAGGCAATTGTTCCGAACTACACCCCGAAGGACAACCGCGGCGGCGAAAGCACCGATGCGTGCTGACAAGCCGGCATGTGCCGACAGCCGATATGCGCCGGCCGCTCCGGACATTTCGGCTGCATTAATAAATGATGACAGGTTAACAGCACGACCGATCAAAACCGATGTGTGCCGCCGGCAGGATAAACAGCAAGGCAGAATGAAGAAGGCAAAAATACGGAGAGCAGGCAGAAAAACCTGCAAACAAAAAAGGAGCAGGAAATAAATCCTGCTCCTGATCTTTTTATTTAAGCTCTTTTTCGGCTGCTTCCGCCCTCTTTTGCCCAATTTCGCCTATCGCCCGTTTTTCTCGGGGGCAAACGGCAGGCAGCGCCGCTTCTACGGCACCTTCGCCGGACAGAGCCGGACGACTCGAGGCCTTATAAAAAGCCCGAAAAGCCTTAAGCCTTAAAAAGTCTGAAAGCCTTTATTTACGCGTTCTTAAGCGCTTCCTCAACAGCAACGGCAACCGCAACGGTAGCACCTACCATCGGGTTGTTGCCCATTCCGATAAGTCCCATCATCTCAACGTGTGCCGGAACCGAGGAGGAGCCTGCAAACTGTGCGTCGGAATGCATTCTTCCCATTGTATCTGTCATACCGTAGGAGGACGGACCTGCACCCATGTTGTCCGGGTGAAGTGTTCTTCCCGTTCCGCCGCCGGATGCAACAGAGAAGTACTTAACTCCGTTTTCTACGCACCATTTCTTATATGTTCCCGCAACCGGGTGCTGGAATCTTGTCGGGTTTGTCGAGTTTCCGGTGATAGATACTCCGACATTCTCGAGCTTCATTATAGCAACGCCCTCCGGAACGTTATCCGCACCGTAGCACTTGACTGCCGCTCTCGGTCCCTTGGAGAATGCCTTCTCCTCTGTTACCTTTACAGTCTCGGAATACGGATCGAACTCTGTTCTGCAGTAGGTAAATCCGTTGATTCTCGAAATGATATATGCAGCGTCCTTTCCGAGTCCGTTCAGAATAACTCTGAGCGGCTTTGTTCTTACCTTGTTTGCGTTGAGGGCAATCTTGATTGCTCCCTCTGCCGCAGCAAACGACTCATGACCTGCAAGGAAGCAGAAGCACTCTGTCTCCTCCGACAGAAGCATCTTTCCGAGATTGCCGTGGCCGAGTCCGACCTTTCTGTTCTCTGCAACAGAGCCCGGAACGCAGAACGACTGAAGTCCTACTCCGATATTTGCTGCTGCTGTTGCCGCGCTCTTATCTCCTGTCTTCTCTGCAGCCTTCAGTGCGATTGCAGCTCCGACGGTATAAGCCCACTTTGCGTTTTCAAAGCAGATAGGCTGTGTTTCCTGTGTAATTGTATAGGGATCGATTCCTGCCTTGGAGCAGATGTCCTTACATTCGTCGATAGAGGAAATTCCGTATTCCTTAAGAACGCCGAGGATCTTCGCCTCGCGTCTTTCAAATCCTTCAAACTGTGCCATTATACGCTATCCTCCTTATTCCTTTCTCGGGTCGATATACTTGACAGCCTCATTGAAGCGTCCGTATGTGCCCTTGGATTTCTCATATGCCTCGTTCGGCTCCATGCCCTTCTTGATAAAGTCGGTCATCTTTCCGAGCGAAACAAATTCATAGCCGATAACCTCATCGTTTTCATCGAGAGCCATTCTTGTGCAGTAGCCCTCTGTCATCTCAAGGTATCTTACGCCCTTAGCGGTTGTTCCGTACATTGTTCCGACCATCGAGCGTGCGCCCTTTCCGAGGTCCTCCATGCCGGCTCCGATAAGAAGTCCTCCCTCAGAGAAGGCAGACTGTGTTCTTCCGTATACTATCTGCAAAAACAGCTCGCGCATTGCGGTGTTGATTGCATCGCAGACAAGGTCTGTGTTAAGAGCCTCGAGAATGGTCTTGCCGGGAAGGATCTCGGCTGCCATTGCAGCGGAGTGTGTCATTCCGGAACATCCGACAGTCTCTACCAGAGCTTCCTGGATTACTCCGTCCTTTACGTTCAGCGAAAGCTTGCAGGCTCCCTGCTGAGGTGCGCACCAGCCTACTCCGTGCGTATAACCGGAAACGTCTGTAATCTGCTTAGACTGGATCCATTTTCCCTCCTCCGGAATCGGAGCGGGACCGTGATCGCAACCCTTTGTGACATGGCTCATGCCCTGAACCTCAGAGGTCATGGCGTATTCACAGGAAAATTCTTTTGCCATAATTGGTCTCCTTTATGAAAAGATTTTTTATAAAGCTTTTTTATCTTTTATCTGAATAATTATACCCGTTATTCTCTTTAAAATCAATCACCTATTTTAATTTTTTTGATTTTTTACGGGATTTTCAAATTGTTTTTCGGTATTTTCTCTTTTTTTGGAGATTTTTAAGAACTTATCGTTTTTTTCTGTTTTTCGTTTTTTCGACCCTTGCTCAATTTCAGAATTTAACCGATTCCTTTACGGTGCAAAGAACCGTATTGACCGCTTCTTTGACGCTGTCTGCAATAATCTCTCCTCCCGCCGCGCGGACATGGCCGCCGCCGTTTAGCTTACTGCAGATTTCTGCCACATCGACAGGCTCGCTGCTTCTCATCGAGATGCGGTACTTTTTTTCGTCTGATGCGTCCTGCTTTAGGACGATTCCGAGCAGAACACCCTCAATGTCGCGCGAAAGCGAGCTTAAAACCCCGAGATCCGAGTCGCTAAGGCCGTTTTCCTTCTTTTTCTCGTTTGTAACGGTAATCAGCGCGACCTTGCCGTTTTCGAAAAGCTCGAGATTTTCGTAGGCGGTGCGGATTGCCCGTATTTCCGACATTGTGTGGTTGTCAAACAGCATATGGTTTATATATCCGCAGTCAACCCCCTCGTCCATAAGCTCTGCCGCGAACCGCAGGGTTTTTGAGGTGGTGTTCGAGTATTTAAAGCCTCCGGTGTCGGATGAGATTCCCGCATAGAGCGGCGTCATGATGTCCTTAAGCGGAGTACCGATGATTTTTGCAATCCGCATGATTATCTCGGCGCATGCCGCAGCGTCCGGGTCGACAAGATTTTCCTTTGCGTAGTCCTCGCCTACCGCGTGGTGATCGATCTTGAGGCACACCAGATCGGAAAGGAAGGAAAGGCTTCCGAGCTGCTTTGTACTTGCCGTATCGACCGAAACGATCTTATCGTAGCCGTCGGGCGATGGATTTAGAAGCGGAGCAGGCTCTGCTACGGCCCCGTTTCGGCCATCAAAAAGGAATCTGCAGTTTGACGGCGCAGGATCTGCACAGGCAATATCGGCTTCTGCGCCGAGCCCCTTTAGAATCTGCTTGAGTGCAAGCGCACAGCCGAGAGTATCCCCGTCCGGATGGCGGTGCGAAAGGATCAGAACCCTTTTCCCCTTCATTTTGCAGATCAGCTCTGCTGCCGCTTCTTCGGTGATTCTTTTCCCGGTTATGCTTTCGGCTGTGCATACCGCGTCACTGAATGCCGTCATCGTCCGCCTCCGGCAGGTCGCACGAAAGCTCTCCCTCGACCTGCTTTAAAAGATCGTTTATCCTCTGTCCGGTCTTTGCAGACTCATCCTGAATAAACTTGAACTCCGGGGTGATCCTGAGGTTCATCCTCTTTGCAATCTGGGTTCTTATATACCCGTGCGCATTGGTAAGGCCCTTGATCGCGTCCCCGGCTCTTCTTTCCTTCATTACCGAGACATACACCTTTGCGAATTTGAGATCCGGTGTGCAGTCGACGTTCATTACCGAAAGGAATGCCGTAGCGACCCGTGGGTCCTTGATTTCTCTTATAATTTCGGACAGCTCGCAGCGCAACTGCTCATCAACGCGTCCTTTTCTGTAGTTTGCCATATATTCTTCCTCTTTTTGGAATTTTTGTTTTCGTTTTGCATTATACCGGCTGCGGCTGTCTTAAAAGCCTGCAACTCTTCATTAGTTCTCCATTGTTAGTATACCACAAAAAAAGAAAATATTAAATATCTGTCGGCAAAAAAAGGTTGAAAAAATTTATGAATTACTATATAATACAGAAGATGGGTAAGTGTGCCCAAAACGAAGGGTCAGACAAAATGACTGCAAAAAGGCAGAGCGGCGGCAGCAGTGCCCGAGGCGGCAATTCCGCAGCCGATCCGAAGCAAAAGAAAGGACAGACGATATGAGGGTACTGCATATTTCCGAGCCCATGGTCGGCTCGCCGGTGCCTTTAAAGGACGAAGCCGCATCAAAGAGGGTAAAAGACGGGATTAAAAAGGCTTTTCTTGAGCTGTCTCTTTTCCTGCGCTCCGGCAGTGTGGACATCCTTCTGATCTCCGGAGGCCTTTTCGACAACAGATATCTTACCCCCGAACACGCCGGGCTCATCCTGCGAGAAATAGCTCTTTGTCCGTCATGCCGGGTAGTTGTATCTCCCGGGAAAAGCGACAGGCTTTTAAAAACCGGATTTTATCTTTCATACCCACTGCCGGACAACATGTTCGTCTTTAAAAGCAGCGAGCCCTCGTTTTTCGAATTCCCCGAGCTTAACACACGGGTTTACGGCTATGCCGTCGATTCTTTATCCGACGGAAACGCAGACACCGATCTGCCGGAGCCCGACCCGAACTTTATCAACCTTTTCATGTGTCCTGCAACTCCGAAAGCAAAGGAGAACGGCGGCAGGTCTGCCTTTTTTGAGCAGCCCGAAAGGCTTGAAGGTCTCGGAAAATTTGATTATATCGCAATCGGAGCTTCCGACGGCAAGGGCGGTATAGGCGGCATGGGCAAAATAAACATCCCGGGCAGTTCGGGCGGTGTTAGCGGCATGGACGGCGTGAGCGGCACAGACGGCATAGGAAGCATCGGCGAGGCGCATTATGGGGCGCCGGGCAGTCTTTTCGGTCGGGGATTTTTTCAGACCGGCCGCAGGTACGGCATTCTTTTTGACATTGAAAAGCCGGCAGAGCCGGGAAAAAAGAAAAGCTTTAAAGCCGAAAAAATCGGATTTTCGAAAATTCATTTTGAGGATGACAGAATCGACATTTCGGGTGCAAAAACCGGCGAGGAGATAAGAAAAGCAATAATCAGCCATGTTATAGAAAAAAAGTACGGGCGAAGCACGGCTTTACGGATCACGCTTATCGGAAGCATTGAAAGCGGCCTTATTCCGGAGCCTGAAAGATATGAAAAGGATCTTTCGGACATACTGCTTTACACAGAGATAAGAGATCGGACGCTGCCGGAAAAATCCGGATTTAAAACGATTTCGGACGCTCTTAATTCAAAAAGCGAAGCTGAAAGAAGAAAAGCGGCTCTTGCGCACAGGCTGATTTTATCCGCCAAGAGCGGCACGCGGCAGAACAAAGAGACATAACAAACAGCTGTAAAACCATAAATCCGATATAAAAACACAAAAAGCAGCAAACAAGCAAAAAGGAGCCTGCCGATGGCAAGGAAAAGCAAAAAAACAAGAAAAAAATCCGCATCACGCGGCAAAAACGAAAAAACAGAAACTCGCCGCGCACTTGACGACGTAAAAGACGCCTTTAAAAAGGCAAACTGGTGTCTTGCTTTAAGGGAGCTTGCGCTTTTCGTTTTGATGTTCGGCACGCTTGAGGCGTGCAACCAAAATGCATCAAAGCATCCGGTGTTCTATTACGCATTTATCGTCTACTACGCCGCGCTGCTTATTCTGATTTCCGCATTCATAATCGTCAACCGCGGCTTTTCCTTCGAGCTGCCGACGCAGGATCAGCTTTCTGACAGCATGTCGGAAAAAGAAAAGACCGAATTTATCGAAATGCTGAAAAGGGCGCACGAAAAGGGGAAGAAGCTTCTTATCTATCTGATCCCTCTCCTTTTCTGTGTCATGATCGACTTTGTTTTAACGATGCTTCCGTTTTAGGGCGGTTCCGGGGCTTTTCCCGGGGTCCGGGGCATGACGCGATTCGCATTTGCTTAGCGATCGTCTGCATACTGTTTTTAAAAAAGCAAAAAATATTCAAAAAAACATTCAAACGAAAGGAGCCGCAATGAAAAATCCGGCAGAATACAAAACCGAATATCAGAAAAAAACCGTGAGATTACGCTTGCTTACGCTCCTTTTGTCGCTTATTCTTCTTTTCTCCTCGCTTTCCGCCTCCTTTGAGGTATTTGCAGAGGAGGGGGCTGACGGGACTGGGGACACATCAAATCCCGGAATCCCGGACACCGACAGGGAGCTTTTCAAGTTGCTGCTCGAAAACGACAGATCGGTTGTCACATCGCCGAACAGAGACATTGCACAGTCGCTTCAGGATGTCTACAGCAATCCTTTAGAGGTTCCGGCAGGCTGGAGCGCATTTTCCTACGGCGGCGACGTATCCTTTTCGGCAAGCGGCAGCCTCGGCTTTGAGCCGCGCTCTCCCTTTGCCGGAGAAAAGGCAATCGTTGCAAACTGCAGCGAATACACCGACGGCACAGAGCTTAAACTTGTCTATGAGCCGGGCACAAATATCGATCTTTCCGAAGCGAAATACCTCAGCCTTGCGCTTGCCGTAAAGGAGGAGGAAATCGGCCTTGACTATACCTACACGGTAAACCTGACAATTCTTTCCGGAAGAAACAGCTTTAAGGGAAGCAAATCCGTTATGCCTGGCAGATGGTGCATGCTGTTTTTCGACATTTCCGAGGAGGCAGAGAAGCTTTCGGATATACGCAGCATAGAAATCGGGGTTACAAGAACCGCTTCCTCTTCCGAAAGCACGGGAGGATCAACAGGTGGGTCCGGCTCAGCCGGCAGCTCCGGTACGACCAACGGGTCAACAGGCGGCTCCGGCTCGGCCGGCGGCACCGCTGGCGGTGGATTTTCGTATGCTGTCGACTGCATCGGCGGCTGCTCGTCCGAAAACGCGCTTTATTCGATGTACTATCTTTCCGGCAGCTTCGCTTCCTCATCCGGCTCGGAGCTTTCGGCGTCCGATGCGTCTCTTACGCTCTCGGCAAATGGGGAAAACCCGTTTATAACCTCGGCAGACGAGAGCCTTTCGGTAGGGCTCGGAGGCGACAAGGCTATCCGCGTGAAGTTCGCAGGGCAGTCCTGCCGCACGGTCACCCTTTATTACACAACTCTTACAAGCCCGGACATGTCCGCATCTGCCGGAATTTCGGCGGAGGTCGTCTCGGACGGAATTATATCCACCTGCATCTTCCGCATTCCGGAAAATGTAATCACAGGCTTCAGGCTCCGGTTCGGAGGAACCTTTGATTCCGACATTCTTCTTTTATCGGTCGACACGGTTTCATATCCGTCGTCGGTTGCAGGCACAGGAAAAATCAGCGATTGCTCGCTCCTTTCGGACGGGCAGAGCATTTCGGTAAAGGGCAGCGTTTTCTCGGAATATGCCGAGGAGTACAAGGGCTGCACGCTGTATCTTTACATGCTCGAACCGTTTGAGGACGCGCTTGACCTTTCTATTAGGTCGGTCGCATCGGCGGAGGGCAAGCTTGACGGCTCAACCTTCTCCTTTACGCTTCCGTGCGCCGGAAACAACGAACTGATCTTCAGAAAATATCTTGTCGCGGTCTATTACAAGGGCGCTCTTGTGCCGATCTGCGCACCGAAATACATTTCAAATCCCGGAATCCTTTCGCAGAATACAAAAGTCCTGCAGACCATCTCCGGAATCAAGGGCTCGTCGGTTGAGCAGGGAAATTTCCCCGACAAGGGAGAAAAATATTCCGCAGTCCAGATCCGGCTCGAAAAGCTCTTTACCGCCTCCTTTGCGGAAACGATTCATTTCTACGGCGGACGCAGCTTCTACTTCAACACAAGCTACATTTCCGAGCTTGACGGAATCCTGCGCGATTATGCTGCGGCAGGCACACAGGTCTTTCTTACCCTGACCGTTTCGAAAAGTGACAACGAAAGCCTCAACCGCTATCTTATCCATCCGCAGGCAGACTTAGATTCAGGCGCGGAATACTATGCACTCAATACCGAAACCGCAGACGGAATTCTCTATCTGCGCGCGGCATGCGATTTTCTCTGCTCGAAATACTGCGCAGGGGGAGAAATCCCCTCGGCATGCGGCTTTGTTCTCGGTCAGAAAATCGAAAATGCCGAAAAATTCTACAACTGCGGCTCACTGTCTCTCGGCGAGCTTGCAAAATCGCTTTCCACGGCGATGCACACAATCCGTTCTGCGGTAATGCTGCGCTGCCCGGATACGGACATCTATATCTCGCTCGGCTCCGACTGGAACAACGGCATAAGCCCGGATCAGACAGGAATATTTGATTCATCATCGCTTTTTTCCGCTCTTAACTGTGCGATCCTTGACGAGGGCGACTTCGGATACGGAATAGCCTACGATCCCTACTCGGATAATCCAAACGAGCTTTCATTTTACGACACGCCGTTTGATATATTTAGCAGCACCTTCGACGCGAAGTCGATTACGATGGCGAATATCGAAATGCTGATTTCGTTCATCGGTGAAAACGCCTTCAGATACGACGGAAAGACAAGAAATCTGATCCTGCTCGAAGCGTTTGACAGCGCAAGGGCGAAGGCTGAGGATGCTGCTGATTCCGCAGCTTCGGCAAGTGGGGAAAATACCGAGAACACTGAGGACACCGAGGATACCCGGAACACCGAAAATCCCGAAGCCGGTGCAAATACCGAATTGTACGCGCTATACTCGGCGGAATATGTTCACGACTATTCAAAGCTTTGCTCAGGAGACTTCGGCGCGGTTCTTGCATTCATCGTTTCGCACGATGTTTCATATCTTGATACCTACTCATTAATCGACACCTCGGCATTTTCCGAAATTGCAGGCTACGCGCTTGAAACACTCAAAATTAAAAATCTTCCTGCCGAGATAACAAGGCGGTCGTTAAGTGAAAAGGCCCTCGGCTCTTCGCTTACGATCAGGGAAAAGGGAAAAGCCTCCCTCTTTACCTTTGCCGATTCGACAGACGGCTTTGAGGGGCTCCTTGGCTGCAGTCAGCTTTTAAGCGGAGGAAGCGTATCCGACAGGAGCGCGATTCTTTCCGCACAGTTCGAGGAGGTCGACAAAGGAAAATATCTCGGGCTTACAAGAAGTATGTCCTCTCCGCTTGATCTTGCATCGATCGGCGCGATAGCGTTTGAGATACAGCCGACCTCGCTTCCGTCAAGCATAAGAGAGGTCACGCTCACGATAATCCTTCGGCACTCGGAGGACTCGGCGGTTTACACCGGAAGCATCCGCGCAGGGGTCTGGACAAAGGTCTTTGCAGATCTTTCGGATATCGGTCTTGACTCTGTCGACCGGATCGATCTTTTAATCTCCTCCCCTGATGCATCGCTCGGCGAGCCGTCTCTGCTTGTCGATACGGTAAGCATCATCTCCTCCGAAAAGGACTCCTCTCATCTGGATGCCCTTGTAAGAGAGATGAAAAAGGCAAGAAGCAATCAATCGGAAGCAAAGCGTCCGATCGATGCCGATACCGTGCGTTTGCTTGTTCTTCTCATCATTTGCGCACTGTCGCTTGAGATTTTAAACATTCTCCTAAAGCGTGCATCAAGAGAGGACGAAACCGACGATCGGGATGAGCACGGAGATTTAGGAAAAAGCGGAGAATAGGCTGTTTTGCCGGCTTGACGCTCCGGCAAAGCTACCCGGATTAAATCCCGTTCGGTTATTTTCGATTGCTTCGATTGCTTCAATCGCTTAGTTAGATTTTTTCGATTATTTCGTTTATATAGGTTTTTATATTTTCTACATCGCTTATAAAGCAGTTTATTAAAGGATGGTACAAATGGCAAAAACATTTTACGGCGGAATTTCAATGCGCAAGGTTATGCCGGGGATTCCCCGAAAGCTGAAAATTAAAAGAGTCGACCTGCCGGACACCCTAAGGCTGCCTCTGTCGCAAAAGGGCTACCGCGAGTGCGATACGCTTGTTTCTCCCGGTGAAAAGGTGGCAAAGGGTCAGCTTATCGCCTCGTCTGTCTCTGCACTTTCAAAGGCGGAGGACGATCTTGAAAACGACATACGTCTGTTTTCTCCTGCGTCGGCTACAGTCGAAAAAATCGGCGTATGCAATCTTCCGGACGGCTCGGTCTCGCGCTGCATAGTTCTGCGGTGCGACAGCGAAAACCGGATCGACGAAAGCGTAAAGCCGGAAAAAAGACCGATAAGCAAGCTTTCGCCTAAGGAGATTCTTAAAAAAATCAAGGGCGCCGGAATTCAGATGAACGACAAAAGCGGATTTCCGTCCTTTTCAAAGCTATTTCCGGAGCACGGCAAGCCTCTTGTCACAAAGCTGATCATCGACTGCACCGAAAGCGAGCCGTATGTCAGCAGCAACCATGCCGCAATTATTGCCGAGCCGTCATATGTCATCGGCGGAGCGAAGATTCTTTTAAAAATGCTGAACCTTCGAAGCGCGATCCTTGCGGCGACCTCGGAGTTTTCCGACTATTACGATATTTACAGTCAGTTAAAAAGCATGCCGGAGGCAAAATCTCCGCTGATCTCGTTTATAAAGCCGTCCGAGAAGAATCTTTTCTCTGTCGTAAAGCTCAAGGCAAAATATCCGTCCGGAAGCGAATCGCTCATTTTAAACTCGATTCTTGAAAGAGAGTTTCCGACCGACACTCCGGCAATCAAGAGCGGATACATGATCGTCTCCGCAGGCACCTGCCGCGCGATCTATTCGACCTTCATCACCGGCATGCCCTATACCGAGCGGATCGTCACGGTAAACGGCAACTGCGTAAAAAAGCCGGCAAATCTGATCCTTCCCTTAGGCATTTCGGCTGCCGATGCGATCGACTTCTGTTCAGGGCTTTCAAAGGCGCCGGAAAAGGTCGTATTTTCCGGAATGCTCTCCGGATTTGCATCGGATGACACGAAAACACCGATTACAGGCTCGACAAGCTCGATTCTTCTGTTTTCAAAGAGTGTTTTAGGCAAAACGCGTCTTCCGGTCAGCATCAAATACGAGGCTCCCCCGACCTGCATCGGCTGCGGAAGGTGTATTACCGTCTGCCCGATGCATCTTATGCCGCTCTATATTGCCGAGTATTCGCACCTAAGAAAATATGCAAAATGCAAGACCTTCTCGGTCGATACCTGCACCGAATGCGGCTGCTGCGAATTCGTCTGCCCCGGAAGGCTTCCGCTGCTTAAATATATCAGAAGCGCAAAGTGCTTTTCCTCCGAGCTTGAGCCGGAAAAGGAAAAAACGCTCGATATCTTTACCGAAATGTTCGACCGCGTAAAACTCTATCATATAGGCGGTCCCGAGCATCCGAAAAAAAAGGCGGTGAGCGCCGCAGGCAACAAGGAGAGCTCCGCAGGCAATAAGGCAAGCTACCCAGGCAATAAGGCACACGCATCGATGACAAGGGAAGGAGGAAAGCCGAATGGAAAACGAAAATAAGCAGCGCCACCTGCACGCAAGGCGCGCTCCGGAAGAGCTTGACATAAAGAAAAACGCCGCTGCCTCAAGCGAAAACGCATCAGTCAGCTTGAAAAATAATATATCGGGTGGCGCAGAGGATTTTGCATCGAAAAAAGCATCGGATTTTGCAGCGGAAAACGCAGCAAAAGAAGGCTCTTCCTCCGAAAGCGCGTCTTTCACTTCCGCCGCCTCTCCTAAAGAGAGCCCCGACAGCTCAACCGAAAGCAGCAAAGAAAGCTTCGGAAAAGGAGAGACCGCCGAGTTCCTTTCGGAAATGGACAACGAACTTGCCGAGTTTTCCTTAAACCTCTTCGGCGATGACGAGGAAACAGCCGAAGAAAGCGCCGTTTTAGGTGATCTTCCTACCGAGACGATCAGCATATCCGAGCTGCAGAGGCTTGCAAAAGGGCAGCTGCAGGACGGCAGTGCCGACACAAGAGAAATCCCGGGCGCTTTCGGTGCATCGGCTGTATCGGCTGCATCATCCAAGGCGAAGGCAGCAGCTGCCGGATCGGCAGAAATTGCCGGTCTCGACGTGAAAGCCGGGAAAATCGAAAAATCCGGAAAGATCGAAAAAACGGAAAATACAGGCAAAACAATCAAATCCGGCATATCGGGCAAAGCAGGCAATGCAAAGCACCATAAAATGCCCGGCAAGAAGAAGCAGGGAAAGCCTCTTGACGCGTTTGCCGCGCGGCTCAAGGTTACCGAATCGCCGCATCTGCATTCTCCGGACAACACCCGTTCGGTCATGCTGACCGTGCTGATCTCGCTTTTACCGATTCTTCTCTGGGGAATCTACTCCTTCGGACTCAGAGTTCTCACGCTTACTTTCATCTCGGTTATAAGCTGCGTCCTTTTCGAGATCGCATCCCAGCTTGTCTTCGGCAGGAAAATTACAATTGCCGATCTTTCGGCTGTCGTCACGGCGGTTATAACGGTATGCATAATGCCTGCGTCGGTTCCGCTCTGGATGCCGATATTCTGTGCATTTATTTCCATCGTTCTTGCAAAGCAGCTTTTCGGCGGAATCGGCAGAAATGTCGTAAATCCGGCAGTTCTTGCAAGGCTGATCGCCTCCGCGCTGTTCCCGGCGCAGATGACAAGCCTTGCCTCGATATCGCTTTCCCCGTTTGAAATCAGCCCGGCGTTTACACCGGTCGAAAACACTCCGCTTGCAATTTTAAAAAGCGGAAGCAATCCCGGCGGATCGCTTCTTTCGGCGTTCTTCGGAGGAGGGGTCGGCTGCATCGGCGAGGTCTCCGCATTTCTTATAATCATCGCATTCATCTTCCTTGTATGCACCAAAACGATCACCTTCCACACGACTCTTTCGTTTATTGCGACCTCTGCGGTGCTGTTTTATCTGTTTCCGCAGCTCCAGATCGCATCCGATATGCTCGTTCTGACCTTCACCGGCTTTGAGCTGTTCTCAGGCTCGCTTATGTTCGGCGCGGTCTTTCTTGCAACCGAATACGGCTCGACACCGAAAACTCATCTTGGAAAAACCGTTTTCGGCGTTTTATGCGGCGCTCTTTCGGTCGTATTCCGATTCTTCCTTCCGCTATATGACGGCGTATGCCTTGCGATTTTAATAGTCAGCCTGTTCTCGCGCGTAATCGACAAGTGGTTCAGACCGGCTCCCTACGGAAGCTACATGAAAAAAAGCTTGGAAAAGGAAGCGCTTGCAAAGAAAAAGGGCAGCGGTGCGACCATTGGGTCCGGTTCGACCGGTGGCTCCGGCACGACAAGCGGTTCCGGTAAGACCGGTGGTTCGGGTAAGCTCGGCGGCTCAATAGGCGGCTCCGGCTCAGCCGGCGGATCAATAGGCGGCTCCGGCCCGGCCGGTGGCTCCGGTTCGACCGGCGGCGGCAGATCAAAAAAACAGTTCGGCACATCTAAGGCTGCAGGCAGCGCAAATCAAGCTGCAAAAATCGCCTCGAAAAAGCAGAACGGGAGAGCTTTCTGATGCTCGATATTGAAATTTTCTGCAACGGAAATCTAAAGGAGCAGTATTTACGGGACGGATGTGCCGAATATCTAAAAAGAATTTCGGCATTTGCAAGGATCGCAGTAAAGGAATTTGCGACAGATCAGAAAATGCTTGCAGCACTTCCGCAAAGGGCATACAAGATTGCCCTCTGCATCGAGGGAAAAATGCTCGATTCAAAGGAGCTTGCCGACACGGTCGAAAGGCTTACCGTATCGGGTGTTTCGGAAATCGTATTTATAATCGGAGGCTCCGACGGTCTTCCCGAGGAGATCAAGAGCTACTGCGAGCTTCGGCTTTCCTTTTCGAAAATGACCTTTCCGCACCAGCTCATGCGCATGATCCTGCTCGAACAGATCTACCGCGCCTTTACGATAATCAATCACGGAAAATATCACAAATAAAGGGAGCAGCCCGGAGCAATGAAGGACTGCAAAAGCAGGCAAAAGCAATCAAAGGCTGTGAATTTCGGCAAAAAGCAGCAAAAATGAAAAAGAGGATTTAACGAAAGGAGCGCAATGCACAGATTCAGAAGAATATTCGCGCGCACATTTTATATTTTGTCGCTTCTTTTCATTCTTGCGGCAATGATCCTTTACGACCGCGGATACTACGATTTTACCTTTATCAAACGCCCATCAAACGAAACGACTGCCAAAGAGAGCCTTTTGCCGACCGAAACCGAAGAGCCCGAATCCGACAGCGAAGACGAATCGGACAGCGAGTCGGAATACGAAAGCGAGCCGAGCGATTCGCAGGGAGGCTAATTAAAGCAATTAAAACGCAATCGCATTCGGACGGAAAACCGTCTTTACACTATATAAATTATTTTTTCGGTGCGGCATGCACCAAAGGAAAGGATTTGTCATGACAGAAGACAACAACAAAACAATTACCTTCTCGATAAGGGACGACAAGGACGCGGAAATTCGAAGAATTATGCAGATCGTTTACGACGCGCTAAGCGAAAAGGGCTACAACCCGATCAATCAGATCGTAGGCTACCTCCTTTCGGACGACCCGACATATATCACAAATCACAAGAGCGCCAGAGCCCTCATCTGCCGCATCGAACGCGACGACATTTTAAGCTCGATGCTGCACTGCTATCTCGGCTGCTGACATAATTTTAAGGACATTTTTAATGATTTTTTACAGTATTGAACAGTACCGGGCGTTTGCTTTAAAGGAGGCGGAAAGGGCAAAATCAAATCCGCTTTCTGCAGACGAGATGATCGAGCTTGATCCTTACGGAGACAATCCCGAAAGGATTCAGGAGACGGTCGTCGCGCTCGGAAACTTTGACGGGGTTCATACAGGCCACAGGGCGCTTATTAAAAACGCTCTTGAAATAAAGAAGATCTACCCCTCATCAAAGCTTCTTGTGTTCACCTTTTCCGGCCTTAAAAAGGGCGACGGCTTTATTACATCAAACGAAAAGAAGGCAGAGCTGCTTGAAGGGCTCGGCGCGGAGCTTGTTGTAATAGAGGATTTTGAAAATATCAGAGATCTTTCGGCAGAAGAATTTGTTATGTCGGTTTTAAAGGGCTCTCTTTTTGCAAAAAACGTTTTCTGCGGCTACAACTTCCGCTTCGGCAGAGGCGCCGAAGGGGATGCGGAGACACTTCGCCGTCTTTGCGTAAGGGCAGGGATTTCCTGCTCGGTCATCGGCGAGATCAGAGTCTGCGACCCGAACCTAAGCGCCGGCTTAACGGAAAGCGAAAGCGGCGAAAATGACGAGCCCTACATTCCTCCGCTCGGTGCCGGAATCGGCGCACCCGGTTCGATGCCTCGCTTCGGCATGGGAGGAGCGGCACCGTTTGGAGGAGCTTCGTTTGGGGGGGCGCCTATCGGAGGCTCTTCGTTTGGAGGTTCTCAATTCGGAGGTGCTCCGTTTGGAGCTCCGCTCGGAGGAGCAGGGCAGTTCGGCACGGGCAATAGAACGAATGCAGGCGGTGCAGGTAGTGCTGCAACCGGCATAAGCGGCTCTCCGTTTGGAATGGGCAGCTCTTTTCCCGTCATGGGCGGCGCGCAGGGTTCTTTTCAGGCAGGCTGTATGATTCCGGTTTCCTCATCCGATATCCGCAAGGCGCTTAAAAGCGGCGATATCGAAAGAGCTAATCTTCTTTTAGGCAGAGATTTTTCTGTCTGCTCCGAGGTGATTTCCGGCAGGGGCGACGGCAAAGCAAAGCTCGATGCTCCGACAATTAACCAAAAAATCCCGGACGGGATGACGCCCCTCTGCCGCGGCGTTTATGCAAGCTGTGTTCTCCTTGACGGAAAATATCTTCCGGCTGTTACCGATATCGGTGTGCATCCCACCTTCAAAAACGAGGAGGGCAAGACCGATCTGCTTGAAACACACATTATCGCGGAAAATGTCGGTGACCTTTACGGAAGGGAAATCGAGGTGTTCTTCATCTCCCGTCTGCGCGACGAGCTTGTCTTTTCGTCGCCCAAGGAGCTTGCAGAGCAGATTAAAAAAGACATAGCGCATTCGCTTTCGCTTCAAAAGGACAGGTAATCGGTGGCAAGACAGATAATCGGGGCATCCGACCGGGAAAATCCGGGGAATGTCTGTGGAATTTCCGGGGAGTGTCAGCATATTGTCCGGCGAGCTTCCGGGGATTGTCCGGAAAATCCCGGTAAAAAGGCGCAAAGGAGATTCGTCCCGGCTATATCAGCCGAGCTTTAAAAACAAAACCATATCAGTATTACGGGATCGGTAGATAATGCATACTTTTAAATCTTTATTCCGAAAAAAATCAAATAAAAAAGGCTTGGGGCTTATACACCCTCTGCTTTCGCTGATCTTTGCCTTTGTTTTTTGCATTACGGCAGTTCTGCCTGTCATGGCGGACGAAAGCGAAAAGCCTGCCGATCCGGCGCTTGAAACGGCAAAAAGCGCCCTTGTTTTCTGCGTTCAGGCGGACAAGACCGTCTGGTCGAAAAACGCCGACTCCCCGATGTATCCGGCAGGCGCAGTCAAGATGATGACCGCACTCATTGCCCTTGAGCACTACGGCGACAGCATGGAGGGAACCTATGTAACCGTCACCGCCGCAGCTTTAAGGAATGTCACCGGAAACCGAATCGGTTTTAAAACCGGAGAAATGCTTACCGCAAAGGATTTAATCGCCGCGGTAATCGTTAACGGTGCAAACGATGCGGCAAGCATCCTTGCGACCGACATTGCAGGCACTCCGAACAAATTCGCCGAGATGATGAACGAAAAGGCGCTCTCGCTCGGAATGAAGGACACAAACTACACAAACCCGACCGGACTTCACGACTCTGCAATGGTCACGACCGCCTCGGATCTTGTTATCCTTGCAAAATACTGCTACTACAACTCCACCTTCATGGAGCTCTGCGGCGTGTCGAGATATTCTATCCCGGAAACAAACCAGCATGCGGAGAGGATCATTTCAAACAGAAACTACTTTATCAATGTCACAAGCACAAATGCATATTACTACAGCATCGTAAACGGAATGAGCGTAAGCTATACCGCCCAGGCAGGCTATTCGATTATCGCCTCCGCGCAGTACAACGGCGTTGATTACATATCGATCGTCCTGGGCGGCGAGGAGATTGTCGAGGTTCTTTCGGAGGAGGTCGTCGAGATCGACGAAACGACCGGGGAGAAAACCGTTGTTACTCCGGCTGTCACCTTTAACCGCATCGCCGGCTATACCGATGCGAAAAAGCTGTTTCAGTACGCGATAAGAAACTATTCCTTCCGCAAGGTGATCGATGTTTCGACCATTGTCTGCGAAATTCCGGTAAGGCTCGGCACAAATATCGACCATGTCACACTGCTCCCGGAGCATTCGATCGATCTGTATCTGCCGAACAACGAAAAGACCTCGGATGTCGTGTCATATTCCTGGGTGCTTTCCTCCGACAGCCTCACAGCCCCGGTCGAAATGGGACAAAAGGCAGGGGTTCTTACCGTCTACTACAACGGAAAGGAGCTTTCAAAGGTCGATCTGGTTGCAAAAAACAATGTCGAGCGCTCGGAATGGCTGTATATTCTTGACAGCTTCAGAAGAATCACGAAAACTCCGCTTTTCAGGATCACGCTGCTTGTAATTGCCGCGCTTATAATCATTTATTTTGTTAAAACCGCAATCGAAAAGAAGCGCAGAAGAGAGCAGGCGCTGCGCGAGTTCAACAAAAAATACAGAAGCTGAGGCTGCTAGGACAGGTCTGCAAAAATGCCATACTGCCGACAAAGCTAAGCTGTGCGGCAATGGTCTGCCCTTGCCGGACGATAACTGTCCGGTCATCGTCAGAACAAATATCAAAATGCAAAAATCCCGGAGCTTTTATGGACGGAATACTGATAGTCAACAAGCCGTGCGGAATGACCTCCCACGACGTTATATATAAGGTAAGAAAAATTTATAAAACAAAGCAGGTCGGCCACACCGGCACGCTCGATCCGATGGCGACAGGCGTTCTTGTCGTTTTGATCGGCCGGGCCGTCAAGGCATCCGAATATCTTGTCACGCACGACAAGTGCTACAAAGCCGGGCTGAAGCTCGGGATCACGACCGACACCGAGGACACAAGCGGAAATATTCTTTTTTCGCTTCCTAAGGACCGGGCGCTGCCGTCACAAAAAGAGGTATTTGACGCAGCCGCATCATTTGTGGGAAATATAAATCAGATTCCCCCGATGTATTCGGCACTCAAGGTCGGCGGAAGAAAGCTTGCCGATCTTGCAAGAAAGGGAATTTCGGTTGAAAGAGAGCCGAGGCCGGTTTCGGTCTTCTCGATCGGAATTTCCTCTGTCTTAGAGGCGAGCGGCGATTATCTTCTTGACGTTCACTGCTCGAAGGGAACCTATATAAGAACGCTTTGCGCCGATATCGGCTCAAAACTCGGCTGTGGGGGCGCGATGTCCTCTCTTGTAAGAACCGAATCCGGCGGCTTTTCACTTTCGGAAAGCTATACGCTTGACGAGCTTTACGAAATGGATGAAGGGCAGCTTGCCTCCTGCCTTATTCCGACAGAGCGGCTGTTTTCCTCCTGCCCGGTTCTAAGACTAAGCGATTATCCGGCGTTTCTTTCAAAAAACGGCGCCGAGCTCTATCTTGACAGAAGAAACGAGGCAGATCTTGTCCGCTCGGGGCTTAGTCTTTCTCTTCCATTAGGGCTGCGGCTGCGGCTTTATGACAAGGACGGCTTTTTCGGCATCGGGGATGTTATGGACTTTGAGGACGGCAGAGCAATCAAGGCGATCAAGCTTTTCAGCCTTGATCAGAACGTCAGCACAATCAAATAATCGAAAATCAGGGCAGATATAAATGAAGGAAGCAAATACAGAAGCTAAAACATCGTTAACAGACAAAAATGAATACAGGGGCACCGGGGAATCGACAGCAGGAGAGGCATCCGGTTTTAACTGCGTTAACCGATCGGACAGCTCCGAAGCCTGTAGCATAAACGACAGCTATAACCTAGCGGATGTTGCAATAATCGGCGCGGGACATGCCGGGGTTGAGGCGGCGCTTGCCTCCGCAAGGCTCGGTCTTGACACCGTGCTTTTTACGATTACCCTCGACGCGCTTTCAAACATGCCCTGCAATCCGTCGATCGGCGGAACCGGAAAGGGGCATCTTGTCTTTGAGATCGACGCGCTCGGCGGTCAGATGGGCAGATCAGCCGATCTTGTGACCCTGCAGAGCCGCACGCTCAACCTCGGCAAGGGCCCGGCGGTTCATTCCAAGCGCATCCAGGCGGATCGGATGGAATACCGCAGGATTATGAAGAGCGTTGTCGAAAATCAGAAGAATCTGCGGCTTGTTCAGGCAGAAATTGTCGATATAATTACAGAAATTGGCGAAAATGGAAAAAAATATATAACCGGAGTTGTAACAAAGCTCGGCACGGTATGGAGCGTCAAGGCTGCTGTCATTGCGGCAGGCACATATCTTGACGGGAGGGTAATCGTCGGTCTTAAGGCATACAGCTCGGGGCCTGACGGAATGCTGCCGGCAATCGGGCTTTCCGATGCGCTAAAGAGCAAGGGCATCCGCATGATGCGCTTTAAAACCGGCACTCCGCCGAGAATCCATGCGGATTCAATCGACTTTTCCCGTCTTGAAAGGCAGGAGGGAGAGGAGCATATCACCCCGTTTTCGGCTCTTACCGACGAAAATGAGCTTAACAGGATTAATCAGATCCCCTGCCACATTGTCTATACGAACAGCGACACCCACAGAGTGATAAGAGACAACCTCGACCGCTCTCCGCTTTACAACGGCATGATCGAGGGCACGGGACCCAGGTACTGCCCGAGCATTGAGGATAAAATCGTCCGCTTTGCAGACAAGGAGCGGCATCAGCTGTTTGTCGAGCCGATGGGAAAGGACACAAAGGAGATCTATCTGCAGGGCTTCAGCTCGTCGCTTCCGGAGGACGTTCAGATAAGGATGCTTCACACGCTTCCCGGCTTTGAGCACGCGCAGACGATGAGGGGCGGATATGCAATCGAGTACGACTGCACCGATCCGACGCAGCTTTCTGCGACGCTTGAATACAAGGACATTTCCGGGCTTTACGGAGCAGGGCAGTTCAACGGCACCTCCGGCTATGAGGAGGCGGCAGCGCAGGGGCTTATCGCCGGGATGAACGCGGCGCTGAAAATTCTCAAGCGCGAGCCTGTGATTCTTTCAAGGGACAGCTCATATATCGGCACGCTTATCGATGACCTTATTACAAAGGGCACAAACGAGCCGTACAGAATAATGACCTCAAGATCGGAATACCGCCTGCTTTTGCGTCAGGACAACGCGGACGAGCGGCTTACACCGATCGGCTACCGTGCCGGGCTGATCTCAAAGGAAAGGTACGACCGTTTTTTAGAAAAGCAGAAGCAGATTGAGGACGAGATTATCAGGTGCGAGAGCAGTACGATTCCGCAGTCGGACTCGCTCAACGAACTTCTCGAAAGCGTCGGAACAGCGCCGATTTCCGGCGGAATCCGGCTTTCCGAGCTGCTAAAGCGTCCGCAGGTGGAATACGACATGCTTGCTCCGTTTGACCCCGACCGTCCGGAGCTTTCGACAGCCGTAAAAACCTGTGTACAGGTAAAGATCAAGTATGACGGATACATAAAGCGCCAGCTTGCGGAGGCAAAAAAGGCGATGCGGATGGCAGAGAAGAAGCTGCCCTCCGACATTGACTATGAATCGATTCTGGGGCTTCGCATCGAAGCTCGGCAGAAGCTGACCAAAATCCGCCCGACAGATCTCGGTCAGGCATCGAGGATCAGCGGAGTATCTCCTGCCGACATTTCGGTTCTTATGATCTGGCTTGCGCAGAAGGAGCGCAGAGATCGCGATTCCGGCAAAGAAAAGAGCGGCAGCTGACAGGCAGGCTGCCGATTGCATCAGACAAATTGCCGGCAGACAAATTTCCGGACGACAAGCGAGCACCGCTTAAAAGCTCTGACCGGCAATTTCGGCAAACGGTTTCGGCTCGCCGCAATGTGTTTTGCAAAATGTTTCACGTGAAACATCGAGGCGCAGCCCCGATTTTTATAAAGGATAATGCTGTAAATGGATATAAAAGAGATAAATTTGGAAGAAATAATCGAAAGGGCGCTTGACGAAAACGGGATTGCCCTTGATAATGCCGACGGCAAAAAAATCACGGCGCTTGCCGGAATTGCGGAGCATCTGATCAAGGCAAACAGCGTCATGAATCTGACCGCGATCACCGATCCGGAGGATATCGCCTCGAAGCATATCGCGGACAGTCTGACCTGTCTTTCGTACATTCCGCAGGGCGCGAGGCTGATCGATATCGGCAGCGGAGCCGGCTTTCCGTCGCTTCCGATTGCGGTTGCAAGGCCCGATCTTTCGGTTGTCGCGCTCGATTCGACCGCAAAAAAGATGTCATACATTTCCTCGACCGCATCCGAGCTTGGGCTTCGCAACATCAAAACCGCAGTCGGCAGGGCAGAGGAGTTTTGCGCGCCCGCACCGAAGGGAAAGCGGCAGAACGGCAATCGTAAGAAGGCAGGAGGCGCAAAAACCGCAGCAGATCAGCCGGAAAAGGTCGAATACCGCGAGCGCTTTGATGCGGCATGTGCAAGAGCGGTTGCAAGGCTCAACATCCTTTGCGAGCTTGCTTTGCCGTTTGTAAAGCCCGGAGGGGTATTTATCGCGATGAAATCCCGTCTTTCCGACATCGAGCTCGAGGAAGCTGCCGGCGCAATTTCTGTTCTCGGCGGCGAGCTTATTTCCTGCGATCATTTTTCACTCAAATGCAAGGATGAACTACAGGAGCGCTCGATTATCGCAATCAAAAAGGTCTCGCGCACACCCTCCTGTTACCCACGGCAATACTCTCAGATATCAAAGAAGCCGTTATAATGACTTTATTGCCGCGCAATATTCACAGATATCAAAGAAGCCCTTGTAATGACTTGTATTGCCGTGGCAATATTCACAGATATCGAAGAAACCTCTTTGATATTAAACCAACCGATCAAAACCCAAGCGAAGCTTATGCTTCGCTTTTTCTTTTTAAAAACGGATTTACTTCGCATCAGTTCCAAAAAGCGCCCTTGAACCACCGTTTTTTTACGCCTGTAATCGCTTATTACATCAGCGTATGCGGTTTTCTTATAAAAATTCGGGGGTTTTTCCGTCTTTTTATAAAAATCGAGTTTAACGCTTGCTTTTTTTCCTTTCCTTTGAAGTAAGTACAAAACAAATTATTTTTCTCTGTTGTATTTCCCATTGTTTTTCATAATTTATGTGCTATCATTTATTTCACCAAAAGGAAAAAAGAAAGGAGCGCCATTACAATGCCGAGACCGATAAGAGTACCCGTAAGCATTCAGGAAAGGCAGACCAGAAACGACAGAGACATAAGAGAGGGCAAAATTACAAGAAAGGGAGGCTTTTTCGGAAATCTATACTTAAAGGACGCCGGAGCTTCGGTCTTACATACTGACAAAGACGCAAGATCCGAATATTCGGCGAGCGCAGCGAGCGCTAAGTGCAGCAGCGAGGCATCGATGCCCGAATCGGTTTTATCGGCTGCTCCTGCGGCTATTTTATCGGCTGAGCCTTCAAATAAGGCGGTTTCGGGCGGTGATCCGATGTTTAAAAGCGGTGATTCGGCATTTACGAGTGGTGATTCGGCATTTTCGGTCGGCGCAAATGTCGGCAGCGTGCGGTCATCGGCAAAGGTAAAGCTGATTCCGACCAGATTAATCCGTCCGAATCCGTCGCAGCCGAGAAAATCCTTTGACGACGGGACGATCTCGCGTTTAGCGGACAGCATCAGAAAATACGGTCTTCTTCAGCCGATTTCGGTTCGGATTCCGGACGTGTGCGACGGTGTTTCGAGCTTTTCATATGAAATAATCGCCGGCGAGCGGAGGTACAGGGCATCGATCCTTGCCGGTATGACAGAAATTCCGTGTCTTATTATGAATGTCGACCGGAAAAAGTCTGCCGAGCTTGCGATGATCGAAAACATTCAGCGCGAGGATCTGAACATCTTCGAGCAGGCAGGTGCGATAGCGTCCTTAATCGACATCTACGAGCTCACCCAGGAGCAGATTGCCGAGATGCTTTCGGTTAGCCAATCATACATTGCAAACAAACTAAGGATTTTAAAGCTTACCGAGCCGGAGCGTATAATCATCCTCAAAGCGGAGCTTACCGAGCGTCATGCGCGTTCGCTTTTACGCTTATCCTCCCCGGAAAAGCGGCTTGAGGCGTTAAAAGTGATCATTGAGCGGAAGTTAAACGTCTCAAAAACCGAGGAATACATCGAGCAGCTGATAAAAAAGGAGATTCCTGCCGAAAAGACCGAAGCGAGCAAAAAGGAGGCGGAAAAAGGACTCGGGAAGCGGAAATTCATTCTCAAAGACATCCGGATTTTCTACAACACTCTCGACCGTGCGATCGATCTGATGAGCCGTGCCGGAATTTCTATCACCCGCAAGACAAGAACTCTCGACGACTCCTCCACCGAAATCATCCTCCACATCCCTTCTTCCTTTCTTTCGTCTTCTTTTCTTTCGGAGAAAAGAAGCAAAAGAACTTGACCTTTCGCTTATGGGTTTGTGCTGTGCGCCCCTTTCATTGCGTATTCTTTGAATGCGCTCGAAAGGGGTCTTCTTTTCTTTCGGAGAAAAGAAGCAAAAGAACTTTACCTTTCGCTTATGGATTTGTTTATTGCGCCCCTTTCATTGTGCATTCGTTGAATGCGCTCGAAAGGGGTCTTCTTTTCTTTCGGAGAAAAGAACCAAAAGAACTTTACATTTCGGCTGGGATTTTGTTTTGTGCGCCCTTTCATTGCGCATTCCTTGAATGCGCTCGAAAGGGATTTATTTTTTTTTGGCTTTCTACGAAAGCCCTCTTCTTCTTTTCTTTCGGAGAAAAGGACAAAAAGAACTTTATACTTTTGGTTGGTTTTTGTTTCACGTGAAACATTTATTTTCATATGCCGTAAAACGCCAAAAACAGCCCTAGGCGGTTGACAATTAGGACAAATTCTGCTATAATATCAGTTAACTATCAGTATATGTAGGGCGGTCTTGTAATGCCCTCGGATTTTTTGCAGAAGGGAGTTCTATTTTGGGGAAAATTATTGTTTTTGCCAATCAAAAGGGCGGTGTCGGTAAAACTACCTCCGCTATTAATATAGCAGCAGCAATCGGTGCAAAAGGCAAAAACGTTCTTTTGATCGATATGGATCCACAGGGGAACTCGTCAAGCGGAGTCGGGATTAACAAGAAAAATATGAAGCTTTCGACCTACGACGTTCTGATCGGCCGCTGCACCGCAGAAGCCTGCATCGTTCAAACTGAATTTAAGAATCTTTCAATCATGCCGTCCAATATTTCTCTTGCCGGCGCTGAATTTGAGCTTGTCAACGGCGAAAAACGCGAATCGCGGCTCAGATCCTCGCTGCTTCCGATCAAGGACAGCTATGATTACATATTTATCGACTGTCCGCCCTCACTCGGCATCCTGACGATCAATTCGCTTGTTGCATCCGATCTTGTCATTGTGCCGATGCAGTGCGAATACTACTCGCTCGAGGGGCTTTCGCAGCTGATGATCTCGATCAAGCAGGTCAAAAGGCTTTACAACAACAGCCTCGACACCTTAGGAATTCTTATTACGATGTACAACGGCAGACTCAATCTGTCGCTTCAGGTAATGGACGAGCTCAAGAAGTACTACAAGGGCAAGCTGTTTTCCTGTGCGGTTCAGAGAAACGTCCGGCTTTCCGAAGCGCCGAGCTACGGCATGCCGATCAACTACTACGACAAGCACAGCAAGGGTGCAATCGCCTATGACGAGGTCGCAAACGAAATTATCTCCCGTGTCGAATCGGTCTGATCACGGCACCGCTGTTATGGTCACAAACGGATCACAACAAATCACGAGTATAGATTAATACGGATTTTACCTTAAACGTCATATTCAACCCATAAGAAAGGATTTTTATGGCTAAACTGAAAAACACAGGCCTCGGACGGGGTCTTGACGCAATATTTGCTGACAACTCTGAGGCGGAGGAGAAAAACCGGATTTCGGTGCTTCGGATCTCGGAAATTGAGCCGAACCCGGATCAGCCGCGTAAAAACTTCGATCAGGAATCACTCATGGAGCTTGCTTCCTCTATCGCCGCTCACGGGCTGATTCAGCCGATCGTTGTCCGCCCGTCAAGGAGCGAGGGCTATTTTGAAATCGTTGCCGGAGAAAGAAGATGGAGAGCCGCCAAGATGGCAGGTCTTTCCGAGGTTCCGGTTATTGAAATGGATCTCGACGACAAGAAGGCTGCCCAGGTCGCTCTGATTGAAAATGTTCAGAGAGAAAACCTTAATGCAATCGAGGAGGCGGAGGCCTATCTTTCGCTTATCGAGGATTATGACATGAAGCAGGACGAGCTTGCCACGAGAGTCGGCAAAAGCCGAAGCGCCATCGCAAATTCGATGCGTCTGCTCGAGCTTCCCGACGAGGTGCTTCTGCTTGTCAAAAACGGCTCCCTCTCGGCAGGCCACGCAAGAACGCTTCTCGGTCTGAAGAACAAGGACAGCATTTCCATAGCGGCAAAAACGGTTGTCGACCGGCTCCTTTCGGTAAGAGAAACCGAAAAGCTTGTAAAACAGCTCAACAGGGCAGACAGCGATGCGGAAAGCGATGCTGCCGAACCGGATGAATCGGATGAGGCAAAGCATGTAAAGGTCGACTATATCGCGGAGCTTGCAAATAAGGCAACCTCCAGACTCGGCAGAAGGGTTTCGATCAAGAATACCGGCAAAAACAAAAAGCTCGAGATCTCCTACAGCGATGACGACGATCTCGATGAGCTGATCCGCCTGATCTGCGGAAGCAATATCTTTGACGAGTAATTTTTGAACAGCCGCTTGATTGTTTTCGGCAGCTTTCGGCTTTTTGCATGTTTTTATGCATTTTCAGGCGATTTAAATATTTTAAGTAATATCCGCACAGCTGCCCATTTTTTGCGGTGCTGCGATATGTTTTAATTGAATTTCGTAAATTTAATTTATTCTTATAATTTCTATAATAAGGAAGAAATTCCAAAGAAAGGCACTTTAAATGATTGATATTAAACTAATCCGGGAAAATCCGGAGCTTGTAAAGCAGAATATCAGAAATAAGTTTCAGGAAAGAAAGCTTCCGCTTGTCGATGAGGTAATCGAGCTCGATAAGCAGAGCAGAGCCGCACAGCAGGAGGCTTGCGATCTTCGTGCTGACCGTAACCGCCTCTCAAAACAGATCGGCGGACTTATGGCAAAGGGTCAGAAGGAGGAAGCGGAGAAGATCAAGGCTCAGGTCACGGCCGAGGCAGATCGCCTTGCCGAGCTTGAAAAGACCGAGGAGGAGCTTGCTGCAAGAATCAGAGAGATCATGCTCACAATTCCGAATATCATCGACCCGTCGGTACCGATCGGAAAGGACGATTCCGAGAATGTCGAGATTCAGAAATTCGGAGAGCCGGTTGTGCCGGACTTTGAAATCCCGTATCATACCGAGATTATGGAGCGCTTCTGCGGAATCGATCTTGACGCCGCACGCAGGGTTGCCGGAAACGGATTTTACTATCTCATGGGCGATATTGCGCGCCTGCATTCGTCGATTCTCTCGTATGCAAGAGATTTCATGATCGACCGCGGATTTACCTATTTCATTCCGCCTTTTATGATCAGAAGCGACGTTGTTTCGGGAGTCATGAGCTTCGACGAGATGAGCAATATGATGTATAAGATCGAGGGAGAGGACCTGTATCTTATCGGAACCTCCGAGCATTCGATGATAGGCCGTTTCATCGACCAGATTCTGCCGGAGGCGGAGCTGCCCTATACGCTGACGAGCTATTCACCCTGCTTCCGCAAGGAAAAGGGCGCTCACGGCATAGAGGAAAGAGGAGTATACCGCATTCACCAGTTTGAGAAGCAGGAGATGATTGTTGTCTGCAAGCCGGAGGATTCGCCGTACTGGTTTGATAAGCTCTGGCAGAACACGGTTGACCTGTTCAGGACGCTTGACATTCCGGTACGCACACTTGAGTGCTGCTCGGGCGACCTTGCGGATCTGAAGGTAAAATCGATCGATGTTGAGGCATGGTCACCGAGGCAGAAGAAATACTTTGAGGTAGGTTCCTGTTCGAATCTCGGCGATGCGCAGGCAAGGAGACTGAAGATGCGTGTATCGGGCAAGGATCCGAGCACAGGCAAGGAGATAAAATATCTTCCGCACACGTTAAATAACACGGTGGTAGCGCCTCCGAGGATGCTGATTGCATTTCTTGAGAATAATCTCCAGGCAGACGGCACGATAAAGATACCGGAAGTGCTTGTAAAATATTTCGGTAAGGACCGCATAAGCTAAACCCCAAGTATAAAGTTCTTTTGCTTCTTTTCTCCGAAAGAAAAGAAGAAGAGGGCTTTCGAAGAAAGCCCCAAAAAAATCAAAATCCCTTTCGAGCGCATTCAAAGAATGCGCAATGAAAGGCTCACTAAACTAAATCCCAACCGAAAGGTCAAGTTCTTTTGGTTCTTTTCTCCGAAAGAAAAGAACAAAGAAAAGAAGAAAGGGCTTTCGTAGAAAGCCCAAAAAGAATCAAAACCCCTTTCGAGCGCATTCAAAGAATGCGCAATGAAAGGCTCACTAAACTAAATCCCAACCGAAAGGTCAAGTTCTTTCGCTTCCTTTCTCCGAAAGAAAGGAAGGGCGCACAGCACAAAACCCAAGCCAAAAGGTAAAGTTCTTTTGCTTCTTTTCTCCAAAAGAAAAGAAGACGAAAGAAAAGAAGAGAAGAGGAAACAGGATGTTCAGTTTTTTCAATGAAACGGCGATAACGCCGGAGACGATAATAATTCCGATAGCGATCGGAGTAGTGCTTGCGGCGCTGGTCACAATATTCTGCAAGCAGACAGCCGGAAAGTTTGTCATTCGACTGATCCGCGAGGACGCGAAGGATGAATCAAGCGCAAGAGGTCTTGACGAGCTCGGCTTCAGTAATAACCTGTTTGTAAAGCTGGCTTTGAATTCCGGCGGAACCTATAGTAAGATCGTAAAAAGATGCGCCGATGGCATCGGGGCAGGAGCCGGTGCAGGAGCGGGAGCAGGCGTAAAGACGGCTAAAAGAGCGGATGTGCTTTCCGGACGCTATTACGTCGAGGAAAGAGACGTCGAGAAGGCGGAGCTGATCTACAGCATCGGAAGAACGCCGATGCCGATCATACTGATCGCGCTCATGGTCTTTCTTCTTGTAATCGCGGTGCTTCTGCATATTCTTCCGAACTTCGGAAATATGATTGCAAGTCTCGGAGAGCAGATTTCGAGCACCTTTAAAAAATAACAGGTAAGTAAAGCAAAAAGCAGGATAACGCATTGATGCGGACACATATATTATATGTGCATAAAAGCAAAACACGCGGAAAGGAAAAGAAAATGAATCAGCAGGGTGGTTATCAAAGAGTTCAGGAGCCGAGGCGGACAGATCGCGGCAGCGCATCCATGCGCAGCTTTGAAAACTCGGGCAGACAGCAGACCACAAGGCAGCAGTCAGGCGGACAGGGCGGATACAATCCGAACGGACAGAATCCGAACGGTCAGAACCCGAACGGGCAAAGCGTACGCAACTTAGGTGAGCAGCGCCGCAGCCAGCCGGGCGGAGCAGCAAGGGCAGGTGCAAGCCGATCCGAGCAGCCGCGATCGAGAAGACCGCTTCCCCAGCAGAGGCCGCAGCCCGAAAGAAGCAGCGCGCCGCAGAGAAAAGTAAAAAGCAAGAAGAAGAAAAACACCGCATTAAAGACGACTCTGATAATTCTTGCCTCGGTTTTGCTTCTTGTCCTTGTCACATACATAATCATGTACGCAACCGGAACAAGATACATAAAGAAGACCTTTGCAGATGGATACTACATCAGATTTTTAGGCAAGGTCGACGAGAACGGCGCTGCGGTATCCGGAAAGCTGTACTATTCAACCGGAATTACCGGCACGCTTGACATGAGCACCGCCACCGTTACATATTCAAACGGAGACGTATATACCGGAAGCATTGTCGATCTTGCCAGAACCGGCACATCGACCTTCAAGACCCATGCAGGCGACGAGTTCAGCGGAAACTTTGAAAACGACCAGATGAACGGCGAGGGAATCTTCAACTACGTCAACGGCGACAAGTACGAGGGCAATTTCAAGAACGGCAAGAAGGACGGAGAGGGCACCTATACATGGGCTGACGGATCTGTCTATTCCGGCCATTTCACCGAGGACTACATGGACGGTCAGGGCAAGATTGTCTGGGCTGACGGCCAGTCATACGAGGGCGAATACAAGGAAGGCAAAAAGAACGGCACCGGAACATACATGTTTGCAAACGGCGACAAGTATGTAGGCGATTTTAAGGACGACATGCGCACGGGAAAAGGCACCTACAACTGGGCTGAAAGCGGCGATTCCTACACCGGAGATTTCAAGGACAATCTCATTACCGGCACCGGAACCTACAAGTGGGGCGCATCCGGCAGGGTATTCACCGGAGTATTCGAAAACGGCAAGATCGTCCGCACGGAGCAGGGCGGTTCGGTTCCGAGCATTGATCCGATTCAGGGTCCTGCAGGCGACGGCACTCTTCCTGCGCAGACCGCCGAGCCGGACGCATAATTTTGGATTTTAATTACTTAGAAGGGCTATGCACTTTTATTGCACAGCTCTTCTTTTCTTTCTCCTTCCTTTCTTTCGGAGAAAGGAAGCGAAAGAACTTTACCTTTCGGTTGGGGTTTTGTGTTGTGCGCCTTTCATTGCGCATTCTTTGAATGCGCTCGAAAGGGGTTTTGATTCTTTTTGGGCTTTCTACGAAAGCCTCCTTCTTTTCTTTCGGAGAAAAGAAGCAAAAGAACTTTACCTTTCGGTTGGGGTTTTGTGTTGTGCGCCTTTCATTGCGCATTCTTTGAATGCGCTCGAAAGGGG
>CAKSER010000002.1 GCA_934447715.1 uncultured Eubacteriales bacterium | reverse complement strand
TGCCCCTTTAGGGGCTCTGCCTGTATTTGCCCCTTTTAGGGGTTGTGCAAGCCACCAGTTTACTGGTGGTCTTGACTTTTGCTCTTTCATATTTTGAAAAAAATTTAAATTTCCGATTGCTATTGCAGGATACGAGTGATATAATAAACGCTGTACGAAATTTGTCGAAGTCCTAAGTGCCGCATCCGGCATTCTGTTAGCTTAATGCAAAGAGCCGAAGGACAAATTTTGATGGCAAGGAACAGAAGGAAGAGATCATAATGAACAGGGTTCGTGAAAAAAAGCCGCTGGATATGCTCCACGGCTCTATCTGGAATAAAATACCGAGGTTTGCGCTTCCGGTGGCGGCAACAGCCATTTTGGAGCAGCTTTTCAATGCGTCGGATGTGGCGGTGGTCGGGAACTTCACCGGAGCGGCAAAGACGGTATCGGTCGCCGCTGTGGGCGCGAACAGCCCGATTATCAGCCTGATCGTCAACCTTTTTATCGGCATTTCGCTCGGAACCAATGTCGTAATCGCAAACGCGGTGGGGAGAAAAGACCGTGAAGCGGTGAAAAAGACGGTACACACCTCTGTTCTGGTTGCGCTGATCGGCGGAATACTGGTTGCCGCGTTCGGCGAGGCGGTGGCACAGCCGCTGCTCGGTGTGCTCAATGTGCCGGAGGATGTTTTTCCGCTTGCGCTTTTATATCTTAGGATCTATTTTCTCGGGATGCCGGTTATTCTGCTTTACAACTTTGAGGCGGCGATTTTCCGCAGCGTCGGAAACACCAAAACGCCGCTTATTGCGCTTGCCTGCTCCGGCGTGCTCAATGTACTTTTGAATCTGTTCTTTGTGGCGGTTTTACACATGACGGTTAACGGAGTTGCTATCGCTACGGTTATTTCAAATGCAATAAGCTCGGCTATACTGTTTTTTATGCTGTGCCGCGAAACCGGCGATATACGGCTTGAGCCGAAAAAACTGAAAATTGATGGTGCAAGTCTTAAAAATGTAATTCGAATCGGACTGCCTGCAGGAGTTCAGGGTGCGGTTTTCGCAGCCTCCAATATTGTAATCCAGTCTGCGATCAACAGTCTCGGCACGGTTGTAATGGCGGCATCCAGTGCGGCATACAACATCGAGATCATTACATATGACATTCTCAACTCCTTCTCGCAGGCGTGCACCACCTTTGTAGGTCAGAATGTGGGCGCAGGCGAGATGAAGCGGTGCAAAAAAACTCTGTTTCTTTGCCTTACAGAGGGAATTATCGCGCTGGCGGCAGCAGTTTCGCTGATTCTTTTCTTCGGCAAGCATCTGCTTGCGTTCTTTAACCCGGAGCCGGAGGTTGTCGATACGGGCTATATTCGGCTTATGATGATCATGCTGTCCCACACCTTCAGCCTGTTTTATGAGGTTATGGCTGGATATCTGCGCGGCTTTGGCATTTCGACGCTTCCTGCTTTTCTTACAATATTAGGTGTCTGCGGAATACGCGTTGCGTGGATCAAATGGGTTTTTCCGCAATACCGGACTTTCCGTTCGATTATGACGGTATATCCTGTCAGTCTGTCCGCGACGGCACTGATGGTTCTTTTGGCGCTGCTTATATGCCATCCGGCTCGGCGGCAAACGAAAAAGCTTTCGGCAGAGCAGGGTGCTCTTAACTGATTTTGCAGCTTTTCCGAGACAGAAAAAACAAATACACGGTGGTACCTATGGCAGATTTTTTCTGCCTGCGGTGCCGCCGTTTTGTTATATATTTGCTTTTTTTGAGATTAACTATTGACAAATTGTAATGACAATATTATAATACATTTTGACAAGAATAATTGTCAATCAGACAAACAAAGTTGTCGGAGGGAGGTGCTGTATGACACTGAAAAATCGTTTGAAGGAGCGCAGAGCCGCGCTGAATGTGAGTCAGCAGGAGATGGGGCGTCTTTGCGGCGTATCACGGCAGACGATCAGCCTGATCGAACGAGGTGATTATTCGCCGTCTGTCACTCTTGCACTGACGATTGCAAAGGTATGCGGCGTTACTGTTGAGGATATCTTCTGCTTACAGGACGAATTACAGGGGGATAAGGAAAATGAAAGGTGAGATAAATAACATAAGCGAAACAAACGAAATAAGCGAAAAAATCGATGAAATAAAAAGTGCAAACCGAAAGGCGCTGCCGAAATTCCTGCTTATTATGGCAATTCTTTTGATCGTGGGCTTTTTTGCAGGTTTTTTTTCATCAAAATATGGGATCGGCGGTATAACAGGCAGCCTAAAGGAAGCCGGAGCCTTTTTCGGAGCGTATATCGCGCCGTGGGCGATGCTTATAATCGCGACTGCTGTGCCGATTATCTGTGTGCCGATCTATCGGAGTGCGAAAAAGCAGATTGATTCATTAAGCTATGAGGACGAGGAGACATATTCAAAAATCGACAGCAGGATCTCGTTTACAATCTGGATTTCGAACGCAGCCCTTATAATTTCCTACTTTTTCATGGCGGCAGCATATTCGGGCGGCACCGGGCTCTTTGATGACAGGTATACAACGGCTCTGTTTCTTATATCAATCATATCTCTTATCGCCGTTATAATGGAAGTACTCGTTATCGGGCAGAAATGCGTGGATGCGACCAAGCGGATAAATCCGGAAAAAAAGGCATCCTATTTTGACATGAAATTCCAGAAGAAGTGGCTTGAGGACTGTGATGAAGCCGAAAAGATTCTGATCGGCAGATGTGCGTTCAAGGCATATTCCGCAACAAACAAGGTATGCGCTCTTTCAGCCGGATTGCTTGCCGTCGGTGCGCTGCTGTTTGATACCGGCTTTTTACCGTCGTTTGCCGTCTGTCTTATCTGGATTGTGAACAGCTCGGTGTACTGCAGGGAGGCTATTATATATTCCAAGACAGGAAACAAAATTTTATAACGGTATTGATATTTAGAGAAAATCGCGAAAGGAGAAAACCATGATGAAGGGCAAAGGAAACGAGCGCTTTGTAAAAATCCTGACGGAGGGCTCATCGTTTGGTGAGGTTCGCATACTCTATGTCGACAAGGAAACGGGTGTGACATATCTGTTTGTGAAAGCCGGGTACGGAGCAGGCATCACCCCTCTGCTTGATGCCGAGGGCAAGCCGGTTATTACAAGATTATAGGTGTCTTATGACCTGACAGGTGGGGGGGAGAAGATGGACAGTCTTTACATTATTATATTTGCCTTGCTTATTTTTGTCGCTTTATCTGTTCGGGCAAGGCAAAGAAGAATTGCAGCAGTCAGACACATTTTAAAACGTAAAAAACAGAACAAGGAGATGGATGAAATGAGGGAACTTGCAATGCAGTTTATCGGAAAAGAGTGCATTATTTATACCGTTATGAGCATGGAGTCCGGTATTCAGGGCAGGATCAAAGAGGTAACCGACGGCGGAATTATTGTTGAAAAGAAGGACGGCATTGAGGCGGTCAACCTGGAATACATAACAAGAATCCGCGAGTGGCCGCGCAACGCAAACGGGAAAAAGAAGCAGATTTTCGGCTGATGGCAAGCAAATTACTTTAGCGCTTAAAAAGCAATTATGAAGGGAGTTTCTTACTTTATGATAGAGACAGAAAGACTGATACTAAGAAAATGGAACGAGGCGGATGCAGATGACCTGTTTGAATATGCAAAGGACCCGGATGTCGGTCCGATTGCCGGATGGCCTCAGCACAGGTCGGTAAACGAAAGCCTTGATGTTATAAAGAATGTGTTGAACGGTCCGGAGTGCTATGCCATTTGCGAAAAGGGCAGCGATAAGGCGATAGGGGCTGTCGAGCTGAAGCTGAAAGGCCATACCGACATGACAGAAAAGGACGACGAGTGCGAGCTCGGCTATTGGCTCGGAAAGCCGTTCTGGGGGAGAGGCTATATGCCGGAAGCGGTAAAAGCGCTTTTAAAACGCGCGTTTGATGAGCTTTCAATGAGCACTGTATGGTGCGGATATTATGACGGAAATCTGAAATCAAAAAGGGTACAGGAAAAGGTCGGGTTTACCTATCACCATACATTAAAAAATGTCCCGGTTCCTCTTTTAAACGAGGAGCGCGTCGGGCACACGAACATAATGACAAAGGAGCATTGGCAGAAAATAAACAGATAAACGTATTTACCGTAATAGGAATGAGTGCTTTTAAATGGACAGAATAAAAAAGAATTTCGGATTTGGCTTTATGCGCCTGCCGATGAAGGATAACGAAGTGGATATCGAAAAGACAAGCTGCATGATAGATGCCTTTCTTGATGCAGGCTTTAACTATTTCGACACTGCTCACGGCTATATACAGGGCAAAAGCGAAAAGGCGCTCAAGACCTGTCTTACGAGCCGCTATCCTCGCGACAGCTATATTATAACCGACAAGCTGACAGACAGCTTTTTTAAGACCGAGGCGGACATCAGACCGCTGTTTAAGGAGCAGCTTGATGCCTGCGGTGTGGACTATTTTGATTTTTATCTGATGCATGCGCAGGGAGAGGGCAACTATCCTCACTTTAAGGAATGCCGCGCATACGAGACCGCATTTGCGCTCAAGAAGGAGGGAAAATCCGTCATGTGGGCATTTCGTTCCACGACCGCGCGGAGGTTCTGGAGCAGATTCTGACAGAGTATCCGGATATTGAGGTGGTACAGCTTCAGTTCAACTACATGGATTATGACGATCCTGCCGTTCAGAGCCGCGCCTGCTATGAGGTCTGTGTAAAGCACAACAAGCCGCTTAATAAAAAAGAGCTTGAGGCGGTAAATCAGGCGCAGAGGATCTTTAAAAGCAAGCATTTTATTCCCTGTACCTCCTGCCGCTACTGCACAGACGGATGTCCGAAGCATATTTCGATTCCGGACGTATTTGCCGCAATGAATTCAAAGCAGCTGTATCACGACTGGAATGCGGACTACTATTACGGTGTACATACCTCTCCCGGAAGAAAGGCATCCGACTGCATTAAATGCGGCAAGTGCGAAAAGGTCTGTCCGCAGCATCTGCCTATCCGCAGTCTGCTTGAGGATGTGGCAAAGGAATTTGAGCACTGATAAAGGCTTTTATATTCAATGAGACTGACTTAAGCTTCGCTTTATTAAGGCTTGCCGAAGCCGCTTTAATAAAATCGACATTGTCGGCTTAAGCGGACACTTTTAAATGGATTTTAAAGATATAAAGAAAAAAAGCACCCCAAAGGCTTTGCCTTTGGGGTGCAATTTTATGCTGTGCTGATTATTTCAGCCCTTCAGCCATTTTAGGCTGCGGCTATCCGGATTTTTCGGCTATCGGCTGTCGGCTTTTCTTTGCCGCTTGCCGGATTTAACTTAGTTAAATTCTTCCTCGCATGCGGTCTCGTCAACCGGGATTTCAAGGTCGCTGTCCTCCGGGCATTCGAAGCAGAGCTCGTCGATTGTCTCGAGCAGGCTCTTTCCGCGCTGCTCATTTGAAAGACGGGAAAGCATGATAAGGCTTCCGATTCCGGATGCAAGGCTGAGTGCCGAAAATGCGGCAGCCGTGTTTTTCTTATTCTTGTAAAGGAAAAATATGACCATAAATATACTGGACACCATCTGGATCATGAGCGAGATTGCAATATAAAATCTTGTCTGTTTAATCAGGTTTTTCAGCTTCTTCATAATAATCTCCTTTTGTTTTTTGTTTGCGGTAAAATCAGCCCTCTGCGGCGTTCTTTTTCAGGTATGCGTTGATGAATCCATCGATTTCTCCGTCCATAACGGCGCGTATATCGGCAATTTCAAAGCCGGTTCTTGTGTCTTTTGCAAGTGTATAGGGCATGAACACATACGAACGGATCTGGTTTCCCCACTCTATATTTGTCTTGTTGCCCTGAATGTCCTCAATTCTGTCAAGCTTTTCTCTTTCCTTGATCTCCATAAGCTTGGATTTGAGCATTTTGAGCGCGGTTTCCTTGTTTTGCAGCTGGCTTCTTTCTGTCTGGCATCCGACAACGATTCCGGTGGGGATGTGGACGATTCTTATTGCCGAGTCTGTCTTATTAATGTGCTGTCCGCCGGCTCCGCTTGAACGGTGCGCGGTTATTTCGAGATCCTCGTCGCGGAGCTCGATCTTTCCGTCGTCATTGAATTCCGGCATGACCTCGACAGACGCAAACGATGTATGTCTTCTTCCGGATGCGTCAAACGGGGATACGCGCACGAGGCGGTGAACGCCGTTTTCGCTCTTCAGATATCCGTATGCGTTTTCGCCCTGAACAAGAATTGTCGCACTCTTAAGTCCAGCCTCTTCTCCGTCGAGCCAGTCAAGCAGCTTTACGTTAAAGCCCTTCTTTTCCGCCCACATGGTATACATGCGGTAGAGCATCGAAGCCCAATCCTGAGCCTCTGTTCCGCCTGCTCCGGGATGGAAGGAAACGATTGCGTTGTTCTGGTCATATTCGCCGGAAAGAAGCGTTTCAAGACGCATTTTCGACTCTGTATTTTCGATATCCGCAACATCGCCGAGAATTTCGTCTGTCATGCTCTCGTCGTTTTCCTCTATTGCGATTTCAACAAGCTCCAGAGTGTCCTGAAGCTTCTTTTCGAGAGCCTCATATGCCTCAAGCTTGTTTTTCTTTGATTTTATACTCTGGAGAACTGCTCCGGAATCCTCTCTTGACCAGAAGTTCTCCTCCAGTGTGCTTTTTTCAAGCTCGTCTACCTGTTTTTTAAGTTCATCTACGCGAAGCGCGCTTCCGAGATCCTTTACGGTGCTCTTAAGCCCCGTAAGTGTGCGCTTTGCTTCATCAAGCTGTATTATCATTATGCCTCCAAGGTCGGTATGTATTTCTAATCTTATATATTTTCCTTATTGTGCAGCAAAATATATTCTGTATCAGCTGTGCTGCATCTTCCATTCCTCCGGGATCATATGTTTTTAATCCTTTTCACATTATATTATATCAGATTTTTTTGTTTTGTAAACAGTTTTTCCGGATTTTGTTTGCAAAGGCGGTGTAATCTGTGTTATACTTAATGCAAGTGACGAAAAATGAAGCTTTTGGAGGAAAACCGATGGAGGATATCCGTTTATGTGAGGGCGAAACGGTTACCGAGGTAAACGACAACATTTCGCTGATACAAAATCCGAAAGGCCTTACCTTCGGGACCGATGCGCTTCTTCTTGCCGGATATATAAGACGCAGCCCTAAGGCTGCTGCCGCAGAGCTCGGTGCCGGAAGCGGAATTATCTCTCTGCTTCTTGCGACAAGGAAAAAGCTAAAGAAAATCGACGCCTTTGAGGTTCAGCCGGATTACTTTTCGATATGTAAAAGAAATGCCGAATTGAACGGGCTATGCGACAGCGTTTTTCCGGTTCTTAAGGATGTAAGAGATATTAATGCAAGAGATATAGGATGCGAATACGATCTGGTTTTTTCGAATCCTCCGTACATGAAAGCCGAGAGCGGAAGACCGAACGGAGACTGTGGAAAGAACATCGCACGTCACGAGGTGCTCGGCGATATCCGGGATTTTGTTGCAGCTGCTTCAAGGATGCTGCGGTTCGGTGGGAGCTTTTATTGCGTATACAGGCCTGATCGGATGATAGATCTGCTTTCTTCTATGAGAGAGTTTAAAATTGAGCCGAAGCGGATGACCTTTGTTTTGCAGACGCCGTTCCACAGGCCGTCGCTTCTGCTTGTTGAGGGAATGAAGGGGGCAGGCGTGCAGCTCACGCTGACGAAGCCGCTTATAATCGAATCCGAGGGAGGAAAAATGTCGGACGATATGAAATATATTTACGAAAACGGTGATTTTAACGATGGATACGGAAAATAAGATGGATGCTGAAAATAAGATGGATGCTGAAAATAAGATAGATACTGAAAATAATAGTTTTTTTGAGGAATGCGGAATTTCCTTTGACACCGAAAAAAACAGGGTTGAAAAGGGCAAGCTGTATCTTGTTTCGACCCCGATCGGCAATCTGGAGGATATGACCTTCAGAGCGCTCAAGGTTCTTAAGGGAGTCGATTTTATTGCTGCCGAGGACACGAGGGTGACAGGGAAGCTTTTAAAATGCTTTAAGCTTGCCGGCTCGATTATTACATATCAGGAGCACAACAAGAGAAAAGCGGGGCAGACGATTGTACGCAGGCTGAAGGAGGGCGAGTCGTGCGCCCTTGTGACGGATGCCGGAACGCCGGCAATCAGCGATCCGGGAGAGGATATTGTACGTCTCTGTATTGAAAACGAAATTGATGTTGTTCCTGTTCCGGGCGCATGCGCTGCGGTGACTGCGCTTACCGTATCCGGCTTTTCGACCTTGGAATTTGCATTCGAGGGATTTCTTAAGGGAACGAAAAACGAGTGCAGAGAAAAGCTTGAGGCTCTGAAAAACGAAAAGAGAACGATGATCTTCTACGAGGCTCCCCACAGGCTTACCGACACTCTTATGCTTATGGCAGAGGTGTTTGGAGGCGGCAGGAGGGTGTGCCTTTTACGCGAGCTTACCAAGCTGAACGAGGAAAAGATACGCACAACGCTTGACGATGCGGTCAAACTGTTTTCCGAAAGGCAGCCGAGAGGAGAGTTTGTGATCGTGACAGAGGGCTCATCCGGGAAAGAGGCTCATTTCTGGGACGCGATGACAATTCCGGAGCATGTTGCGTATTATGAAGAAAAGCTCGGTCTTAAGCGCATGGATGCAATGAAGGCGGCAGCAAAGGACAGGGGCGTCGGAAAGAGCGTAATTTATGACGCGGTTACAGAGGATAAAGCAGAAGAATGATCCGGGTTCTTTGTCAAAGTCCAAAATCGAAAATTAATCAAAATTAAAGATAACAAAACCCAGAAGCATAAAGGAGTAAAGAGATGAGTATTGCCGATAAAATTTTTGTTGAGAACTGCACCGATATTCTTGAAAACGGAAGATGGGATACCGATCAGAAGGTCAGACCGCACTGGGAGGACGGCGAGCCGGCACATACCGTAAGGAAATTCGGTATTGTCAACAGATATGATCTTTCAAAGGAGTTCCCGATTCTTACGGTCAGAAAGACAGGCTTTAAATCCTGTATTGACGAGCTGCTCTGGATATGGCAGAAAAAGTCGAACCGGGTTTCGGATTTAAGCTCTCATATCTGGGATTCCTGGATGGGGGAGGACGGAACAATCGGGAAGGCTTACGGATATCAGCTCGGTGTCAAGCATATCTACAGCGAGGGCGAGTTTGACCAGGTCGACCGCGTGCTTTACGACCTTAAAAACAATCCGTCAAGCCGAAGGATTATGACGAATATATACAACTTTGCCGACCTTCACGAGATGAATCTTTATCCGTGCGCATACAGCATGACCTTTAATACGGCAGACGGAAGGCTCAATGCGATTCTTAATCAGAGGTCAAACGACATGCTGGTTGCAAACAACTGGAATGTGTGCCAGTATGCAGTTCTTGTACATATGTTCGCGCAGGTTTCCGGACTTGAGGTCGGAGAGCTTGTCCATGTTATTGCGGATGCGCACATCTATGACAAGCATGTTCCGCTTGTAAAGGAGGTCATCTCAAATGTGCAGTATGAGGCTCCGAAATTCGTAATGAATCCGGATATAAAGGATTTCTACAAGTTTACGGTCGATGATTTTATGCTTGTCGACTACAAGGCAAGCAAGCTTTCTTCAAAGATTCCGGTTGCAATCTGACATTTTCTTTTTTTACGGCAAGGTGGCGATTAAGGTGAAAAACAAAATTAAAGGAACTTTATTTTTAATGATAACCGCGCTTCTGTGGGGTACATCTTTTGTTGCACAGAAAAGCGGAATGGATACAATGGGACCGATCACGTTCATGTGCCTGCGGTCGCTTGTCGGAGCGGTTGTGCTTTTGCCGATTGCGCTGGTTTACGGCAGAATGTCGCACGGACGCGAAGAAAGCGGAAACGAAGGTTCAACCGAGCAGATCAAGGGGTGGAAGCTTATATTTACCGGAATGCTCTGCGGTATTGCATATCTCGGAGCAAGCCTGTTTCAGCAGTACGGAATGTGGCTCGGAACAACGGCAGGCAAATCGGCTTTTATAACCGCGCTGTATATCGTTATAACTCCGGTTATCGGCGTGCTCTTCAAGAAAAAGCTGTCTGCAAAAAACTGGATCTGCGTTGCTGTCGCGGCGTTCGGAATGTATCTGCTTTGCATAAACGGCGAGGTAAGCCTTCAGATCGGGGATCTTATGACACTGCTTTGCGCAATCTGCTTCTCGATTCATATTATAGTAATAGACAGGTATGCATCAAGATGCAACTGTGTGTTGCTTTCCTGCATTCAGTTCTTCTTCTCCGGTCTTTTAGCCCTGATTCCGATGCTTGTAATCGAAAAGCCCACGGCGGAGATTATTATGGATACCGCCTTTCAGGTTCTGTACCTCGGAATCTGTTCGAACGGAATTGCCTATACCTTCCAGATGTTCGGTCAGAGGTATCTTGAACCCTCTCCGGCTTCGCTCATTATGAGCCTTGAATCGGTATTTGCGGCTGTTTCCGGCTGGCTGATTCTTAACGAAAAAATGAGCGGAAAAGAGATTATCGGCTGTGTGTTTATTGCGATTGCAATAGTTTTTGCGCAAGTCAAAATTCAATTTAATTCAAAAAAACTGCAAAAATCAGAAAAATAGGCGTGTTTTTGCAAGAAAGTGGTTGCAAAAATTTCAAAAGTGTGGTAAACTGATTATTGCAACAGGATTTTTGCATACGATTTTCGAAGAATGAGAAGGTTATCATGTCAAAGGAAAACAACAATATTTACGAAAATGCCGAAGTCAATTTTTCAGAAGCGACCAACCTGATTGAGCAGGCTGCGTACAAATATCAGCTTCAGGAAAGAGAAACTCCGAATTTATACAGACAGCTTTTCAATTACGAGCAGATCCCGAAGGTGTCGTTCAACCACCGCTTTGTTCCGCTTAATATGCCGGACGAAATCTGGATTACCGACACAACCTTTCGCGACGGACAGCAGTCAACATCTCCGTTTACGGTAAAGCAGATTGTAGACCTCTTCACCCTTTTGCACAAACTCGGCGGACCGAAGGGAATTATACGCCAGAGCGAGTTTTTCGTATATACCGAAAAGGACAGAGAGGCAGTAAAGCGCTGCATGGATCTCGGCTTTGAGTTCCCGGAGATCACAAGCTGGATACGCGCAAACGAAAAGGACTTTGAGCTTGTAAAAAATCTCGGACTGAAGGAGACAGGAGTGCTTGTCTCCTGCTCGGACTATCACATCTACAATAAGATGGGACTTACAAGAGCAAAGGCACTCGACAAATACCTCGGAATTGTAAAGAGCGTTCTTGACAAGGGAATCCGCCCGAGATGCCACTTTGAGGATATTACAAGAGCGGACTTCTACGGCTTTGTTGTTCCGTTTGCAGAGGAGCTTCATAAGCTTAGCATCGAATCCGGTGTGCCGATCAAGATCAGAGCCTGCGACACAATGGGCTTCGGTGTAACATATCCGGGTGCCGCGCTTCCGAGAAGCGTTCCCGGGATTATATACGGTCTTCAGCACTACGCCCAGATCCCGAGCTCGATGCTTGAGTGGCACGGACATGACGATTTCTACAAGGTCGTTACAAATGCGTCAACCGCATGGCTTTACGGCTGCTCGGCGGTCAACTGCTCTCTGCTCGGCATAGGCGAAAGAACAGGCAACTGTCCGCTCGAGGCTATGGCGATCGAATATGCTTCGTTAAGAGGAACAACAGACGGAATGGACCTTTCTGTTATTACCGACATTGCAAACTATTTCGAGCAGGAAATCGGCTATGAAATCCCCGAACGAACACCGTTTGTCGGACGCAACTTCAATGTCACAAGAGCAGGTATTCACGCTGACGGGCTTATCAAGAACGAGGAAATATACAACATATTCGACACCGGCAAAATTCTCAACCGCCCGACGCTTGTTGCGGTTGACCAGAGAAGCGGCCTTGCCGGAATTGCATTCTGGGTAAACGGCTATTTCAGGCTGACGGGAGATCAGCAGGTTTCAAAAAAGGACGAATTTGTTGCCAAGATCAAGGAGGTTGTCGACCGTCTTTATGAGGAGGGCAGAAACACCGTAATGGGAGACGGAGAGCTTGAGGAGATACTCAAATCGGTTGATTTTGAGCAGTACGAAAAACTTTCCCACATCCATTTAAGGAGAAGAACCTGATAAAACCAAATAAAATAACGCTCACTGCATTTCAAAGCGAATTGCAGTGAGCGTTTTTTGTATGTTGAATGCATTCCTCTTGACCTTGCTTGTCGTTACTCCGGCATTACGACCTTGACGCCGTTTTCGAACTGATTCATTGTAAAGCTGTAGGTAAGCTCTACTGTTATAACGGTGGATTCGATATCGAACGAGCCATTAAGGAAGAAGGTGAAGTCTTTTACGGTGCCGGACTTCTTGTCGATTGTAATCTGGAAGCTGTTCTTTTCGAAGTCGATCCTTTTGGCATTGGTAAGCGTAGTATCCGATGTGCCGCCGTAGAGAGTATATGCCATATCTCCGCAGATTTTTGCCGCATGGGTATCATCGAGAGTATATGTGTATACTGAATCTCCGTCTCTATTTACGGTTTTTTCGGGTTCCTTCATCTTTGCGTAGCTGTTTGTAAATCTTCCGTACAGGCTTGTAACAAAGTAGAGCATTGTATACGGGTCGCTTGAGTCGTCTGTCGATTTCTGACCGTTATATACATTTGTCAGCACCCCGTCCTCATATTCCATATACGATTTGCTTTCCGGAGCTGTCGGGTCTGTTGTGCTCGAAAGCTGAATTGAATCGCAGAAGCTGAAGGAATCTCCGGAGACGTTTTGAACGTAATTGTGAGCTTCCTTGATCAGATCTCCGTTTGAGCCGCTGCCTTGCTGCGAAATAAGTACCTCAAAGGCAAAGGATGCATCGAAATTTGCCATAAGCAGATTGGTAAACGCATTGTTGTATGCAGTCACCTCGTCTATCGAGCCGACCTTTAAATAGCTGTTGTTTTCGGTATCCGCTAAAGCTACATCTTCCTTTTCGAGGCTGTATTTGCGGACAATCGCGAGGTCATACTCAAGAGTTTCTCCTGCGACCTTGCATTTTCCGGTATAGGAAATTTTCTCGCTTACCGGATTTCCGTTCTGATCAAGAACCATTTCGGCTGCGGATTTGTCGGTTTCATACTCAAATCCCGAAATTCCGAGGCTTAAAAGGCGCTTTTTAAGATCGTCGTTTCCGTTCGGGTCGGACAGAGTCAGGATAGTTCCGCTATCTGTCGGGGTTCCGGTTATATCGGTAAAGTCGTCCATGCCGATTCCGGACATTCCGAGCGTGTCAATATAATTTAAAAAGCTATCAAGGCTCATCTCGGCTTCGTATCCGTCGCCGTCGATATAAAGATCCGCAATCCCGTCCTTGTAATACCAGGAGTTGATATAGCCTTCGCTGCTTGTAAGAGAAACAGAATTCTTTCCCTTTATAAGCGAGAATTTTTCCATGTTATTATACAGCGATTCGGTATTGTGGGTAAGAACGATATCGCGCTGAATGCTTACGCTGTAGGATTCAAGCTTGTTCAGTGATGCCTTTGCATCCTCCATCAGCTTTTTCGAGTCGTCCTGCGAGATTGATTTTTTGCAGGCTGCAAGAGGGAACACCATTACTGCCGCAAGGAAGACGAGCAGGGCTTTTTTTAACGGTTTAGTTTTCATTTTGTCCTCTCTGTATACACTTTTTACATGTTTTATTTCTGCCCGACAGGCATGCCGGTTATTCGCGCATGGCTATTTGCGTGAAATTATTTTTCTTCGGATGCGTGGTCAAAAAAAGCAAGGGCAGCGCCTATTACGGTCGCATACTGCGAGTGCTTCGGAATTATAAAATTCAGTTTGAACATATCGGAAAGCGTCGTGAAAATTTCCGAGCATTTCTGAATTGTAGTAAGATTTCCTGTAAGCACAATGTCGTTTGTCTTGCAGTTTCTTGCCGCAAAGACCGCAAGCATTGCAATGCTTTCGAAAACCATGTTGATAATTCCGAGCGCAAGATCCTCTTTGCTTGCCATGTCGCTGACCTTTCCGAAATTCGAGGCGGTAAGGTCTCCGGGCATCCCTTTAAGAACCTTTTTTCTTGAAATGTCTCCTACCATGAGGTCAACATTTCTCAGGTTTCCCTTTGATGCAAGCTCTGTAATGCTTTCGATGCTGTCAAGACCCAGCATCTTGTTGCTGAGGCCCATAATCGTTCCTCCACCGACACCGGTTCCGCCGAGGTATTCTACGGATTTTCCCTTTACTGCGTGAACGATCGCAGTTCCGGTTCCCATACTGACGGTAATTACCTGCTCGAGGCCGGAAAGATAAATTCCGCCTCTTCCGATGCAGTCAAACTCGGATTCATGACGGCACTCAAGGCCGTAGATAGGCTTTGTTATATATGCGGCTCCGGCACCTGTCGCGATCACCTCTTTGATATCCGAAAGCTCGAGATTGTTTTCCGAAAGGAATCTTCCGAACGCACCGTATATTGATGTTACCGGGTCTGCTGCCGCAACAAATATCGGGTCAATCAGCTTGCCCGAATCGGTAAAGCCGGCAATCTTTGTCGTGCTTCCGCCGACGTCTATTCCAATGACGACCATTTCAGCTCTCCTTTTTTTCTGTCAGCTTTTCTTTCGGATTTTCTTCCTGATTCCCTTCTGTGCCGGACTCTTTTGCTTTTATTTTGCTGATCCATACGATCATGAATACTGTATGAATCAATGTAATAACTGCTGCTAAAATAAAGAATTGCTTTGATCTTAAAAGAGTCGATCTTTTAAGAATTGCAATCGAAAGGCAGACCGCTCCGAAAAGCAGCTCGACAACCGAAAGGAACATTCCGATTGAACCTGCTGCTTTGTACTCGGTTTTATCCAGCGTAATATCGAGCGAGAAAAGCGAGTTTATTACAAGCAGCGCCGAATATACGACGATCATCGGCTTTGTAATATTATTATTAATAAAGGACATTGAAGGATTTAATTTATCCGCAACAAGCAGGGTGAGAAAATCGAGGTTGAGGATAAACAGAAGATTCTGCGAAATTTGTTTTATATTTAAAGCAATATCATTTTTGCCTTTTTTACTGCTCATTTTTTCCTCCGTTATCTGAAAAACATGAAAAACGATTACTGAAAGCACAAAGAAATCAAAACACAGGTTACTCAACCTCTACGATTGCGATTACGTCGTAGAGCTTTCTCGGGTTGTCCTGCTTATCCTGATCGGTGTATCTTACCATTGTGCCGTTATAGTAGGTATAAGCCGATGCTCCTCCGTCAAGATTATATGCGGCGGTGCAGCCGAGTGATTTTAAAAGCTTGCCTGCAGTTTCAAAGGTTGCTCCTTCGGATTCTGCAATTCTGCCCTCGATTGTGACAAAGCAGTAGTGCCCCGGCTCATAGTATCCGAAGATCTGCCTCGGGTGCTTATTCAGGATATATTCACCGTAGGTGTCCTTGAAATCGTTTCTGACGTTTCCGTCCTTGTCAAACAGTCCGGGTCCGAAATTCCAGATCTGGTACGGAGCCGTTTTCAGTATTTCGCTGCGGTTGTATTCCGACGGCGTGTAGCATTTAAACGAACCGTCCCAGCAGAGCACTCCGACATCGAAGATGATCTCGTTATTTGCACGAAGCTCCTTGCCGTTGCGCAGAACCTCCTTTGAGGCGTTTACATTTCCGCAGTAATCTCCGCTTATCGCGGCGATGGTATTGTCGGTAAGAAGGCTTTCAAAGGTGACACGCTTTTTTATATTTACGTTTGCGCTCAGATTCTCGATGTTGCGGATGTAGACATCGATCAGATGATACTGCATTCTGCAGCCGTCGATTGTTGTGGTGTTAATCGAGTATTCAAGACGGATATCCTTTGAAACATAAAGAGAGTCTGTCGAAATGGTTTTCTCTCCTTCTTTAAGGAACTTGTCCGCAAATTTTTTTCCGAACATGTCGGAATGCGAGGGGGTTGACGGATTTTCCGGGTCGTCCGGCTGCTCCGGCTTTGTGATTACGACATTTGAGGGATCGGTCTCGTCGCCGTCAGAGACTCCGATTCCCCAAAATATCCTTATATGATGGAAATATGCGAAAATACAAATCAGTATTCCCGCAAAAATAACATCCAACACAATCTGCTGCCATGCGCGAAGTCTTTTCATCTTTTAGTCTCTTAGTCCTTTGCTTTATACCGAATTTGAAAATTTGAAAAAGTCAGGGAAACGGCGGTTTCGGCATGTCGATGCCGTGCCGTAAAAAAACATCCTTAATATTCTATATGAATAATCAAAATTCGTCAACTCGGATATGTTAACAAAGTTATAATTTTTTTACTCCTTGTAAAGTCATTATAAAGGCTTTGTAAAGCTTATACTGTATAAATCGCAAAGCGGAGCCGGTAAAAAATCAGACCGGGCGCATAAAAGCTCCCGGTTGTACTCTTTTTTGCTGTTATTTGCGGATTTTAACCGGCTTTGAGTGGGTTTAAGCGCTCTGCCCCATATTGAAATCAGCTGGTCTGCCGTTTTGCAATTCCGGTGCTTCTGATTATCGGATTATATCTTCCTTCGGCGACAATAATGTGGTCAATCATCGGTATTCCTAACCCGTCATTGAAGGTTTTTAGGAGCACCTTTGTTGTAGCGATGTCATCCTGAGACGGCTCAAGATTTCCGGACGGATGATTGTGAGCCACGATAAAGCAGGCGGCGTTTCTTCTTACAAGGCAGTCGTTCAGCGAACGAATTGGGAAGTTCGCCGAGCTTACCGAGCCTTCTGTCAGCTGAATACTGTCTATCAGCTCCATGTTGTTGTTAAACAGCAGGACAACGATTTTCTCGCAAATGGCTCCGATGAAATAATTGATAAGATATTCTCCGATCTTGTCCAGCTGGCAAAAGCTTGGATATCCCTTGCTTTTGTCAAGCATATATGCTCTTGCGTACTGCGGAATCATTTTAATCAACAATGCCGAGCTTTCGCCTATTCCACAGCAGTTTATCAGATCTTCATAATTTGCGTCAAACACGCCGGAAAGAGAACCGAATTCGTTAAGAAGCCTGTGCGCTGTCTCGTTCGTATCTCTTCTCGGTATGGAATAAAACAGAAGCAGTTCCAAAATCAAATGGCTGTCAAAAAAGTCGAGTCCTTCCTTCAAGAAGCGGTTTTTCAGCCGTTGCCTGTGATTTGTATGCGGTTGAAAACCGTAATTTTTCTCTTTTTCTTCTTCTGTCTCTTCTTTTTTCTCTTGTTTTTCTTGTTTTTTCCTTTGCATCTGTGTTTTTCCTTTCGATTGTCTTCCGATTGTTTAATAAATCTCCTGCTCCAGGCTGTCAAATTCCGGGGAAGAGAAAAATTCACCTAAGGATATTTCAAGTCCGTCACAAAACTTCTTTATTGTAAGTATCGAGACATCCTTGCGAGTTTCACACATCATGCTGTATGCTGTCGACGGAGTAACGCCGGCGCGATTTGCAAGCTCGTTTATCCTCATGTTTTTCTCCTTGCACAGGGATAAAAATCTTTTTACAACAGCTTCTTTTACGCTCATTTTACACTCCCACTTCTTAAGACTGAGGACAGACTCAGCCCAGCATTTAAATCTCATTGTAGAACAGTTATCGCAACTGCGTATACGCACGTGCGTGATTTTTGACTGTTTTTGTAATAATTTGTTAATAAAATTCATTTCGACGCTTTGATATTGAACTAAAATCACAAACCGGGACGGCAAAGACAAAATATTTTTTAATAATATTGAATTTATAAACGCTTTATTCACAATTGTATTATATAATGATCTAGAATATCTTTTAGCAATACAGCAAGAATATATACAATAATTATATACGGAGAAAAGACAATATCATGGATACACTGAAATCTCTTAAAAAAAGCTCAAAATTCGAAGGTGTAAAAGGACCGGTTGTAACAATAGTAATGGACGGAGTCGGAATCGCTCCGGAGGGAGCCGGAAACGCAGTCAAGCTTGCGCACACTCCTACTCTTGACATGCTGACAAGCAAGTATCCGACATTAAAGCTCAAGGCGCACGGAACCGCTGTCGGTCTTCCGTCCGACGACGACATGGGCAACAGCGAGGTCGGCCACAATGCGCTCGGCTCCGGTCAGGTTTTTGCACAGGGCGCAAAGCTTGTTTCGCAGTCGATCGAAAGCGGAAAGATGTTTGAATCCGACACATGGAAGGCTCTTATAAACGGCGTAAAGGAAAACAATTCGACTCTTCACTTCCTCGGACTGTTTTCGGACGGAAACGTTCACTCTCATATAGACCACCTCAAGGCTATGATTGTAAGAGCCAAGGAGGAAAAGGTAAAGAAGGTAAGAATCCATATTCTTCTTGACGGAAGAGATGTAGGAGAAACCTCCGCTCTTGAATATGTAGAGCCGTTTGAGGAATTCTTAAACGGCCTCCGCTCTGACGATTTTGATATTATGATCGCATCCGGCGGCGGAAGAATGAAGATCACAATGGACAGATATGAGGCAAACTGGAAGATGGTTGAGGAGGGCTGGAAGGTTCATGTCCTCGGCATCGGAAGACAGTTTGAGTCCGCAAAGCAGGCGATTGTGACCTTAAGAGAGGAAACCCACGCAATCGACCAGGATCTTGATCCGTTTGTAATTGCAAAGGACGGAAAGCCGGTCGGAACAATCTGCGACGGAGACAGCGTTATCTTCTTCAACTTCAGAGGAGACAGATCGATCGAGATCTCGAAGGCGTTCGATTCCGAAAAGTTCGACCATTTCGACAGAGTAAGATATCCGAAGGTAATTTATGCCGGAATGCTCGAGTATGACGGCGACCTCCACATCCCGTCAAGATATCTTGTAAATCCGCCGGAGATTACAAATACGCTCGGAGAGTATCTTGCAGGAACCGGAATTACCCAGTTTGCAGTCTCCGAGACACAGAAATACGGCCATGTAACATATTTCTGGAACGGAAACAGAAGCGGAAAGTTCTCCGAGGAGCTTGAGACATACCTTGAGGTTCCGTCGGATGTCGTTCCGTTCGAGCAGAGACCTTGGATGAAGTGTGCTGAGATTACCGATGCGCTTATCGAGGCGATAAAGAGCGGAAAGTACAAATCGATACGCTGCAACTTCCCGAACGGAGACATGGTAGGACACACCGGAAATCTTCAGGCAACCGAAATCGGCGTTGAGGGACTTGATCTCCAGCTTGCAAGAATTCTGAAGGTTGTTGACGAGGCAAAGGGTGTTGCCATTATCACAGCGGATCACGGAAACGCCGACGAGATGTATGAAATCGACAAGAAGACCGGGAAGCCGAAGCAGGGCAAGGACGGCAGCTTCAAGGCAAAGACCAGCCACACGCTCAATCCCGTTCCGCTGATTATTTACGACAACTTCTACAGCGAAAGCTATGATGTCAAGGCGCAGGCAGATTTCGGACTTTCAAACGTTGCAGCAACTGCAGTAAACCTGCTTGGCTACGAAGCGCCCGAAATGTGGAACTGCTCGCTTATTGAACTTAAGTGATAAGGGTATAAGCAAGCCGATGCATGCGATAGGTATGGGAAGGCGGATTTAAGCTGCCTTTCCTGCCGGTATAAGTATATCATAAGCTGCATATTATTGCAGAAGATTTCATAATATGAATAGTATTGATAATTTCGAAAACACTTATTGTACTTCGATAATTAAGAAGAAAAAAGGATGTTATGGAACTGTTAAAGAAAAAAAAGATATTTTCACACGGAACATCAGCCGGACGTCTGGACTATGAAAAAAGTCCGTTTACCGAATCTGTAAAGGTAATGGTGCCGGACGATGTATGCGAGCCTGCTACAACCGGAATCGATCTGACAGAGATAAAGCCGAAGCTGTTAAGATGGGCGATTATCTTTGTTTGTGCTGTGGTATTCTGCGTGAGCGCGGTCTATGTGATCAATACGCTGAGCGAATATGCCAAAATGCAGCGTGCAAATGATGCCCTTTCCGACATGCTCCACAATGACGGCTCGTGGGCGATGAGCATGCCCTTTAAGTCTGTTGAAACACCGGACTATGCAAAGGCGCAGACGATCGTCGACTGGGGCAAGTATGTGGATCCCCCGACGCTTACCGAGGAGGAGCTCTATGCAAGATACCGCGCCAAGCTCGGTATTTTTAAGGCTGCGTATCCCGACTTTTTCGGATGGGTCCAGGTTGAGGGAACAAATATTGACTATATCATAATGCAGAGCAAGGATAATGACTTTTATCTGAACCACGACTACACCGGAAATTATTCCAAGGGCGGCTCGATATTTGCCGATTACAGATGCTCGAAGACTATCCCGGACAACCGGAATCTGATTCTTTACGGTCACCACATGTCAAACTCGACAATGTTCCACATGCTTGACAGATACACCGAAAAGAACTTCTTTGATCGGCACCGCTATGTGCTTATACACACTCCGGAGGCAAGCTACAAATACGAGGTGTTTGCCGCATATCAGACTACGTCAAACTATCCGTATATCAGAACCTCATTTGCAAATGATGCGGACTTCCTTAAGTTTGCAGAGGAGATGAGAAGCAATTCGGTCTGGAAGCAGGAGGGAATCAAGTTCGATAAAAACAGCCGTCTGCTTACTCTTTCGACCTGTACAAACAGAGCCGAAAACGGACGAATTGCCGTTCAGGCGGTTCTTATCAAGACCTATACCGACTAAAACGGCTTGATATGATCTTAATGATCTGAAATGATCCGTCATGAAAAGACAATAAAGAAAAATGAAGGACTGAAAAAATGAGTCACAAACTATCTGTTGTAATTCCAATGTACAACGAGGCAAAGATTGTAACCGATACCGCAAGGGCGCTTACCGAATTCCTTAATTCGAAAATGCCGCAGGAGGATTATGAGATAGTATTTTCGGATGACGGAAGTACCGACAACTGCGCCGGACTTGTAAAGGAGCTTGCTCTGCCGAATGTCAGAGTTACAAGATACGATGACAATCGCGGCAAGGGCTCTGCAGTAAGGGAGGGCGTGCTTAAAGCCGACGGAGATCTGATCGTTTACACCGACTGCGATCTTGCCTTCGGGCTTGATACTATATATAATGTATATAAGGCGCTTGAAAAAAGCGATGCGGAGATACTGATCGGCTCGAGAAATCTTTCAAAGGACGGATATGAGGGCTACAACGCTCTGCGCAAGCTGATGTCGAAAACCTATATAAAGGTCATCGGGCTTCTTGCAGGATTCAGCTACAGCGATTCGCAGTGCGGAATTAAATGCTTAAGAAGGACGGCTGCGCACAGGATATTCTCCGAATGTAAAATCAACAGCTTTGCTTTTGACCTTGAAATGCTGATTCTTGCAGACAAGTACAAAATCAAGGTGATGGAATATCCGGTCAAGATAATCAATAACCGTAACAGCGAATCCAAGGTCAATCCGGTAAAGGATGCACTGAGGATGATAAAGGATGTTACGAGAATCAAGAAAATCCATAAATAAATTTTTTTAAAGGCATTGACATACGGCAAAAAAATTTGTATACTTTTGCCGTATGCGAATGCATATTTTATTGTATTTATTAGCTTTCAGGCTTATTGTCCCCACAGCAGAAAAAAATTAACAGTCTGCGCCGGACAATAAAGGGGTAAAATGCCCCGTGCCTTAACCGTTTTAGACCATGGAAGGAGTTGGTAAGTCTTAATGGACGGTTGTATACCCCTGCTACTGCTTTTTATATTTTTTATAGCTTGGGGAGCGTATTTTTCGTGCTCCGAAAGCAGCTTTGCGCAGATGAACAAGATTCGTATCAAGAGCAAGGCGGACGACGGAGATAAACGTGCGAAAAACGCAATGTACATCTCAAATAATTTTGTTGATGCACTTTCTACAGTGCTTATCGGCAATAATATTGCAAACAACGCGGCTGCATCTGTTGCTACACTCATAATTGCAAGGCTTTCCGGCACGCCCGGAAATTCCGAGCTTTGGGGAACACTTGCGGTTGCTGTTGTCATTTTTATGTTCAGCGATATGATTCCGAAGGCATTTGCAGGCGACAGATATAACACGATGGCACTCAAGTGCTCCGGCCTGCTTCGCTTTCTGATGAAGCTGTTTAAGCCGCTCAATATTCTGTTTACCTCTATTTCTGCTGCATTTTCACGTCTTTTCGGCGTAAAAGAGGTTCCATCGATTACCGAAGACGAGCTTTATGACATAATCGATACGGCGGAAGAGGAAGGGGTCATGGATGAGGAGCAGACAGACCTTTTCAAGAGCGCTCTTGAGTTTTCGGATACCCGAATCGGAGAGGTAATGACGAGAAGAGAGGATATCGAGGCAATCGATATTTCGGATTCGACCGAAAAAATGCTTGAATTTATCAAAACGAGCAGGCATTCGAGACTTCCGGTTATAAACGGCAGCCTTGACGATATCGTGGGAATTCTTCCGATCAGAATATTTTTAAAGGAATATGTCGCAAATAACGGAAAAATAGAAGATCTGCGCAGCCTGCTCGTAAACCCGGCATATGTCTTTAAAAATGCCAAGATTGACGATGTTTTAGAGGAAATGAGAAAGGGTGCGGCGTACCTTGCGATTGTAAGGGACGACGAGAACAGGACGCTCGGCGTTGTAACGATCGAGGACTTCCTTGAGGAGCTTGTCGGCGAAATCTGGGACGAGGACGACGTTGTTGACGACAACTTTGTCAAGCTCGGAGGGAACCGCTTTAAGGTCAGTGCAAAAATGACCGTCGGCGAGGCTCTTTCAAAGATCGGTTGCAGGATTGACAAATCGCTTATTCCGGATACGATGCTTTCAAAGCCGATTGCCGTATGGGTTATCAGCAGCTTCGGAGGCGTGCCGGATGAGGGAGAGGAAATCTCGGTCGGAAATCTGACGATTACCGCAGATGAGGTTGAGGACAACAGAATATCCGATGTCATAATCAAATATATGACAGACGAGGAAATTATCGAGGAAAAGAAGCTCATCGAGGAGGATGAGGAGGAGAAAGCAAAGGCAATTGCAAAGGCTCTTGCGGAAAAGGCAGAGCGCTCCGACAAATCCGATGACGAGGAGCAGGAAAAGGACGGCTCAAAGGATGAGCCGGAGGACGAAAAGGAGTCGGTACTTATTCTCGAACCCGTTTCCGACAGAAAAGAGGAGGGTGACAGAAAATGACCGGAATAACTCCGTATTTAATTATCCTGCTCATGCTTGTCCTTTCCGCGTTTTTCTCCGGTACGGAAATGGCATACAGCGCCTGCAACAAAATGAGAGTGAAAAAGCAGGCGGAGGAAACCGGGAAGCGCTCTGCAAAGCTCGGTCTTTCGATCAGCGAGAAGTTTACGAATTCTCTTTCCGCGCTGCTTATCGGCAACAATATCACAAACACGGTGGCTTCATCGGTTGCAACGCTTATTGTTGTTCAGATAATGAAGAACAGCGGCATGCCGGAGGCACAGAGCGACGCTGTCGGATCTGTTGTTGCCACAATTGTTATTACACTTATAATGCTGATCTTTTCGGAGATTGTTCCGAAAGTCATTGCAAAAAGCCACGCAGACGCACTTGTTGTACTGCTTGCATATCCGTTAAGAATAGTCACAATAATTCTTTCCCCGGTGGTGCTTATCGTTACGCTTTTCATCAAGCTTCTGCGCCTGATCTGGGGCAAGGATGAGCCGGACGACGAGCCGACCGTTACCGAGGAGGAGCTTTCCTCTATTATAGAAACGGTCGAGGAGGAGGGAGTTATCGACGAGGAAAAGAGCGATCTTCTCCAGTCGGCACTCGACTTTTCGGACATCACCGTCCAGGAGGTACTTACACCCAGAATCGATATGGTTTCGATCGACATAAACAGCGACAGGGAAAAGATTCTTGAAACGATAACAAACTCGAGATTCTCACGAATTCCGGTCTATGAGGATTCGATCGACAATATAATCGGGATACTGTATCTGAATCACTTTTATAAGAAATTCGTTGACGATCAGAGCTTCGACCTGCGTCCGATTCTGATCAAGCCGTTCTTCCTTCACAAGACAGTAAAGCTGCCTGCGGCTCTTGCAAAAATGAGGGACAACAAGAATCATATTGCGATTGTAATCGATGAATTCGGCGGAACTCTCGGAATCGTGACTATGGAGGACATTCTCGAGGAGATTGTCGGCGATATCTGGGACGAAAGCGATGAAATCGAGCCGGACTACATCAAAACCGGCGAAAACACATATGATGTCAGCGGCGACATGAATATCGATGACTTTTTCGAGCTTTTGGGCCTTGAGGACGACGATTTCGAATCCGAATATACCACGGTCGGCGGATGGGCGATCGAAATGCTCGACGGGCTTCCTTCTGAGGGTGACAACTTTAATTATAAAAACATTTATGTTGTTGTTACAAAGATGGAGGACATGAGAATCACGACTCTTTCGGTTATTGTCGGCGAAAAGGACGAGGACAGCGAGGACGTACAGTCGGCAAAGTGATTGCCTGTTTAAAGGACATATTAAAACAAATATTAAAACACCATAGGTCAAAGACCTATGGTGTTTTTGTGTGCTCAATTCTGTATAAGCTCTGTGATCCGGAAGCAGCGGCGGCTTTGATGCGGTTTTATTTTACAACAAAGTTAACCAGCTTGCCGGGAACATAGATTTCCTTTACGATTGTTTTTCCGTCGATATAGGTTTTGATCTTTTCGTCGGCCTTTACCGCCTCAAGGACTGCATCCTTGTCTGCGTCGGCTGAGATTTTAATCGTTCCTCTCAGCTTGCCGAGAACCTGGACTGCAATTTCTATTGTCGAATCGACCGTCTTACTTTCATCATATTCCGGCCATTTTTCAAGTGAAAGAAGATCCTTTCCGCCGAGTGCCTCATGAACCTCCTCGCACAGATGCGGAGCGAACGGGCAGAGAAGCTTAAGAAGTGTCTCAAGCTCGTCCTTTGTAAGCGAGCCGTGATCGTATATCTCGTTGATAAGAGACATCATGGAGGCAATTGCGGTGTTGAATTTCAGCTCCTCAATGTCGGAGGAAACCTTTTTGATAGTCTTGTGGAAGGCGGATGCAAGCTCGGGTGTCTCGCCTGTGCCCTTTACAAGATCGGTAAGGCCTGCAACCCTGTCAAGGAATCTTCTTGCACCCTTGACGCCCTTGTCGTCCCACGGGGAAGCAGATCCGTATTCGCCCATGAAGCATACATATGTGCGGAGCGTATCTGCGCCGTATACATTTGATACCTCAAGCGGATCGATTACGTTTCCTTTTGATTTTGACATTTTCTGCCCGTCGGGTCCGAGGACAAGACCTACTGCCGAGCGCTTCATATACGGCTCGATATAGGGAACCTCTCCGAGGTCGTAAAGGAAGCGGTACCAGAAGCGCGAATAGATCATGTGTCTTGTAACATGCTCCATTCCTCCGTTGTACCAGTCTACCGGCATCCAATATTTAAGCGCCTCCATGCCTGCAAAGGCACTGTCGTTCTTCGGGTCGCAGTATCTTAAGAAGTACCACGAGCTTCCAGCCCACTGCGGCATCGTATCTGTCTCTCTTTTTGCTGCACCGCCGCACTTCGGGCAGGAGCAGTTTACAAAGGATTCGACCTTGGCAAGAGGGCTTTCTCCGCCCTCGCCCGGCTCAAAGTTTTCTACATCCGGCAGACGCAGCGGCAGCTCATTATAGGGTACCGGAACCATTCCGCATTTCGGGCAGTGAACAATCGGTATAGGCTCGCCCCAGTATCTCTGACGGTTGAACGCCCAGTCCTTCATCTTAAAGGTCGTTCCGCCCTCGCCGATTCCTCTTTCGGTGATAACCTCAATTGCCTTCTTTATGGAATCCTTCTTGTTTGTATATCCGTTAAGGAAGTCGGAGTTGATCATTTCTCCGTCGCCTGTATAGGCTTCCTTTTCGATGTCTCCGCCCTTAATGACTTCGATTATATCGATTCCGAACTTCTTTGCAAACGCATAGTCGCGCTCATCGTGCGCAGGAACCGCCATGATTGCTCCGGTTCCGTAGCCCATCATTACATAGTCTGCAATGAAAACCGGGATTTCCTTTCCGGAGAGGGGATTGACGGCGGTAAGTCCTTCTATCTTGACACCGGTCTTGTCCTTTACAAGTTGGGTTCGTTCAAATTCGGTCTTCTTCGCGCACTGGCTTCTGTATTCCTTTACTGCATCCATGTTGGAGATTTTATCGGCATACTTGTCGATTATCGGATGCTCTGGCGCAATTACCATGAAGGTTACTCCGAAAAGCGTATCCGGTCTTGTGGTATAGATGCGGAGCTTGTCGTCGGTATCCTTAATGCCGAAGTTGACAAAGGCGCCGGTGGACTTTCCGATCCAATTTACCTGCTGCTGCTTGATGTTTGCCGGGTAATCGACAAGATCAAGTCCGGAAAGCAGCTTGTCCGCGTATTCGGTTATGCGGAGATACCAAACCTCCTTGGATTTCTGAACGACCTCCGAGCCGCAGATGTCGCATTTTCCGCCCTGCGAATCCTCGTTGGAAAGGACGACCTTGCAGGAGGGGCAGTAGTTTACAAGTGTTTTGTCTCTGAAAACGAGTCCGTTTTCGAACATTTTGAGGAATATCCACTGTGTCCACTTGTAGTAATCCGGATCGGTTGTATCGATTACTCTTGACCAGTCAAAGGAGTATCCGACCGACTTCATCTGCTTTGTGAAGTTGGCAATATTCTTATCGGTTACGATTCTCGGATGTGTTTTGGTCTTGATTGCATAGTTTTCGGTATTGAGTCCGAAGGCATCAAAGCCGATCGGGAAGAGGACATTATAGCCCTGCATACGGCGCTTTCTTGCAAGCACCTCCATGCTTATGTATGCCTTTATGTGTCCGACATGAAGACCGGCTCCGGACGGATACGGAAATTCAACAAGTCCGTAGAATTTCGGAAGAGAGTAATCCTCCTTTGCTTCAAAGGCGTGCTCCTTTTCCCATCTGTCCTGCCATTTTTTGTCGGTGGTTTTCGGTTCGTATCTCATTATTATCAGGTTCCTTTCGAAAGAATAATACTGCGTCAGTCGGCTGTGACAAGCGCGGAAATATCAATGAGCTCCGCGTCTGCCCAAAGCTTTTCGAGATTGTAAAATGATCTCATATCCGGTGTGAAAACGTGAACGATAACACTTGCATAGTCAAGGATCATCCACTTTGACTCATCGATTCCGTCCTTGCGCTCCGGCTCGAGCTTGTCGGATTCCTTTATTCTGAATTCGACCTCCGAGCAGAGAGATCTGATCTGTGTGTTCGAGTTGCCGGTGCATAGCACAAAGTAATCGGCAATTACCGTTTTATCATGGACATAAAGCAGCTTGATGTCTCCTGCCTTTTTTTCGTCGAGGATCTTTATGATCTTTTCTGCCAGTTCTTTCGGCCCCAGGGTCTTGTTTTCTGCCATCTTTTGTTTCCTTTCCCGGTTCTGACCGGTTTCTTAGTTTTTATATAATAGATTAATTCAAGACTTTATTTTCGGAAGCTGTAATATGCGGCGCACAGCATTTTGATTTTTTGCTAAATTATAACCGCATTATTCGCATTATTTCAGCATTGGAATATAGATCCCGTTATCATTTATATCCTCTGCCGTTTTACCGTCCGAGGCCGCATCTTTTGCGTAATACAGCTCTTTTATAACCGAATCATCGTTATCCGTGAAAATAAGCTCGCTGTCAAATGCGTCTTCCGGGATGTCGGTGCTGTATGCATTGAAATAGGTGTTTACCGTTTCATATGCGGCGGACCGGTACATGATATAGTACATTCCGTTCTTGTAGGCTCCGCCCTGAAGGGTTTTCATTGTTATATCGGATTCGCCGATGCTTTCGTATATCTTTGAGGCAAGATAGATTGCATCCGATACCGGAATTGTCGTGTTTATGTTTTTTATTGCGGTTCTGACCACCGCTGTGATCTGCGAAAGGGTAAACTCTGTTTTTACCTTTCTTATAAGAGCGGAAAGAAACAGCTTCTGCGCATCCATCCTGCCGATGTCCGCCTGAAGATATCCGGATCTGTAGCGGATAAACTGCTCCGCCTGATCCCCGTTAAGTGTGGACACTCCTGCCTTAAGATCGATTTTAAGCCCTTGCTTATTGTCGACATAATACATATCCGCAGGGATATCAACAGTCACTCCGCCGATTGCATCTACCGTTTCGCGCAGAACCGCAAGATCAATCACGGCACAGTAGTCAATCGGAATGCACAGGCTTTTTTCAAGCAGCCTTGCAAGCCCCTCAACCGATTCCTTTGCGCTGCCTGACTGCTCAAGCTTCTTTTTGAAAACAGAATTCAGCTTGCATCCGGTATTTTCATATTCTATATATGTGTCTCTCGGAAGCTGAAGAATCGATATCTTTTTTTTCGTCCCGTCAATCGATACAAGCATGATCGTATCGGTGTTCATCCCGATGCTGTCGGTTCCTAAAAGCAGAATGTTGTAATAGTCCGGTTTGCGTTCTATTTCGGGATTCTCGGTTACTTCGTTTCCCGGTGAGGCTGCTATCGGCAGAAAATCGCTTTTCTGGTTTGGTGGGATAAGAAGGCTCTTAAGGATCAATCCGATAACCGAGGTGCAGGCGATCAATGCCACAAGGCAGACAGAAATTATTATTACAGAGGGTAATTTCCTTGGTTGTGACATATAAGCCTCCGGGTTTTAGGAATATGTATTGCCTTTAAGCTGCTTTAACGCCTCAAGGCTTGCCGGATGGACGAATCCGCCCTTTTCTTTGACATAGGCAATTGTTTTTTCGAGTGAGAAAATTATCGAAAGATCGATAGCCTTTTTTATCTTTGTACCGCCGTCGATGAGGCTGTAAAGATATTCTCTTTCCTTTTTGCAGGTTTCAATTGCCCGTGTCGGCTCGGTAAAGTCGGCAAGATAAAGAATCTTGTCAAGAAGGCTCATGTCCTTTGAGCCTGTCGTGTGCCTGAAGATTGCCGAAAAAACCTTGTCATCCACATCCGAGGGAAACAGCGCTCTTGCGTAATACGCACCGGATTCCGCGTGAAGTGTATTCTCGTTTTTAAGCGAATCCTTATTGAAGCTTTCCCCAAGCCTGTCCATCAGCTCTGTATGCTCTTTTTTAGAGAGCTCCTTTGTAATGTCGTGGAGCAGGGCAGCGGTCGACAGCCTGTGAAGATCGACTTCGTCAAGCCCGGCAAGCTTTCCGAGCTTAAGCGCCTCCTTTTCGGTGGAGAAAACATGCTCCTGCCGCTTTTCCGAAAGTGTTTCCCTGACCTTTGATATGATTTTTGCCCTTTTCTGTGCTTTTATGTATTCTTTTACGCCGTCCGGCAGATATTTTTCATATTCATACACGGAATTTCTGATATCTGTCGATGAGATTTCATACGGCTCTGCCGCAAGCTCTTTGATATCGGCGCCGAAATTTTTCTTAAGCTCTGCAACCGACTTCGAAATCCGGCTGTCGGTCTTTTTTCTTTTAATATATACTATCCTTGCAAGCTCAAAAACCTTTTCTGCATTTCTCCAGCTGCCGATGCTTAAAATCAGATCCTCTCCGACAAGAAGATTAAGATGAACCTCATCCCCAAGCTCCTTTTTGAAGTGCAAAAGAGTGTCTGCGGTGTAACATACGTCATTCTGCTTTATCTCATAATCGGAAATTACAATATCCCGGCTGTCGTCCTTAAAGGCAAGGTTAAGCATCCTAAAGCGCTCCTCTGCCGAAAATTCTTCCGGCTTTTTTTTGCACGGATGGCAAAACGACGGGATGATTATCAGCCTGTTAAGCCCGAGCTCATCATAAAAGGCATGGGCTGCATGGACATGACCTAAGTGGACGGGGGAAAATGTGCCTCCGAAGATGCCGATTTCCTTCATGTAAGCTCCTTAAGACGGCTTTTGAGCATTTCAAACGCGGCTGCTCTGTGGCTGACCCTGTTCTTTTCGTCATCCGAAAGCTCCGCAAAGGTTTTATTAAGAGGCTCATATAAGAACAGCGGATCATATCCGAAGCCGTTTGCTCCGCGGTATTCGCGAAGTATTTTCCCTTTGCATTCGCCTCTTACTGTAAAGCAAAAGCGCTGATCCTTTCCTTTAGGAGCCACCATTGCGATGACAGAAACGAATTTTGCCGTCCGTTTTTCATCTTCGATATTTTCAAGCTCAGAAAGCAGCTTTTGATTGTTTTTTTCGTTATCGCCGTGCTCTCCGCTGTATCTTGCAGAGTAGATTCCCGGCTTTCCGCCGAGCGCGTCGACCTCAAGACCTGAATCGTCTGCTATGCCGTAGTAGCCGAGGCTTGCCGGAACCGATGCCTTTATTGTTGCATTTTCCTCAAAGGTCAGTCCGTTTTCCTCTATATCACCGGTATAGCCTATATCAGAAAGAGACAAAAGCTGAATTCCGCCTTCAAAAAGCGGCGAAAGAGGTGCAAGAAGCGCTTTCATCTCCTTTATTTTGTTCTTATTGTTTGATGCAAGAACGATTTCCATAAAATCAACCCTCGAACAGTGCTGCTACAAACTGTTCTGCGTCAAAATACTGCAGGTCGTCGATGTGCTCTCCGACACAGATGAATTTTACCGGAATTCCGAGCTCCTTTTTGATTGAGAAGACAATTCCGCCCTTTGCCGTTCCGTCGAGTTTGGTAAGCACAAGCCCGGTTATCGGTGCGGAGTTTTTGAACTCGCATGCCTGCATTACCGCATTCTGTCCGGTTGTCGCATCAAGGACAAGAAGCGTGTCCTTTGCCGAATCCGGCAGCTCTCTGCTTATAACTCGGTTTATCTTTGCAAGCTCATCCATCAGGTTCTTTTTGTTATGAAGTCTGCCGGCTGTGTCGATTATGAGAACATCTGTGCCTCTTTTCTTTGCAGCGTTTACCGCGTCGAACACGACAGATGCAGGATCCGAGCCCTCATCATGCTTGATAAGATCAACGCCTATACGGTCAGCCCAGATCTGGAGCTGATCGATTGCAGCGGCTCTGAAGGTGTCGGCTGCGGCAAGAAGGACATTTTTGCCCTCGGATTTTAAAAGATTTGCAATCTTTGCAATCGAGGTGGTCTTGCCCACACCGTTTACGCCGATAACAAGGATTACCGCCGGAGTTGTCGAAAGGTTAAGCGGCTCGCCCTGACCTATCATGTCGATAAGAATCGATTTGAGCTCTGCCTTACATTCCTCCGGGTCGGAGATTCTCTTTTCTTTGATTGTGTCGCGCAGCCTGTCGATGATCTCCTCTGTCGGACCGATTCCGACGTCAGCCATAATAAGAATTTCCTCAAGCTCCTCAAGAAGCTCCTCGTCTACCTTGACAAAGCTTTTGAAAAGGTTGTCAACCTGCGCTACAATTGAATTTTTTGTTTTGGAAAGACCTTGTTTAAGTTTTTCAAAAAATCCCATCAGTTTATCTTTTCTCCTATTTTCTGTTCAACTTCGTTTACGTTTATTCCGAGCACTTTGGATACGCCTCTTTCAGGCATTGTAACTCCGTAAAGAACATCCGCGGATTCCATTGTGCCTCTTCTGTGGGTGATTACAACGAACTGCGTCTTGTCGGAATACTTTCTCATATAGTCCGCAAAGCGGTATACATTTACATCGTCAAGCGCGGATTCGATCTCGTCGAAGATGCAGAACGGCGTCGGGTTCACCTCAAGAATCGCAAATATCAGTGCTATTGCGACAAACGACTGCTCTCCGCCGGAAAGGGTCATCAGGCTCTTTATAATCTTTCCGGGAGGTGCAATGTCGATCTCGATTCCGCTTTCAAGAGGATTGTCAGGATCCGAAAGATAGATCTCTGCGTCTCCGCCTCCGAAAAGCTCTCTGAAAACGATCTTGAAGTTTTTGTTGATGCTGTCGATTGCAGAAAGGAATTTTGCCTGCATCTCCTTTTCGATTCTTCCGATTATTTCGGTCAGGCTGATTTCCGCCTTTTCGAGATCCTCGATTTGGTTTTTCGAAAAGTCGTATCTTTCCTTGACCTCCTTGTATTCGTCGATCGCACCGACATTGACATGACCGATCGCGCGTATTTTGGAACGCAGCTCGTTCTGTCTTTGCGAATACGACTGCCTGTTCGACTCGTCGACCTTCGGCAGATTCATCTCGCATGCGGTGCTGTAGGTCAGCTCGTATTCGTCCCAGATTTTCGAAGCCAGACGATCATGCTCGGCTTTAAGCTGCTCGCGCTTTGCCTCGAATTTCGTATAGTCGCGGAAGATGATCTCTCTTGCACGGGTCTTGTCGCGCAGCTCTTCGCGCAGCTTGGTCTCGAGCTTCTGGTTCTGCATTGTCTTTTCGACATAGGCTCTTCTGTCCTGCTCGATTCTTTCGATTTCGGAATTGAGCATTTCAAAATCCGAGCTGTTGCTCTTTATTTTCTGCCTTGTTGCTTCCAGCCTTTTGTTAAGATCAAGATCCGACTCCTCAAGGCCCGAAATGTCGGAAAGCAGAGTGGCTATAAGCTCCTTTGCCGAGGCAAGTGTGCTTTCTCCGGTCTCGATGTCCTTTTCAAGAGTTGCCTTTTGTATAAGAAGCGAGTTGCCCTCCTTGCTTATAAGGTCGAGCTGCTCGTCGTCCTTTTCATATTCGCGGTGGAGCTTTTCAAGCTTGTCTTTGATTTCCGAAACGAGCCTTTCTGTTTCCTCGATTTCCTTTTCGGCATCGGATTTTTTCTTTTCATAGTCCTTTTGGCCTGCTCCGATGCCGTCAAGATTGTCCGAAAGCTCTTTTTTCTGCTTTTCGGCAGCCTCGGTCTTAGAAAGAATTACCTGAAGCTGTGTCTCCTCGGATGAAATAAGGCTCTGAAGCAGTCCGAGGTTTTCTGATGCCTCCTGCGAAATTCTGCGGAGGTCGGATAGCTTTTCCTTGTTTTCATTCAGGCTGCTTTCAAGCTGAATAAGCGCTTTTTCTGCATCCTTTGCCTGTTCTGTCAGCCTTTCGATCTCTGCTTTTCTTGTGAGCATTCCGGAGTCGTGCTTTACCGAGCCTCCGGTATAAGAGCCGCCGGCATTGATCTGCTGTCCGTCGAGAGTGACGATTTTCAGCCTGTAGCCGAGCTTTTTTGCCGCAATCGATGCATTATCGAGATTGTCGAAAACAGCTGTTCTGCCGAGAAGATAATCGATTATGCCTCTGTATTTGTCATCGCATAGGGCAAGCCTGCTTGCAATTCCGACATAGCCCGAATTGCTCTTCAGTTCGTTTTCCGAAAGACCTAAAGAGGACGGCTTTACCGATGTGATCGGGTAGAAGGTTGCCCTTCCTGCTCCGGTTTGCTTCAGATAATTAATTGCCGCCTTTGCTGCCGCTTCGTCCTCTGTAATTATGTTCTGAAGATTTGCTCCGAGCGCGGTTTCTATTGCAAGAGCGTAGTTGGAGCCGACGGTGATTGCTTTTGAAATAGGACCGCAGATGCCCTTTACCGTACGGTTTGCTGTGGCGCTCATAAGAGCCTTTACGCTCCTTGAGTATCCCTCAAACAGCTCGTCCATCCTGCGCAGCGAGTCCGCTCTCTGCCTTTTTGTATCAAGAGAAAGTTTTGCTTCGGAAATTTTGTTTTTCAGCTCCTCCGCTTCCTCTTCGAGCCTTGTAATTCCTGCCTGCGCGTCTTTTTGCTTTTCCTGCTGTGCGCTGCGGTTTTCTTTATAATCATTAAGATTTTTTTCTTTGTTGCTTTTCTGCTTTAAAAGAGAGGAAATCGACTCTGTGATCTCGGCAAGGCTTTCTTCAAGCTCTGCCGTGCGGTCGCTTTCCGCTGTGTGAGAGCCGTTTAAGGATGCCAGATTCATTTTCAGCTCTACAAGCCGGATTTCCGTATCTCTTTGCGTAACCTCGGTGTCGCCGAGAAGAAGCTCGGTTTTTTTGAGCTGCTCGTTCAGGCTGTTTCCCTTTTCGTCAAGAGAAGCGATATCCGAAAGCACCGACGTGTATTTTTCCCTGTTTTCCTTTAATGCGCTTTCCTGCTCGTCTGACTGCTTTTCGGTGTCAAGCTTTTGCTTGCTTTTCTTTGCTCTTTCCTCTGCGTTGCGTGATAGCTGCTCCTCAATGTGGCGGATCTCGCTTTCGCAGTCGTGATTTTCAAGCTCTATCGAATGCCTGCGGTTCCCGGATTCGATAATCTTTTGCCCCAGTTCATCGGTTTTAAACTTGATATCCTGAATCTGGGTATACAGCTTTTCGCTTTTCGCCTCTATTTCGCTTATCTCTCCGTCGACCGACTCAAGAGACAGCTTTGATGCGGAGTATTTAAGCTCGTTTTCGTTTCCGCTCTCGCGAAGGCGGTCGGAATCGAAGATCCAGAGAGCAATATCCACATTCTTTTTCTGCTCGTAAAGCTCGAGGTATTTCTTTGCGTTGTTTGCCTCCTTTTCAAGAGGTCCGACTCTTGCTTCAAGCTCGCTTAAAATGTCCGAAAGGCGGAGCTTGTTTTCGTTTGCGGTTTTGAGCTTTCTTTCCGCATCGTTTTTCTGGTAGCGGAATTTGGATATTCCGGCAGCCTCTTCAAAAACGCCTCTGCGGTCTTCGCTTTTCTGGGAAATGATTTCCGCAACCTTGCCCTGACCGATGTTCGAATAGCCGGTCTTTCCGATGCCGGTGTTCATAAACAGCTCGGCAATGTCCTTAAGACGGACGGCACGGCGGTTTATCATGTATTCGCTTTCGCCGCCGCGATAGTATCTTCTGGTTACGGTGACCTCGTCATATTCTGTGTCAAGACGTCCGGCACCCGACCTGTTGTCGATGACAAGAGAAACCTCCGCATAGCCCATCGGCTTTCTTGTGGCGGATCCGCCGAAGATGATATCCTCCATTTTGGGCGTTCTGATACTCTTTGTTGACATTTCTCCGAGGACCCATCTTATGGCATCGGTAATATTCGATTTTCCGCTTCCGTTCGGTCCGACAACGGCGGTAACACCGCTTTCGAAGTTCAAAACGGTTTTGTCCGGAAATGATTTGAACCCCTGAAGCTCAAGCGATTTAAGTCTCATTTTTTCGGGATTTCTCCTTGTAGGTTTGTTTTTGTGTACGGTACGCCGAATCTAAGGTCTTTAAGAAGTGCACACCGTATCGCCGTACGATAAATTAGGAATAAGATTCACAAATTTACGCAGTGCGTAAATTTGCAATATGCGGCGCACTAAGCTTAAAGTTTTGTTGAAATGTACACCGCATTATTGTACCATGGTTTGCTGCTTTTTTCAACATTTTCCTCTATTTTTCGTGGCCGACCGCCACCGTGAAGGGGGGGAGGGTACTGTCCTCGATAGCAGTGATTTTCTTTATGTTAAATTCCTTTGCAAGACGCTCTTTGTTTCTTTTTTTGTTTCCTATAACCTTTGATAAATGTCCCTTCGGAATTCTTAACGATATTTCGGTCGGATTGTCTGTTTTATTAAGCTTTTCCAGCCTTTCGCAGATCAGACGGTAATAAAGCTCGCTTTCGCAAAGCTCACCCATTGCGGGATGATATCCGCCTGCAAAAATTCCGCCGTCCGACGTAAGGCTCTCGTCCGAATGAAGCCCGATTCTAATAACCCTTACATCGCGCTCGACAAAGATTTTCAGCACTGATGCGGAGCGGTCTATCGCCTCGTCAAGAGAAAGCGGACGGTAGAGCCGATTCTTTGTCATTTCGCAAAGCTCGGTGTCAAAAAGCACCATTGTTGGATATATTCTTGCTCCTTTGGCGCCCATGTCGCAGATCAGCCTTGCCGTTTCAAGCTCTGCTTCTTCGGTCGAGCCGGGAAGCCCGATCATCATCTGCCCGACAAGCTCGAAGCCGTAATCAAGGATGAGCCTGCACGCTTCTTCTGTCTGCTTTGATGTATGTCCGCGTCTTGAGCATTTTAAAACCTCGTCCGACATGCTTTGTATGCCCAGCTCGATGGTTTTGACCGAATAACAGGACAGAATGTCGAGAATTTCACGGCTTATATAGTCCGGACGGGTCGACATCCGTATCCAGCCTGCCTTTTTCTCGTCGATAAAGCTCTGTGCGGTATCAAGAAGATAGAGCATCAGCTCCCGGTCAATTCCGGTAAAGCTTCCGCCGAAAAAGGCTATTTCGATATTGCAGGGAGAAATGTCGGATAAGGTCGAAAGAACAGCCGAAATTTCATCCTTTACCTTGTACGCGTCAAAATTTGTTTTGCCCGAAATACTGCGCTGGTTGCAAAATACGCAGTCGTTCGGGCATCCCAAATGCGGTATGAACACCGGGATATTGACGTGTCTTTCCCGGCTTGATTTTGTATCCATCATGTATTTATCTGTTTTAAGTTCTGCTTTTACTGCGGCTGGTCGATTCCGAAAAGCTCAAGCGCTTCCTTTGCTGAAAGCTGCTCCGCCTCTCTTTTTGAAAGCCCGTTTCCTCTCCCGATAACATTGCCGTTAAGCCTTGCCTCGACCGAGAAAACTCTTTTGTGCTGCGGTCCGGATTCTGCCACCGTTACATATTCGAGCAGATCGCCCTTTTCCTTCTGAACAACATGCTGAAGCGCGGTTTTGTAATCCTGTGCCACGCCGAGCCCGGTTGCGGAATCGATTTCCTTTGTTATAAACGGCATAAGAAAGCTTTCGACAGGCTCGATTCCTCCGTCAAGGAAGATTGCCGCAAGAAGCGCTTCAAACGCATCTGCAAGTATCGACGAGCGCTCTCTGCCGTGATTGATGCTTTCCCCGTGGCCGAGAAGAAGGTAGTCTCCGAGCGAAATTTCGAGCGCAAAATCGTGAAGAGCCTTTTCGCAGACGGTGACCGATCTGATCCTTGAAAGATCACCCTCGGGCAGAGAAGGAAATTTGCCGAACAGATATCGGCTTGTGATGTACGAAAGGATCGAGTCGCCTAGGAATTCCATCCTCTCGTTGCATTCGCAGTGCTTGTTTTTTGCCTTCATTTCGTTCGAAAACGATGAATGAGTAAGCGCCGTGGAGATGTATTTATCTGATTTGAATTTATAACCGATTTTTTCCTCGAGAAACGAAATGTCGCGAGGATAGCCGGTTTCGTCCGGAGTAATCATAATGTACCGTCCTTTTCAGAAGATGTCTGCTCCTTTGAAGAAAGCTCGGGAACAAGGCGCTTTGCAATGTCCACTACAACTCCGCTTGATGCACACTTGATCGCCTGCTTTATCGCGTTCTTGATTGCATATGCATCAGAGCTTCCGTGGGCCTTGATTACCGTCTTTGAAAGACCGAGAAGCGGCGCACCGCCGTATTCGGATGCGTTAAGCTCCTTTTTCAGCTGCTTCATGTTGTTCTTTATCATAAGTCCCGAGATCTTTGTGACGGCGGACTTGTTGAACACATCCTTGATTTTGCCGACAAAGTAGGAAGCACAGCCCTCTGTCAGCTTCAGAAGAATGTTTCCGGAAAAGCCGTCGGTAACGATGATGTCGCAGGCTCCGCTCGGGATTTCCTTTCCCTCGACGTTTCCGACAAAGTTGATGCTCTTTTCCGCCTTCAGAAGCTTATATGCCTCGACTACGTTCTTTGTTCCCTTGTGCTCCTCTGCACCGATATTAAGAAGACCGACTCTCGGATCGTCAAGACCGAACATCTTCTTCATGTATACCGTTCCCATGTGGGCAAACTGAACGTATGTCTGCGGATCGATCTCGATATTTGCGCCGGAATCGATAAGCAGGGTCGGATTTGCGTACGGGATGACCGATCCGATTGCGGATTTTCTTAAGCCCTTGATTCTTCTTACAATAAGCGTGGAGCCTGCGTGAAGGGCACCGGTGTTTCCGGCAGATACAAAGGCATCTCCGTCGCCCTCTGCAAGCATCTTAAGGCCTACGCCCATCGAGGAGTCCTTCTTTTCACGAACGACCGACAGAGCGTTGTCCTCCATTGTGACGACCTGCTCGGTGTGAACTATTGTAATATTGTCAAGATCGATATTTATATTCTCTTTTCTTGCCGTTTCCTTAATGATTCTTTCGTTTCCGATAAAGACGAATTTTTCCTTGCTGTATTCGGCAGCAGAGTCTGCCGCACCCTTAAGCGTGGCGAGCGGAGCGTTGTCGCCGCTCATAATATCAACTAATATTTTCATTTTTATGACCATGGCTTTCGTTTTGCGAAAGCTTCCTTTCTTTCCTCTCGATTTCCGGTTTTTCGGGCTTTTCCGGTTTGCGGATTGCCCGGATTTTTTAAAAGCGAGAGCGGCTTTGCCCGGCAAAATCAAATAAAATCAATTAAATAAAAAGTGATTTGAAACAATTATATACTGTCCTTTATCGAGCGGATGTACTCAAGCGCTCTTTCGGAAAGAGCCTCATTTTTGGCGGCTTTTCCGCCCTTAACCTTTTTCTCGAGCAGACGTATAAGCCCGAAGTTTGCGTTCATAGGCTGGAAGTTTACGACATTGGGGTTTGACACATAGCATGCAAGAGATCCTGTTGCGCTGATGTCCGAAAGGATAAGAGGCGCTTTGCCCTGTATTCTGTTTGCCGCATTTACGCCTGCGAGCCACCCGGAGGAGGTCGATTCGATATATCCCTCGACACCGGTCATCTGTCCTGCAAAAAACAGCTTTTCGTTTGTCCTTGTCGAATAGTCTGCGTTAAGCAATTTGGGCGAATTTATGTAGGTGTTTCTGTGCATTACGCCGTAGCGCAGAAAGCTTGCGTTTTCAAGCCCTGGGATCATCGAAAAGACTCTTTTCTGCTCGTCAAAGGTAAGATGAGTCTGAAATCCGACAAGATTGTACATCGTTTTCTGCTCGTTTTCCTGCCTTAGCTGGAGGACCGCATAATATTCATTACCGGTTTTCGGGTCGGGAAGCCCGACAGGCTTTAACGGCCCGAAGCGGAGGGTGTCCTCCCCTCTTTTTGCCATGACCTCGACAGGCATGCACCCTTCAAAGACCTTCAGGTTCTTTTGCTCGTCCTTGTCAAAATCCTTTAGCTGCGCTTCCTTTGCGTTTACAAGCTCGCGATAGAATGCCTTGTATTCTGCCTCGTTCATCGGACAGTTGATATATGATGCCTCTCCCTTTCCGTATCTCGAAGCGAAGAACGCCTTGCTCATGTCGATCGTCGAAGCGTCGACAATCGGGGCAGCCGCGTCGAAAAAGTTGAGATATTCCTCTCCTAGCATCTTTCCTATATAGCAGGAAAACGCATTCGATGTGAGCGGTCCGGTTGCAACTACCGTGACGCCGTCGTCCGGAAGAGAGGTGATCTCATCTTCAATTACCTCTATTAACGGATTTTCGGTTATTTTGCTTGTTATATAGTCCGAGAACTTGTATCTGTCGACGGCAAGAGCCGCACCTGCGGGAACCGCAGTGGCATCTGCCGCCTCCATGATGAGTGATCCGAAGAGTCGCAGCTCCTCCTTTAAAAGTCCTACCGCATTTGTTGTCTGGGAGGACCGAAGGGAGTTGGAGCAGACAAGCTCTGCAAAGCCCTTGTAGTGGTGAGCCGGGGTGAATTTTTTCGGCTTCATCTCATAAAGCCTTACCCCGATTCCTCTTTTTGCAATCTGCCACGCTGCCTCGCATCCGGCAAGCCCCGCTCCGATTACGTTTACCTTGGTTGAAATATTGTCCATTTTACTTATTTTCGATAGTTTCTTTATTTTCGCTTTCGGTCATGTCCTGCTTATAATTACATTTGTCGTTGTGACAAACAAGCTGCTTTTTGCCCTTCTTGATAAAGAGCATTTCCCCACACTCGGGGCATTTTTCGTTTGTCGGCATATCCCAGGATACAAAATCGCATTTCGGATATGCGGAGCAGCCGTAGAAGTTGCTTTTTCCCTTGCCGTTCTTTCTTACAAGCGCACTGCCGCACTTCGGGCAGGGAACACCGATTTCGTGGAGAATCTGTTTTGTGTTTTTGCACTTCGGATAGTTGCTGCAGGCAATAAATTCGCCGTATCTTCCTTTTCTCTTCAGCATCTCGCCTCCGCAAAGCTCGCAGGTCTGTCCTGTGTGCTCCGGAGGTGTCTCGACAATCGGAGAACCGTCCTTTGCAAGCGGCTTTGTGGATTTGCAGGTCGGGTAGTTCGGACATGCCGCAAACTTTCCGTATCTGCCGTTTTTGATAACCATCCGGCTTCCGCATTTGTCGCAGATGATGTCGGTCTCCTCGGCTTTCAGATTGATCGAACTCTTGTCGACCGTTTCCTCCGCTTTTTCAAGTTCAACCTTGAAATCCTTGTAGAAGAAGCCGAGGACCTCCTCCATTGTGGTCTCTCCGTTTGAAATATCGTCGAGCTTTGTTTCCATCTCCGCGGTGAACGCATAGTCGGTAATCATCGGGAAGTTGTTTATCATTATGTCGTTTGTGACCTCTCCGAGTTCGGTCGGCTTAAGAGACTTTCCGTCACGGGATACATAGCCTCTTGAAAGGATCGTGGTTATTATCGGAGTGTAGGTCGAGGGGCGGCCGATTCCGTTTTCCTCAAGGAATTTGATCAGCGTTGCCTCTGTATATCTTGACGGAGGCTCTGTAAAGTGCTGCTCCGGCTTGATTTCCTTCTGTGAGAGGACGTCTCCCTCGGTTATCTCCGGGATCATGCCGGATTTTTTGTCCTGTGCGTCCTCGCTGTCGTATACGGTGACAAATCCGGGGAAGCGGACTGTTGATCCGCTTGCGTGGAATACATAGCCCTCGCAGTCGAGGCTTACATTGACCGTGTCAAGAGCCTCGGATGCCATCTGGCTTGCAATGAATCTGCTCCAGATCAGCTTGTATAGCTTATACTGGTCTGCCGAAAGCTGACTTTTTACCGAATCCGGCTCGATTGAAGGATCGACCGGGCGGATTGCCTCATGCGCGTCCTGCGAATTTCCCTTTGATTTATAAACTCTCGGAGATTTAGGATAGTAGCTTGCGCCGAATTTGGAAACGATATAATCCTTTGCCATTGTCTGAGCTTCATCAGACACGCGGAGCGAGTCGGTTCTCATATAGGTGATAAGACCGTGCGTTCCGCCTGCCGCCGATCCGAGATTGATTCCCTCGTAAAGCTCCTGAGCCACCTTCATGATCCTCTGCGACTGAAAGTTGAGCTTTTTCGATGCCTCCTGCTGCATTGTGGAGGTTGTAAACGGCGGCATCGGGTTTTTGTATCTTACAGCCTTCTTTACCGATTTTGCAAGGAAGGGCTTGCCCTTTATTGCGTCGGTGATCTTCTTTGCCTCATCGCCGTCCGTAATTTCAAGCTTTCCCCTTGAATTTCCGAAGAACTTTGCGGTAAAATCCTCGCCGCTCTTGGAGATGACTATCGCATCGATGCTCCAGTATTCTTTCGGCACAAAGCTTCTTATCTCCTGCTCTCTTTCGACTATTGCTCTTGTGGCAACAGACTGAACTCTTCCTGCAGAAAGACCTGATCTTATCGTCTTCCAAAGAAAGGGCGAGATCTTGTATCCGACGATTCTGTCGAGAATTCTTCTTGCCTGCTGTGAGTTTACAAGACCCTCGTCGATTTCTCTCGGCGTCTTGATCGCAGCCTTTACCGCCTGCTTTGTAATTTCATTGAAGGTGATTCTCTTTATTTTTTCCTTGGGGAGGTCAAGAGCTACCGCAAGATGCCAGGATATCGCCTCTCCCTCGCGGTCCGGGTCGGTTGCAAGGAAAACCTTTGTGGCTTTTTTTGCTTCCTTTCTAAGTTCCTTGATAAGGTCGCCCTTTCCCCTGATGTTTATATAATGAGCCGCAAATCCGCCTTCTATATCAACTCCGAGAGTGCTTTTCGGCAGATCGCGAACGTGTCCTACTGATGCCATAACCTTATATCCCGAGCCGAGATAGCTTTTGACGGTCGGGACCTTGTAAGGAGATTCGAGTATAACGAGATTGGCCATGAACTGTTCCTTTCAAATTATCCTTTTACTGATTACTGATTGATGTATATACAGTTTACAATATATACAGTGTTTTGTCTTTTATGTGTATTATACTTTGCCCTGTGCTTTAAAAATGTCACTTTCTGTCTGCCGTGGTATAAACACCGCCGGGCAGCACCTTTGTAAGGTGCATGATTTCAAGAAATGTAAGCCCTGCCATTACGGCGGAGGTTGTAAGTCCTGTTTTTTCTATGATCTGATCTGCAGAAAGTGTAAAGCCGTCCAGTGCCTCGAAAATCTTCCGGTTGTTTCCGGTGAGCTTAGATGCCTTGCGGTGCAGCTCGTCCGAATCGATTTTGCCCGATGTACTGTCCTCTGTTTTGCCTGTGCTTTTTTCCGAGCTTTTGTATTTCTTTTCGAAGCTTCCGAAAAATGTCGGCGGAAGAGGCTCTGATGCCACCTTTCTGTGCTCGATCGGATTTTTGAAGGTTTTTGATCTCATAGACGGCAGCCTTGAAAGATCGATCTTTGTGGGAAATTGATCCTCAAATTCGACAAGAATATCCGCAGCGTCGGTGATCATCGTAGCACCTGTTTTGATCAGATCGTTTGTGCCCATGCTGTTGATTTCGCCGATTTTACCCGGCATGGCAAATATGCGTTTGCCCTGCTTTACGGCATCGTTTGCGGTTATAAGCGCACCGCTGTCCTTCGGAGCCTCGATTACAAGAACCGCATTTGATATTCCGCTGATTATTCTGTTCCGTTTCGGAAAATTATATCCGTTCGGCGGAGTTCCGGGGTTGTATTCGCTTAAAACCAGACCGTTTTCGATGATTTCGCGCATAAGCGATGCGTGCTCCGGCGGATAAACCCGGTCGATTCCGCATCCGATAACGGCAATAGTGCTTCCGCCGGCATCAAGACAGCCTCTGTGGGCGATTCCGTCGATGCCTCTTGCCATTCCGCTTACGATTACGGCACCGCCGTGCGAAAGATCGTAGGAGGTTGAATATGCCGTTCTCTTTCCGTATTCGGTCATCGTTCTTGTTCCGACTACCGCAACCAAAAGATTCCCCTCGAGTATTTTGGGATTGCCCTTGTAGTACAGCAGAATCGGTTTGTCCGGAAGGCGCTTGAGGCTTACCGGATAGTCGGGATCCGCTGCCGTAAAAATGCCTATTTCGTTTTCCAAGCAATATGCAAGGATCTTCTTTGCCTCGGTAAGATCCTTGTCGCAGAGCCTGTCGACGGTTGAAGCTTTAATGCCGTCGATCTCCTCATATCTTTCTGCGTCGGCGTCATAGATTGCCTTTATGTCATATTTGAAATCATAAAGAATATCCGACGCGATTGACGAGCCTGCAGAAAAGCAGCTGCCAAACCAGATAAAAAGCTCGAGAAAACTGTGTCTGTCCATTTCGACTTCCTTGTTTCGTAATAAAATTTGTATCCTTTACTGTGAAAATCCCTGCCACATGAATACAGTCGCCGCCATCGCCGCATTCAGCGATTCGGCACCCTCTTCCATCGGAATATAGACTCTTCCGCTTGCCGCTTCTGCAACCTCGCCCGATATTCCGTGCCCCTCGTTTCCGACTATGAAAACGGTTTTGTCGGTTATCCTTATTTCGTTCAGCCTTGCAGCCGAATCATCAAGCATTGCGGCAAGAACCTCAAAGCCGGAGGCTCTAAGCACCGCAATCGATGCACAAAGGTCGGTGCAGACGGTGATTTTCTGGCGGAAGACCGTTCCCATAGAGGCACGGACGGTTTTTGCGTTGTAGATGTCCGCACAGTCACCTGATAAAATAACCTCGCCGATTCCGAAGGCAAGCGAGGCTCGGATGATTGTTCCGAGATTGCCGGGGTCTCTGATTGAGTCCAAAATGATCTTTCTTTGTTTTTCTTTGCATTTTCCTACATTATATATTGTATTTATTCTGTGAAGTTTGTCAATATATTTTGCGACACAAATCACGCCCTGCGGAGCTTTTTCGGTAGATATCTTCCTTAAAACCTCCTCGGATACGACATTTTTCTTGGTTTCGTCGAAAAAAACAGAGGAGACGAAGCTCTCCTCGCTTTCTGTAAAGAATACATTTTCGATTTCAATGCCGGCACCGACTGCCTCCGAAAAAAGCTTTTCTCCCTCGAAAATAAAAAGGGAGGAGCTGTCGCGGTACTTCTTTTCCTTGAGCGCCGCCGTTTTTACAATAAGCGGATTCGCTCTGCTTGTTATCATTGATCCGATTCCTCCGTTGCTGTTTCTGCGCTGCTCACACCGTTCGTGCGGCTTAGGCTGTGCTTTTGGTGCTGTCCGTGCCGTTCCATGCCGCCGAACCTACCGGTGCTGCCCACACCGTCTGCGCCGCCCACGTTGACCTGCTGCACATGCTGCCGTACCACCCTGCTGCCCGTGTCTCTGTGCCAATTGCACTATCTGCACGCTTGCAGGCTCACCGCCGCCGCTTCACCCTCCGCCGCCGGTGCAGCCTGGTGAATGCACCGCCTGACGAACGCAAAAGGGAATGCATACGCGCGTGCGCAACATTCCCTTTTTTAAATTACTTGTTTAAAGCTGCCTTAGCCTGCTCAACGATTGCTGCAAATGCTTCCTTGTCGGAAACAGCCATCTCTGCGAGCATCTTTCTGTTAAGATCGATGCCGGCAACCTTAAGACCGTGCATAAGTGTTGAATAGTTGATTCCGCAAACCTTAGCCTGTGCGGAAATTCTTGTGATCCAGAGAGCTCTGAAATCTCTCTTCTTCTGCTTACGTCCGATGAACGCGTAGTTGCCGCTCTTCATTACGGCTTCTTTTGCCATCTTGAAGTGCTTGCTCTTGGCTCCCCAGTAACCCTTGGCGAGCTTTAACATTTTATTTCTTCTCTTGCGAGTCATCATAGCGCCTTTAACTCTGGCCATTTCAATATCCTCCTAAAATCGATTCTTTCTTAATTATTTGCGGGGCAGTAATGTTCTTACTGTCGGAGCCATGGATTCGCTGAGATATCCGGATCTTCTGAGCTGTCTCTTGCGCTTAGCTGTCTTGAGACCGAGCTTATGACGGCGATTTGTATGGTTCAGTTTTACTCTGCCGCTTTTTGTGAGTGTAAATCTCTTGGCTGTGGCACTATGTGTCTTGATCTTACCCATTTTTTTACCTGCTTTCCGACGACTTATTATTTATATTTTGGTTGATCGGTCATCCTGTCGCCGTAGGAGTTCCCGATATATATGAACACCCGAACGGGCAGTTCTCTGATGTTTTTCGGATCCTTTGCTTTTCGGGTCCGTTTGCTTTGAAAATGCCGTTTTGCTTGAAAATGCATTTTCAAGATGCTTTTTGTCTGCTGCTTGTTTTGCAGCCCTTTTGTTTGGCTGTGCCTTACTTGGTTAAGCGGACTGTTATTCAGCCTTCGGGGCTTTGCTTTCTGCCGGAGCTTTTGCGTCTGCTGCATTGCTGCCTGCCGATGCCTTGCCTGCTGCTGTCTTGTCTCCTGCTGCCTTGCCCTCTGCCGTCTTGCTGCCTTCCGCCTTGCCCTCAACTGCCTTGTCGCCTGCGCCCTTGTCGCCTGCACCTTTGCTGCCGCCGGTTTTGCCTTTTCCGGAAAGCTTGAGCGGTGAAATGAACACGATCATGTTGCGCCCTTCCATTGCCGCTGCTTTTTCGATGCTGCCGTATTCCTCGCACGCCTTTGCAAATTTTGCAACGAGCTCGTGACCGACCTCGAGACGTGTCATCTGTCTTCCTCTGAACTGGACGCGAAGCTTGACCTTGTCGCCGTTCTTAAGGAAACGGATTGCGTGATTGACCTTTGTGTTGAAATCGTTGACGTCGATGTGGCAGGAAAGCTGAATTTCCTTGATGTCGATAATCTGCTGACGCTTCTTCGATTCCTTTTCCTTCTTGTCGCGTTCAAAACGGAACTTGCCGTAGTCCATGATTCGGCATACAGGCGGATCTGCCTGCTGGGACATCATAACAAGATCATATCCCTCGGAATCTGCCTTGTGCTGTGCCTGAGAATACTGGAGCAGACCGAGCTGCTCTCCGTCCGCACCGATAACGCGGATTGTTTTGGACTGTGAAAATCCCGGAAGAGCGAGAATATCGCCGTTTATCGGATTTTCCTTTGAGTTGTTTTTGCCGGCTATTGTTATGCACCTCCAAAAATAGTTTCCGCCGAAAATGAAAACAGCGGATAGCCCGTAAAACAGAACTCTCCGCACATAAACACAAACGCTGTGACCGCACAGCCTTGTGTGAAATATTGACCCGGGCCTTCTTTGAGTCCGCAAGGTGAGAACGGAGGTTCTTCTTCATTTACCAATCTATATTATCACGCCGTTTGCGTTGTGTCAAGGCTTTTTTGCTTTATTTTTAAATTTTTCTTGCAATTCGCAAAAGAATGCTGTATAATTTATAAAGGATAATATTGCGGCTTTGCCGTCGCATCGCAAAACGGAGGTAGATTGTAAATGGAATACGGAATAGCTCTTTACAGTATTCACGATGTAATGAAGGAAGGCGTGCCGAAGGCAGTTGATGTTGCGGCGGAGCTCGGATACAGCTTTGTCGAGCCCTGCGGTTCGTTTACAAACAAGGAGGATCAGCTTTCGCTTAAAGCCAGCCTCGAAAAGAATCAGCTGAAGTGCAACTCGATGCATACAATCTGGCAGAGCCTTTTGCCGGATCAGATAGGCACGACGATAGATATGTATCATACAATCGGCTGCGATTCGTTTGTTGTACCGGTGTTCTTCCCGAACAGCAAGGAGGAAATCACCGAGTTTTTAAAGACGGTAAACGACGCAAAGAAAACGCTCGATTCCGAGGGTATTAAAATATACTATCACAATCATCTTCACGAGGTTTACGAAAATAAATTCGGAATAACCGTTCTTGATGCGCTCCGCGACTATACCGATATCAATTTCGAGATCGATACCTACTGGGCGTTCGAGGGATATCTGCAGGTGCTTGCCGGTGTCAAGGGTCATGTCGGAACCGCAAAGGATTATGAAATAAGAACAGAATACGTTCTTGAGGCTGCGGCAGATGTTTTAAAGCTTATGGAGCAGCTGAAGGACAGAGTAAACTTCATTCACCTGAGAGACGGAGACGGATACAGCACACCGATGCCTCTCGGAAGAGGAATTGCACCGCTTGAATACATCTATACAAAGGCAAGAGATCTCGGTTTCAGAGTCATGTACGAGGGAGAGCCCTTCGGACACGGAATCGAATATGCAAAGATCAGCCTTGAAAAAATGAAGAGCCTTGAGGAAAAATATCTTTCGGCAAAGGCCGAAGGCTGATTTTTCAAGGGAAGCTTTAAAAATATTTTAAAGGATTACTTCTGTTAATGTATCAGGGTAACGGCAAAAGACCCTATGCCGGAAAAAGAAAAGACGGGTCAAACGGTGTAAGCGGTGCATATAACGGTGCGGTAAACGGTGCGTACAAGAGCGCATACGGCGGTTCGGAAAGCGGTGCATACGACGGGACATATGAGGCGGCACAAAACGGTGCATACAACGGAGCGCACGGCGCGGTAAACAGGAACGCAAACGGCGGTGCAAATAACAGCGCAAACGGTGCAGGCAGAGCAGGTAGAGTGGGCAAAAGGACAAATCGAAAAACGCTGCTTTGGGGCAGAAACAGAACCCGGATGTTCAATGCCGAGGATATTGAGGTGAACAAGGGCTATGCTGTTGCGGCGTCGCTCGGGCTTACCTTCTTCGTTCCGCTTGCGGCTGCTCCGGATTCGAAATTCGGAAAGTACTGGGCAAACCAGGGCTTGCTTTTGGATATCGTAATGGTCGCGGCAGGACTGGTTTCGCTTATCGGAGGGGGAATCCTCTCGCTTCTCGGGCTGATTCCGTATATCGGCATTCTGTTCCGCATTTTAAGAATAGTGCTGTTTGTGATTCTGGGGCTGCTTCTGGTGCTTCTGATTGCAAGGAACTGCTACCTTTCGTCAAAGGGAATTGCAAGGGATCTGCCTGTTATCGGGTATATCCGGATCATAAATTATAAATAATTGCGCAAATCGTGCAAAGAAGCGATTAATTGATTTTTAAATCCGGATTTTCCAAATTTATTTTACAAATTTCAAAATCATCTTGACAAATCAGGATGACTTGTGTATAATGCACCTTGGAATGTTTTCAGTATCGGAGGGCAATCGTGAAATTGGATTTGAGACCTCTCGTTAACGGCGAGAAGGACTGTATTGAATTTGATTTTTCGGAGCAACCCGAGGAAGATAGCCTTTCCGATATAAGATTTATCGACGGAATAAGGGTGTTCGGACGCGTAACCGATCTTTCGGGATATATGCGCCTTACGCTTGATGTTTCCGGAAGGTACCGTACAAGCTGTGCAAGATGTCTTACCGAGCTTGAAAGAGAGCTTGAGGCACACATCGAAAAGGATGTTGCGCTTAAGGACATGCTGCAGGACAAGGAGTCGGACGACTATGTTGTCTGCGAAGGAAATGAGCTTGACCTTGACGATGTTATAAGCGAGGTCATGTATCTTGAGCTTCCGACAAGGCTTCTCTGCAGCGAGGACTGCAAGGGACTCTGCCCGAAATGCGGTAAGAATCTTAACGAAGGGGATTGCACTTGCGATCTTCACGAGCCTGACCCGAGATGGGCGGCTTTGAAAAACTATTTTAGTGAAAACAAATAATATTTATACAAATTGAAGGAGGTGTCTTGAACAATGGCAGTACCGAAGAGAAAGGTATCAAAGGCAAGACGCGATAAGAGACGTTCAAGCGTATGGAAGCTCGATCTTCCCGGAATTACAAAGTGCCCGAAGTGCGGCAAATATGTTCTGTCCCACAGAGTTTGCAAGGCTTGCGGAACATATAATGGTAAGGAGATCCTTCCTGCAAGCGAGGACTGATCGAAAGATCCGTTCGAGCCGTATAACGAGAACTCGGAAGATACGGGCGTGTATTTCTGGCACGCCCGCAATTTTTCTTTAGTGCGGTTTTTTTCGGCAGACTGACTTGGACAGGTATGCATCTCAGACGGAACGGGAGGGAATATCATGGTACTTATAGACAATGTAATGCCGGATTCGCCTGCGGACAAAGCAGGAATTAAAAGGGGAGATTATCTTCTCAGAATAAACGGCAACGATATAAACGACGTTCTTGACTACAGATATTATCTGTCCGAAAAGCATGTCTCGCTTCTTATACACCGCGGACCGGAGATTTTTGATGTAAAGATAACGAAATCCCGGTATGACGACATCGGGCTCGAGTTCTCGACGTTTCTGATGGATGAAAAGAAATCCTGCAGAAACAAGTGCGTATTCTGCTTTATAGACCAGCTCCCCGACGGAATGAGGGAATCCCTGTATTTCAAGGACGACGATTCAAGACTGTCGTTTCTTATGGGAAACTACATTACGATGACAAACATGTCCGACGAGGAGGTCGACAGGATAGTCAAGATGAAAATGTCGCCTATGAATATAAGCGTTCATACGACAAATCCCGAGCTGAGAGTCAAGATGCTCTCGAACAAAAACGCCGGCAAGATTCTTGACAACATGAAGAAATTCCACGATGCCGGAATCGAAATGCACTGTCAGATCGTCCTTTGCAAGGGGCTTAACGACGGAAAAGAGCTTGAAAGATCGATGACCGACCTTGAGGCGCTGTATCCGGAGGTGTCGAGCGTATCGATAGTTCCGGCAGGGCTCACCTGTCACAGGCAGGGGCTTTATCCGATCGAGCCGTTTTCAAAAGAGGACTGCAGAGAAATTATCGATACCGTGACCGCGTTTGCAGACAGATGCAAAAAAGAGCATGGCTGCAGACTGTTTTATCTTGCGGATGAGCTTTATATCAAGGCTGAGATGCCGATTCCGCCGGAGGATGACTATGACGGCTATCCCCAGATTGAAAACGGCGTCGGAATGATCCGCTCGATGTACGAGGAATTTGAAGACGCGCTTCACGGAGTTGTTGCGTATGACGTTTACAAAAGAAGAAACGTATCGATCGCAACAGGAGAGGCGGCATACGGCTTTATCAGCAGCCTTGCAAGGAAGCTTGCCGATAAATGTCCCGGTCTTACTCTGAATGTTTACAAAATAAAAAACAACTTTTTCGGTGAGAATATTACCGTTTCCGGGCTTCTGACCGGAATCGACGTATATAAGCAGCTAAGAGGCAAAAAGCTCGGCGATGTGCTTATTCTTCCGTCCAACATGCTAAAAAGGGACGAGGATCTGTTCCTTGACGGAATGACGCCGGACATGCTCTCGGAAAAGCTGCATACAAAAATCATCTTCAGCGAGGCGAGCGGAGATGACTTTATCATGAAAGTACTTAACTATGAAAATGCCTGAATGCGGCTTTTAAAAAAATATAGGGCAGATCGGCTTGATGCCGGATTGACCGAAAAGCAAGAAAGCAAAAAGGCAAAAAAGCAAGAAAAAAGAAGGAACAGGAGGTTTTGACAATGAGCAGACCTGTTGTTGCGATTGTCGGCAGACCGAATGTCGGTAAAAGCACGCTGTTTAATAAATTGGCAGGAAAAAGAATCGCCATAGTAGAGGACACCCCCGGCGTAACAAGAGACAGAATCTATTATGAGATAGAGTGGAACAGACGCAAGATGACTCTTGTCGATACCGGAGGAATAGAGCCGAAGACCTCAAGCGATATGCTTAAATATATGCGCCTGCAGGCGGAGATCGCAATTTCCACCGCAAGCGTTATCGTATTCATGACCGATGTTACAACCGGTCTTACAGCCGACGACAAGGAAATATCGACCATGCTGTTAAAAAGCGGAAAGCCGCTTGTTCTTGCGGTAAACAAGTGCGACAGCGTCGGTCAGCTTCCGCCGGAATACTATGAATTCTACGAACTCGGCTTCGACCATGATCCTATAGCGCTTTCGTCGGTTCACGGAACCGGAACCGGAGATCTGCTTGATACGGTAGTTGATCTGCTGCCGGAGGAGGAGACCTTCGGAGAGCTTGTTGACGACGATATTATCAAGGTCGCGGTCATCGGAAAGCCGAACGCCGGAAAGAGCTCGATCATAAACAAAATACTCGGAGAGCAGAGACTGATTGTGTCTGACGTTCCCGGAACGACAAGGGATGCAATCGACACCTATACCGAAAACGATTACGGCAAGTATATCTTTATCGACACGGCCGGGATAAGAAGACAGAGCAAAATCGACGACAGAATCGAGAAATTCTCTGTTTTAAGAGCAAAGCTCGCGGTCGAAAGAGCGGATGTCTGCATTCTGATGATAGATGCGGAAGTCGGTGTTACCGAGCAGGATGAGAGAATCGCGGGAATCGCCCACGAGTCAGGCAAGGCGGTAATTATTGCCGTAAACAAGTGGGATCTGATTGAAAAAGACAACAAAACCACCGCGGAATTCACGAAAAAGGTGTATGACGCGCTGTCGTATATGACATATGCGGAGCTTGTGTTCGTGTCTGCAAAGACCGGACAGAGGGTGGACAAGCTCTTTTCGCTGATAAACGACTGCTATGCACAGTCAAGACAGAGAATCTCCACAGGAGTGCTAAACGACGTCTTAAACGACGCGACAACAAGGGTTCAGCCTCCGTCAGACAAGGGAAGATACCTAAAGATCTATTATATGACTCAGGTCGGAATACAGCCGCCTTCGTTTGTAATATTCTGTAACAGCATCGAGCTGTTCCACTTCTCGTACAGAAGATATATCGAAAATCAGTTAAGAGATGTGTTCGGATTTAAGGGGACGCCGATCAAGATAATAGTCAGAGAGCGCGGAGATGATGAAAAATGAGCTTTTTGCAGCTGAGGGCGATAGGTCTTCTCGGATATAGGGCGGGTCAGGTTTCCGACACGCCTGTCTGGATTTATCTTTACTTTGCCGGAATCTTTTTGTGCGCGGTTGTTTCATATCTTCTCGGAAGCATAAATCCGGCGATACTGATTTCAAAAATCAGGTTCGGAGAGGATATCAGGGAAAAGGGAAGCGGAAATCCCGGAACGACCAATATGCTCCGCAATTACGGAAAGAAGTTCGGTGCAATGACCTTCGGACTTGATCTTTTAAAGACCGCGGTGTCTGTTATAGTCGGAACGGTCATTGCAGGCTTTGCCGGTGCATATGTCGCAGGCTTTTGCTGTATGCTCGGGCATATGTTCCCGTGCTATTACGGCTTTAAGGGCGGAAAGGGAGTCGCGGTTGTCGCTGCGATGGTTCTTTTGACAGAGCCGCTTGTTTTCCTTGTTCTGCTTGCAATATTTGCAGTTACGCTTCTTATAACAAAATATGTTTCGCTCGGATCGATTTTTGCTGCGGCAATGTATCCGATCGTGCTTTATAATTTCCTTTCGCCGCCGGATTTAAGGGTTGTGGTTGCCTTCGCTGCCGCTGTTCTGATTATTGCAAAGCACAAGGAAAACATAATAAGGCTTCGTGAAAAGAGTGAAAACAAGACATATTTAAGTAAGCTGTTTATAAAGAAATCCGATAAGGATAAGAGCAGGGAAAAGACCGGGGGCAAGGATAAGGAGAAAAAATAATCCGTAATCCTCGATTTTGACGGCAGACAATTTGGCGAAAAGAGCAAATATAATAATTTTTTTAAATTAGTATTGATTTTTTTGCTTTGTTGTGATATACTCTTTTGGTATCGAATTGAAAATAATTTAATGTTTAATATACGGAGGTAACTACAAATGGCAAAGTGTGATATTTGCGGAAAGGGCGTAGTGTTCGGACTTAACGTTTCTCACTCCAATCGTAAAACATCGAGAACATGGAAGCCGAACGTAAGATCGGTAAAGACAAACGTCAACGGAACGAGCAAAACAATGCACATCTGCTCCCGTTGCCTGCGCACAATGCGCAAGACTGAAAAGGTTGACGCCTGAAACAGAAAAAGAAACCGGATACGAACCCTGCTTTGGGTTCGTATTTCTGATTTATAACAGGCGCGTAAAGGTTTATGCAGCATAACATGACGGCTATTGCTGTTGCGAGCTTTGCACGGTGTCTGATTGATTGTATCGCAACTCTATATGCAGATGTTTTTGTATCATTGTAAAACATCCTCAGGCTTCTGCCTGTCTGTGCTGCACCTGGCCGGGTTGAAGCTTATATTAAACTATTTAGGCTGTTCGGAGATGTACTGAAATTGATAACAATCGGCAAGCTTTCTTTAAAGCACGGCGTTTTTCTTGCCCCTATGGCCGGGGTGACTGATTATGCATACAGATGTGTCTGCAAGGCGCACGGGGCGGAATATATGACGACCGAGATGGTTTCGGCAAAGGCGATGCATTTCGGGGACAGGAACACAGGCATTCTTGCGGAGGTTACCGAAAATGAGCAGCCGATGGCGGTTCAGATCTTCGGCTCCGAGCCTGAAATTATGGCGGAGGCTGCAAAAATGCTGTCCGAAATGAAGATTCCGCCATGCGCAATAGACATCAATATGGGCTGCCCGGCAAAAAAGATCGTTTCAAACGGCGAAGGCTCGTTTCTGATGAAAAATCCCGAGAGAGCGGCGGAAATTGTCTATGCCGTATCAAGGGCAACCTCTCTTCCAGTCACGGTCAAAATTCGCGCCGGATATTCCGAAAGTGAAAAAAACGCTCCGTTGCTTGCGCCGCTTCTTGAGCAGGCGGGTGCGAGCATGATAACGATTCACGGAAGGACAAGAGAGCAGATGTACGCCCCACCGGTTGATCTTGAGGTGATCAAGGCGGTAAAGGATGCCGTTAAAATCCCCGTTATCGGCAATGGGGACATTTTTTCCTCTTTTGATGCGCTTGAAATGAAGAAAAAGACCGGCTGTGACGGAGTCATGCTCGGCAGAGGTACGATGGGCAATCCGTGGCTCTTTGAGGAGGTCATTTCCGCCTTTGAGGGGAAAAACGATTTTGTTTCTCCGACACCGTCCGAAAGGATCGCGGCTGCAATATCGCATGCGGAGCTTCTTATAAAAAACAAGCAAAGAACCGGCGTGCTCGAGGCAAGGCGGCATATTTCCTATTATCTTAAGGGAATCTACGGTTCTGCCGCATCGAGGTGTGCACTCAACACGGCAGAGGATTTTGATACGATGAAGGAAATACTTAACAGGCTTCTCGATTCTGTTCAAAGGCACAGTGAAAGCGGCGAAGGCGAGAGCAAAGAGAATCTTGAAGGTGGGCACGGCGAAAGCGAGGGCGGATTATGAATGTACTTATCAGCTCCTGTCTTATCGGATGCGCGTGCCGATATGACGGGAAGCCGGCTAAAAACGCCCTTTCGCGCGAGCTTCTTTATAAGCTTTCCGAAAAATATACACTGATACCGGTCTGCCCGGAGGTTCTTTCCGGTCTTTCGGTTCCGAGAAGTCCTTCCGAAATTCAGAGTGACGGGAGTGTAAAAAACATGGATGGCGAGGATGTTACCGATGCCTTTAAAAGAGGGGCAGAGGCAGCTTTAGCGATTGCAAAGGAACTTTCCTGCGGTATTGCGGTTTTAAAATCGAAAAGCCCGTCCTGCGGAAATCGAAGCATCTATGACGGAAGCTTTTCCGGCAGGCTTATTATAGGCAACGGATTTACTGCGGAGCTTCTTTTAAAAAACGGCATCAGGGTAATAACCGAGGACGAGATCGATACTCTTCTGTGACAGCGTTGGCAGCTCATTTAATACTAAATGAATAAAGAATAAAGATCAAAGCAGACAGCTTAACGGTATCAAAGCATGTCTGCTTTTTCTTTTTTGACCTTTTTGATCTGCTTCTGATCCGGATCGCAAAAAGCATGCATAATCGGGCGCTTTTTTTCTGAATTTCTGTGCTTGAATAATATTAACCCATTTCCAAAGCGAAAGGAAAGCATATAACAAAAATAGTTAAAATGGAACAGCGTGAAGTGACAGAAATCTTGCCGATACGGGTATATAATGGTCACGGTGATGGAAATGGAACAGCCGATCTACGGCGATGTTTTGTTTATAGTAAATTTTACTATGGACTTTTTAACGGTATACATAGTAGGAAAAATTATGCACATGCCGATGCAGCTTAAAAGATACTGCCTTTCGGGGGCGATCGGCGCGGTCTACGGCGTTGCATCCGTTTTTCTGAACGGAAGCAGTGTGGTAGGTTTGCTTATCAATCTTGCTGTATCGCTGCTTATGTGCTATATAGCCTTTGAAAAAAGGGTTTTTAAAAGCGCAGCTTTATTTTATTTAACCGGATGCCTGCTTGGAGGAGGGATGACTGCTTTATACCATTTACTAAACAAGCTGTTCGGCGTCGGTTCTGTCACGTTTGCAGGGGGCAGCGAAACGCCGCCCCTGCGCATACCGCTTGGCTGGATGGCGGCAATGGCGGCTGTGACCGGTATTGCTGCCGTCGCCGGCGGACAAATTTTTTCAAGGCAGAAAGCCGAGCGCCGTGTTACGGTTTTTATTTACAGCAAAGGCAAATCGGCTTCCTTTGACTGCCTGTGCGACAGCGGAAATCTGCTTTGCGATCCGATAGGCGGTCTTCCGGTTCTGATTTTAAAAAGGGAAAAGCTATGCGAGCTTGTTGACCGAAGGATGCGCGAGATACTGCTCGGAAATTATTGTCTTATAGATTCGTCCGACAGCGATGTGATGAAGAAGATCCGCTTTATTCCGGCAAACGGGATAGGAGGCAGGGCGATGCTTATCGGATTTATTCCGGAGCTTATCGAAATAGACGGCTGTCCTGTTGATGCATGTGCGGCAGTCGGAGGAGAGGGAGAAAATTTCGGCGGATATGACGGTATTGTTCCGGCGGTTTTGTGTGTGACGGATACTGAAAGGGTGATTAAAAAATGCTGATTGAGATTTTAAAGAAGGCGATCAATTCTCTTCTCGGGAAAAGAGAGGGAATATATTACATAAACGGTCCGGATACTCTTCCGGCTCCGCTCTCGAGAGAGGAGGAGACAGAGGCGCTTGACAGACTGAGCACCGACCCCGACATGAAGGGGATGCTTGTCGAGCATAATCTCCGGCTTGTTGTATATATTGCAAAGAAATTCGAAAATACCGGTATCGGAATCGAGGATCTGATCTCTATCGGCACAATAGGTCTGATCAAGGCGATCAACACCTTTAAGACCGACAGGAACATCAAGCTTGCCACATATGCATCAAGGTGTATCGAAAACGAGATTCTGATGTATATCAGGAAAAACGGAAATATAAGATCCGAGGTGTCGATCGACGAGCCGCTCAATACCGATTGGGACGGAAACGAGCTGCTTCTTTCCGACATTCTCGGCGGTGACGAGGACTCGGTTTATAAAAACATGGAGCACGACGAGGACAGAAAGACGATTCTCCGTGCAATAGAAACTTTAAGCAAAAGAGAACAGGCGATAATCAAGCTCCGCTTCGGCCTTGAAAACGGAAAGGAAAAAACGCAAAAGGAGGTCGCAGATATCCTTGGCATATCGCAATCCTATATTTCAAGGCTCGAAAAGAGAATTATTTCCAAGCTGAGAGATGAGATCAATACCAAGGTCTGACCTTTGCCGCTTTGGCTTATTTTTTCCGGTTTTACGGCTCTGTCCGATCGATATGTGTCGGATTGCGGCAAAAAAGCGGTATATTGGGCGGTGTTACAGGAAAAAATGTGTCAAAACCATTGACAAACGGCAATTATGGTGATATACTGTGATTACCTCTGTGAGGAGGTCTTTTTTGTGTGCGCTCACGGAGGGAGATAATTTAATCAGACATGTCCTGTGACCTAATTTGTTTATCAGCTTCGGAAGGACGGTCAAGAAAAATGTCGGGAGGAAAAATATGAGAGTCAAGATCACATTGGCGTGCAGTGAATGCAAACAGCGCAATTACGACACCACAAAAAATAAGAAAAATGATCCGGACAGGATTGAAAAGTCCAAGTATTGCCGTTTTTGCAAGAAGCATACCATCCACAAGGAATCTAAGTAAGGAGGTATGCTGAATGGGTGAGAACGAGAAGAAGGTTGAATCGGTAGAGAATGTCAAAGCCGACAAGACCGCAAAAAAAGACAAGCCTGTTAAGGCAAAGAGCGACAAGCCGTCGGTCTGGCGCAGACTCGGCAAGTTCCTTAAGGACTGCAAGAGCGAGCTTAAGAAGATCGTTTGGTTCAGCAAGGAGCAGACTATTAAGAGTACTGCAGTTGTAATTGTTGTTCTTGTTGTATGCAGCGCGGTTATCAGCGGACTGGACGTTGGATTTTCGAAGCTTGTTAACTGGCTTGCAACCTTGGCGTGAGATATCATGAGTGATATAAACGAGATCAGCTCAGAGCCCAATTGGTATGTTGCACACACATATTCCGGGTACGAGAACAAGGTAAAAACAAATCTTGAAAAGATAATCGACAACCGTAAGCTTCAGGATGTTATCTTCGATATCCGCATTCCTGTTGAGACGGTTAAAGAAGTTTCCGGCAAGGATGACGACGGAAACGATGTGGAAACGGATGTAGAATCCAAGATTTTCCCGAGCTATGTGCTCATCAAGATGATTATGAGCGACGAAACATGGCATGTTGTCCGCAATATCAGAGGAGTGACCGGATTCGTCGGTCCCGGATCAAAGCCGGTGCCGCTTACGGATGAAGAGGTTGCTGCAATCGGTATTGAGACAAAGACTGTTAATCTCGACTTTGAGGTCGGAGACACGGTATCCGTAAAGAGCGGTCCGCTCAAGGGATATATGGGCGTCGTAAACGGTATCTCGGACGACAAGAAGAAAATCAGAATTACTGTTTCTATGTTCGGCAGGGAAACTCCTGTCGAGGTCGATGCCGATACGGTCGAAAGAGCGTAATCGGTTCTAAGCTTAGTGGGAGGAAGAGAAATTTATAATTTAATTTGAACTCTTCCGAGGAAAACCACATATGGAGGAAAGATTAAAATGGCAAAGAAAATAAGCGGTATTATTAAGCTTCAGCTTAATGCCGGAAAAGCAACAGCACAACCGCCTGTAGGACCTGCACTCGGTCAGTACGGCGTTAATATTCAGAACTTCGTTAAGGAATTTAACGAAAAGACAAAGAACAGCATCGGACTCGTTATCCCGGTTGTTATTACCGTATACGCAGACCGTTCGTTCACATTTATCACAAAGACTCCGCCTGCTCCTGTTCTGATTAAGAAGGCTTGCGGTATTGACAAGGCTGCAGATAAGCCGAACGGAAATACCAGCGTGGCTCAGATCACAAAAGAGCAGATCAAGCAGATCGCAGAAACCAAAATGCCCGATCTTAATGCAGCTTCGCTTGAGACAGCTATGAGCATGATAGCCGGTACAGCACGCAGCATGGGTATTAAGGTAGTCGACTGAGCAAGGAGGTAGTCTAAAATGTCATTTAAGGGTAAAAAATATCAGGACAGCGAAAAGCTGGTAGACAGATCAAAGCTTTATGATGCAAGCGATGCGGTTGCACTTGTATGCGACACCGCAAAGGCAAACTTCGATGAGACTATCGAAATTCATGTTCGTCTCGGAGTAGACTCACGTCACGCAGACCAGCAGGTCAGAGGCGCGGTTGTTCTTCCGAACGGAACCGGTAAGAAGGTAAAGACTCTCGTTTTCGCTAAGAACGAGAAGATTCAGGAAGCTCTCGACGCAGGCGCAGATTACGCAGGCGGAGCAGAGTATGCCGAGAAGATCCAGAAGGAAAACTGGTTCGACTTCGATGTAGTTATCGCAACTCCCGACATGATGGGCGTTATCGGTAAGCTCGGACGTGTCCTCGGACCGAAGGGCCTTATGCCGAACCCGAAGGCCGGAACGGTTACACCCGACGTTGCAAGAGCCGTAACAGAAGCTAAGGCAGGTAAGATTGAGTACCGTCTTGACAGAACAAACATTATCCACTGCCCGATCGGCAAGAAGTCTTTCGGAAAGGATAAGCTCCAGGAGAACTTTGATACGCTTATGGGTGCTATCATCAAGGCTCGTCCGGCTGCTACAAAGGGTCAGTACATTAAGAGCTGCGTAATCGCATCTACAATGGGCCCCGGCATCAAGATCAACTCTGCAAAGCTTGGTTGATGTAATTATATAGAATAGTTTTATATGCAAATATCGAGCTGCCGCAGATTATCCGTGGCAGCTCGCTTTGTCTTTTTGCCTGCTAAAAGGAGATAAAATGAGCAACAAGCTGAAGCCGTGGCAGGGACTTGTGATCTATGTCCTTGTATTTTTAACGTTAATAACCGCAGGAGCCTATCTGCAAGCCAGGCTGAGTGTCGTCGGACTGATTCTTTCCGAGCTGGTTCTGGTTTTGGTGGCAGTCGGATTTACCGAGATTTTTTCCTGCAGCATAAAAGATGCAATTCCGCTTACACTGCCGCCGATAAAGTCGTTTTTCGGCGGAGCGATGCTGTATGCCGGAACCCTTGCTGCAATTACACCTGTTACGCTTTTGCTGCAGACGCTGTTTCCGCAGGAATTCGTAAAGGTTTCAAACGGAATCGGAGGCATTTTAACCTCTGTTTCGCCTGCTGTCGGAATTATTGCCTTTGCGCTGATCCCGGCAATCTGCGAAGAAATAATCATGAGGGGTATTATACTTTCCTCAATGAAATCGGTAAGAAGCAAGCTTCTTGTTTCGGCAATTGTCGGCGTGATGTTCGGAATCCTTCATCTTGATCCGATCAGATTTTTCCCGACGGCAATGCTCGGGGCGGTTTTGGCATATATTGCTCTCGAGACGGATTCTATCATCCTGCCTGCGATCTTCCATTTCCTTAACAACTCGTTTTCGGTTGTTTCCTCGTATAACGCAGGAAGCGCCGGGCAGGCAGCCGACAGCGCACGGGCAATTCAGATTACATTCGGGATTCCGACGGTTATAGGACTTTTCTTATTCTACGGTGCGATTGCGATTCCGCTTTTTTACTTCGGAACTCGTCTTTTGAAAAACAAAAAGCCGAGGGCAAGAGGGGTAATTATATCTGTTGTTCTGGCGGTCGTAATGATAATTTCCGGGCTTGTCACTGTCGCCGTTTCGAACGTCAAGCCGATATACTCGGACTTTACCGAGGAAGCGATGATTGTTGACGGTCACGCTGAAAGGGTATGCGAATTTACTGTTGAAGAGGACGGCTTATATTCGATCTCGGTCACAAGCGTATGCGACGGCGGACTTACTGCGTACAAGCTTAAAGACGAAAAGGGAAATATTCTGAAAGAGGTTCCGTATGACAGTGCTGTTACCGACAGCGTGAATATGGAGCTTGAAAAGGGCAGGTATATTCTTACAATATACGCAGAAGAGGAAAACGAGGACTCGGATGCGGCACTTACTGCCGGGGTTATAGTTGTTCAGATATCGGTCAATATTTCATGATCTGTCGGTACTGTTACATCGGCGTGTATAAAAAATCTGTAATTTAAAAAGAATCCGGCTGTCGGACAAACAGTCGGATTCCTTTTTTGCTTATATTTATTATTTTGAACGACAGGCTGACCGGTCAGTTGATCGGTTCAGGATCAGCCCCCGGCCCCGGACCTGTAAAACCGGTTCGGTGTTATAGGTCAGTTGAATTTATAGTAATTGATCAGGCAGCCGCGGAGGATTATTTCTCTTTCTGTATCTGTAAGCACAGGGAGCTCGAGGGTTATTTCTCCTTTGCCGAGAATGTATGCCTTAATCGTCTTGTCCTTGTTTTCGATTGCCTTTTTGATTCCGGGGACAAAGATGTAATCATCAACCACAAATGACGGATCCTGCGGCATGGTGAACGGAATCATACCCCAGTTTATCAGATTGCTTCTGTAGCGCTTTGTTGCATATTCGCGCGCGATATTTGCAATTCCTCCGAGAACCCTCTGGCATGACGCTGCCTGCTCTCTTGCGGAGCCGTCGCCCGGCTTGATTGCATATACAACGCTTGCGCAGCTAAGCTCGGATTCGTCGTTTTGTGTGATCTCCTTTATCTTTGCAAGAACCTCGGCAGACGGCTTTCCGTTTGCGGCTTTTGCGCGCTTTACATATCCGGGATCCTTTCTTGACAGAGCAAATTCCGCAAGTCTGAGCGGATTTGAACGGTAGGATGAGGTTTCGCCGGACGGGATAAGCTCGTCGGTTGTTGTAACCTCGTCGGTGATAAGCGAAGCCACTCTCATAAGAATATCATCCTGAAGCGGCTGCATTTCCGGCCAGTCGGTAATGTTCGGGCCGAAACGGAGCTCTGCTGTTGGATCTGCCTTGCCGAAGCCGTAGTACACTCTGTTTTTATACGGCGCGTCGTCAAAGGTATAATCAATCTCCGAATATTCAATATCAAGCTCTGTTGCAGGAGTGAGATATCCACCGTTTGCTGCGGTTGCGGCGATTGATCTTGCATCCATGAGTGCGACAAACGCCTTCTGTCCCTCTCCGGGCTTAGAACCCTCTCTGTTCGGGAAGTTGCGCGTTGAATGTCTGATGCTCAAGCCGTTATTTGACGGTACATCGCCTGCGCCGAAGCAGGGACCGCAGAATGCGCTTCTTACAGTTACGCCGGCATCCATAAGCTCGGTGATTGCACCGCTCTTTACAAGTCCGCTCATTACAGGCTGGCTTGCAGGATATACCGACATTGCAAAATCATCGCATCCGATTGTCTTGTTGTTAAGGATATCGGCTGCTGCCATGAGGTTGTCATAGGTTCCTCCGGCACAGCCCGCAATTACTCCCTGATCGACCCTGATTCTGCCGTTTTCGTCTACCTTGTCAAGAAGCTGCTCGAGACCGAAGTCTGTAAGAATCTTTTTCGGATCCTTTAAAAGCTCCTTTACGGTAACTGCGTTTGACGGGTGGAAGGGCAGGGCGATCATCGACTCGATCTTTGAAAGGTCGACAATAACCATTCTGTCGTAATATGCAATCTCGCCGGGCTGAAGCTTTTTATAAGCCTCCGGGCGCTTGTGATTTTCGAAATATTCCTTTGTTTTTTCGTCTGTTGTCCAGATGGAGGAAAGGCAGGTGGTTTCGGTTGTCATAACATCGATGCCGTTTCTGAATTCGATCGGGAGGTTTGCGACTCCGTCTCCGACAAATTCAAGCACTCTGTTTTTGACAAAGCCGGATGCGAACACCGCGCCGATGAGTGCGATTGCGACATCCTGCGGACCGACGCCCTTTTTCGGCTTTCCGGTAAGATAAACGCCGACGATCTCCGGCATATCGATATCGTAAGTGCGGCAGAGCAGCTGCTTTACAAGCTCCGGTCCGCCCTCTCCGATTGCCATTGTGCCGAGAGCGCCGTATCTTGTATGGCTGTCCGAGCCGAGGATCATTTTACCGCATCCGCTCATTGTTTCTCTCATGAACGAATGGATTACCGCCTGATGAGCCGGAACATAGATTCCGCCGTATTTCTTTGCTGCGGAAAGGCCGAACATGTGGTCATCCTCGTTGATTGTTCCGCCGACGGCGCATAGGCTGTTATGACAGTTTGTAAGCACATACGGAATCGGGAATTCCTTCAGTCCGCTTGCTCTCGCGGTCTGGATTATTCCGACATATGTAATGTCGTGGGACGCCATTGCGTCGAATTTTATCTGCAGCTTGCTTTCGCTGCCCGAAACATTGTGCGCCTGAAGAATTTTGTATGCCATTGTGTTTTTTCTGGCTTCTTCTTTTGAAACAGGTGCGCTTTCTGCGATCTGTGAGCCGGAAAGCAGGTATCTTCCTTCCCCGATAAGTTGTATCATTTGTGTTTCCTCCGATATCTCCGATATGTTAGATATATTTCAAAAGCACCCCTTTATTTTTAATAAAGAGGTGCTTTAAAAGCATTCTGTTGGATTATTCAGCGTCCGAGTCTGCAGCGTCGGTTTCGTCTGCTTCTGATGTAAGTCCGGAATAATCTGTTGCGTCAGAGTCCAAGCCCTCGTCGGTGTCTGCTACGGTTGTCTGAGCGCTGCCGGCTGTTGTTGTTCCTGTGGTGTCGTTAACATCCTTTGTCTCTGACGACTGGAAAATGTAGACGAGAAGAACAATAACCGCAAAGATGATTGCAACGACTGTTGTTGCCTTGGAAAGAATCTTGTCACGGGTTTTGCCCTTTGATTTTCCGAGATAGTTTTCGGATCCGCCTCCTCCAAGAATGCCGAGCGATCCGTCGGAGTTGCCTGACTGTGCAAGAACGGCAACAATGAGGAACAGAGCCGCGATTATAAGAATTACTCCCAAAACAATATTCAGTGTACCCATTTTTTAAACTCCTCCTATATGTATGTCCCAAGCGCGGACAAAAAACCTATTAATCGGTAAATAGCCTATGTATTCTATCATATATCATACCGAATTGCAAGGGCTTTTTTTCTTTTTTTGAAAAATTTTTGATTATGTTTTTACAAAGCTACTTCAAAAATGTCCTGCCGTGTGCTATACTTGCTTTGATAAAAAATGATAAAAAAACAAGCAAAAAAGGACAAGCAGGACAGCACAGGAGGCGGAAACACAAATGTCAGCTTTAAGCAAGCCAATCGGAAATGACGAAAAAAACGCAGTAACAGAGGATATAAAGGGTGCAGTGAATTGCGCACTTAAGGATAAAATAAAAGAAGAGATAAAAAAGGAGTACCGGTACAGGATTGAAACGCATTCGCACACAAAGCCCGTAAGCCCCTGCAGCTTTCTTCCTCCCGAAAGGCTGATTGAAATTTACAAGGAAAACGGGTATGATGCACTCGCGGTGACAAATCATTTTTCGATGCTGCTTTGCCGAGACAGGTCAAAGGAGGAGTACTGCAAGGCGTACATTGACGACTTCAAAAGGGCAAAGGCAGAGGGAGAAAAGCTCGGAGTGGAAGTGATTTTAGGCGCCGAGGTGCGTTTTCCCGATACTGCAAACGACTATCTTGTTTACGGAATCGAGGAAAAGGATATTTATGAGATATTCGATCTTCTTGTTCTTGATTACAAGTCATTTTCGGAAAAATTCCGCAAGGACGGAAGGCTGTTTTTACAGGCGCATCCGTTCAGGGACGGTATGACGCAGATCGATTACTCATATGTTGACGGAATCGAATCGTTTAACATGCATGTAAATCACAACTCAAGGGTTGCAGCAGGTGCGAAGCTTGTTGCGTCAAAGCCCGGCTTTATCGGCCTTTGCGGTTCGGATGCGCACGAGGAGGCGTCCTGCTGCGGAGGAGGAATCTATACAAGAGTACTTCCGCATAACTCCCATGAGCTTGCAGAGATCATCAGACAAGACGATTTTCTTTTTTCGATAGCAGACAAGCTTGTTCTTTAATTTTTGATTTTAAAAGCTGTTTCGGATTTTGACATGCCGAATATATTTATAGTGGGATAAAATATTAAAGAATCAGCCGTAAAACGGCAGGAGGAACGAATGAAATTTACCGAATATGCCCCGGACGGGGTCGAGCTCAATTTTATAAAGAAGATTTCGAAGGATTGGCTTCTTATTACGGCAAAAAAGCCGGACGGCAGCGTCAACACGATGACCGCAAGCTGGGGAGGAATCGGGGAGCTGTGGGGAAAGCCGGTCTGCGTATGTGTGATCCGTCCGCAGAGGTACACATATGAGTTTGCGGAGGAGGCCGACCGTCTTACGCTCTCTTTTCTTGACGAAGATAAGCACGATATACACAAGATATGCGGCTTTAAGAGCGGAAGGGACTGCGACAAGCTTGCCCTTGCCGGGCTTGACCGCATAGACGAGGAGGATATTACCTATTTTGAGCAGTCGAGTATTGTCTATGTCGGAAAAAAGCTGTACAAGGGCAGAATCGACGAAAACGGCTTTATCGACCGGACGATAATAGACCAGTGCTATCCGAAGCGCGACTATCACTATGTCTATATCTGCGAAATCGAAAGAATTCTTATAAAGGAATAAAGCAAGCAAATCGGATGCATTTATTTCGGGGGTTACTATATTCCCGATCCGCAAAGAGAAGAGACGGGGGCTTTTGCCTCCTTTTCTTTTTTTATTTATTATTAGATGTTTACAAATCGGGAAAAAGGTGGTAAAATACATTATGTATATGCAATTTTGACCGAAAACCGAAAGGTAAATGATATATGCGTGGAAAGTTTAAGGAAATATTTAAAACTCCATACGGAAGAATTCTTTTGATAGATTCGGCAATTGCGGTATCGGTGGCGGTAATATCGTTCCTTTTATGCCGATATGTTCATCTTGACCAAGCAATTGTTGCTTCGGCTGCTGCGGTATTTTATCTGCTTGCCATGACCTTTGTCACGTTTCTGCTTACGCAGGGGGCAAAGAGTCCGAAGAGGTCGGCCGGGATTTCAAAGGAGATTGCTCCGGTGCTCGGCGGAATCACTCTTGAAATGATTGCGAACATGCACATTCCGGCAATTGTCTGCCGCGAGGACGGCAGGATTCTTTGGCACAATATTGCCTTTTCCTCACTTCAGGATGCAAAGGGGAACTTTTTCGGGCAGACCTTTGAAAATGTCTTCGGGATTCCGCTTTTGAGCATTGTCGATGAGGAGGAAAGAAAAACGGTTATTCTTTCCGACAAGCCGTTTTCGGTATCCGGCTACCGTGTCGGTCATGACGACAAGAACTATTTTGTTGTCCTTTTCGACGACGAAAGCAGGGTGGAGGAGCTTAAGGAAAGGCTTGCGGACGAGGAATCGCTTGTTGCATACGCCTATATAGATAATGTAGAGGAGCTCCAGCAGTATGCAAAGGAGGAATCCAGATCTGCCGCAAACGAAGCAACCCAGGTCCTAAAGAAATGGGCTGACGAGGTTGACGGAATAATCAAGGAGTTTGAAAGAGACAGATATATCGTTGTTTTCCGTGCGAAAAGCATGAAAAAGCTTATCGAGGACAAATTTGACGTGCTTGACAGGATCCGCGAGATCAGGATAGGCGACAACAAGCTTGCGGTTACCATCTCGATGGGAATTGCGCAGATCGGCGGAACGCTTGCGGAAAAGGACAGAGCGGCAAGGGATGCTCTTGAAATGGCTCTGCAGAGAGGCGGAGATCAGGTTGTTGTAAAGACTGAAAACAGTCTCGATTTCTACGGCGGAAAGAACAAGACGGTTCAGAAGCGAACAAATGTCCGTGCAAGGGTTGTTGCAAACGAGCTTGCCGCGCTTATAATCAAAAGCTCGAATGTTCTTCTTATGGCGCACAGGAATGTCGATTTTGACGGCATCGGAGCCTGCATCGGCATGGCGAGAATGTGCAGATTCTGCGGAGTTGACGTAAACATAATAGTAAACCCGGACGATCTGAATTTTAAGATTGCGCGTGAACGTCTTTCCGGTATCGCGGAATATAGCGACACGTTTATAGGAGCAAACGACGCTCTTGAAAGTATTACGCCGGACACGATGCTGATCATTCTCGATGTCAACAACAAGCTTCAGTTTGAACTGCCTGAAGCGGAGGAAATCTGCTGTAGGGTAGCTATAATCGATCACCACAGGAAAACCGCCGAGTTTGAGAGGCAGCCGGCTGTTTCATATATCGAGCCGTCGGCATCGTCAGCGTGCGAGCTTGTTGCGGAGATTCTCGAGCAATCGCTTCCGTCCGGAACGCTGCTTGAGGAGGAGGCAAACCTTATGTATGCCGGAATCCTTCTTGACACAAAGCAGTTTACGAGAAGCACGGGGGTAAGAACCTTCGGCGCGGCGCTCTACTTAAGAAGAGAGGGGGCTGATCCGACAGGTGCGCAGACGCTCTTTAAAACAGGGCTTGACGACTTTATTTCGGAGGCGAAATTCGAATCCAACGTCGTAATATACAGAAAGGTTATTGCCATTTCATTAAACGACGATGACGGCAACACCGCATCCGACCGCATATCTGCGGCAAAGGCGGCAGACAGGCTGCTTACTGTAAACGGCGTTCTTGCTTCGTTTGCTCTTTGCCGGATCGGAAGTATCATTCATATTTCCGCAAGGTCGCTCGGAACGATCAACGTACAGGCGATTCTTGAAAGGCTTGAGGGCGGAGGCCATTATCAGTCGGCGGCAACTCAGCTTAATGAATCGATGAAGGATGCCTTAAGCAGGCTGAAGGAATCGATAGACGCATATCTTGACGAGGGCTGATCCGGGGTTCGGTACCGATTGAACCGACCGGGCATCCGACAGAGCTGACCGAACCGGCGCAGTCTGATATTTTGACATTCGGAAAAAATTTTAAATAAAAAATTACAGAAACGGAGATATAAAAAATGAAGGTAGTATTGCTTGCAGATGTAAAGGCGCAGGGAAAAAAGGGCGAGATTATCAATGTCTCGGACGGATATGCGCACAATTATCTTTTTAAAAACAAGCTTGCCGTAGAGGCAGACAAGAAGGCTATAAACGAGCTTAAGGCACAGGAGGAATCCCGTCTGCACAAGATCGAGCTTGAAAGACAGGCTGCAAAGGAAATAGCCGAAAAGCTGACCGGAATAACCGTTAAAATTATTCAGCAGGCAAGTGCGGACGGCCGTCTTTACGGTGCGGTTACCTCAAAGGATATAGCAGAAAAGCTGCTTTCGGATCACGGCATTGAAATCGACAAGAGAAAGATCGTAATGAACGAGCAGATCAAGGCGTTCGGCGCATACAGCTTTGATGTCAAGCTCTTTTCGGATGTGCTCGGAAAGATTCATGTTATCGTCTCCGATAAATAAGACGGTCAGGGGAAAAAGCAATTGATTTTTAAAAACAAAAAACAGGAAAGGCGCGTCTTTTAATGGATACAGGAAACGAACTTCTCGGATTTCAAAGAAATCTGCCGTTTTCTCTCGAGGCGGAGCAGTCGGTTCTCGGTTCTATTCTGATCGAGCCGGAATGCTTTACCGAGGTCGCTACTATACTTAAAAGCGATGATTTTTATATCGACGAGCATGTACAGATATATCTTGCAATGCAGGAGCTGTTTTTGCACAGCAGAAAGATCGATCTTGTAACGCTTATCGACATGCTTACGCTCAGAGGCGTTTATAAAAACGACGAGGACGGGAAAAAATATATAAAGGTGATTGCCTCTGTCGTTCCGACGGCGTCGAACGTCAAGGACTATGCGGCAATTGTCAGAGACAAGAGCATATTAAGGCAGCTTATCGGCGTTTGCGGCGAAATCACCGAAAAGGCTTATTCCGAGCAGAACGAGGTTGAAAGCCTGCTTGACAATGCCGAGCAGATGATATTCTCTATTGCGGAGGGTCACGAAAGCAAGGGCTTTACTCACATAAGAGAGGCGCTTCTTGCAAACTACGATCATTTAAAGCTTTTAAAGACCGACAAAGAGGCTGCAATCGGTGCAAAGACCGGCTTTGAGGACATTGACAAGGTGCTTGTCGGAATGGCTCCGGGAGATCTGATTCTTGTCGGAGCGCGCCCGGGTATGGGAAAAACGAGCTTTGCCATGAATATTGCAACAAGGGTTGCAAGGCAGAAGGGAAAAACCGTCTGCGTTTTCTCTCTTGAAATGTCTGCAGAGCAGCTTACCTCCAGAATGCTTTCGAGCGAGGCGCTTATCGACAGCTATGCAATCCGCTCGGGAAATCTTTCGAATGAGGACTGGCAGAAGCTTGCAACAGCCTCTGCAATGCTGAGCGAGTGCGAGATACTTATCGACGACACCTCCGGCATGACGGTCACGAGCATGAAGGCAAAGCTCCGCAGAGTAAAGGGACTCGGGCTTGTTATTATCGACTATCTGCAGCTTATGCAGAACGAAAGAAACACAAACAACCGTGTACAGGAGGTTGCCGACATCTCAAGAAATCTCAAGCTCCTTGCAAAGGATCTTCAGGTGCCGATTATCTGCTGTGCGCAGCTTTCGAGAGGACCGGAGCAGAGAACAAACAAAAGACCTATGCTTTCGGACCTGCGTGACTCCGGAGCGATCGAGCAGGACGCGGATGTTGTCATGTTCTTATACCGCGACGAATATTATGCGGAGCAGGCAGATTCTAAGGACAGCATTGATGCAGGTCAGAATGTGGCAGAGGTTATTGTTGCGAAAAACCGTCACGGAAGCATTCAGAATGTCAAGGTGGGCTGGTTTGCGCAATATACAAAGTTTACAACCCTTTCCGACAGGAACGAAGGAGAATGACAAAAATGACTTCTGCCGTCGGAAAATTCCGCGATGCGTTAAACGACTTCTCTATGCTTGACGGAGCAAAATCGGTTCTTGTCGGCTTTTCCGGAGGAGCGGATTCGACTGCTCTTTTACAGCTTTTATATGAGTACGGAAAAGAAAACGGCATATCTGTTTCTGCCGTTCATGTTAATCACTGTATCAGAGGCAGGGACGCCGACGATGACGAGGAATTTTGCAGGGACTTCTGTGAAAAAAGGCAGATACGCTTTTTTACCGTAAGAGAGGATGTTCCGCTTCTTGCAAGAAAAAACCGCGAGGGTCTTGAGGAAGCGGCGAGAAAAGTCAGGTATGAGGCATTTGAAAAAATATGCAGTGAGCACCGAATAGAACGGGTTGCCACTGCTCATAATTCTTCCGACAATCTTGAAACGGTTATCTTTCATCTTGCAAGAGGCTGCGGCCTTTCGGGGCTTTGCGGAATCCCGGCTGTGAGAGGAAATATAATAAGACCGCTTATCTACTGCACAAAAGCCGAAATTCTTGAATATTGCAGTGAAAAAGGACTTGATTTTGCTACAGATAAAACGAATTTCGACACAGAATATACCAGAAACTACATCAGGCATGTTATTGTGCCGGAGCTGAAGAAAATCAATCCGGCAGCAGAGGATGCATTTTCAAGAAGCAGCAGGCTTTTAAGAGAGGACAACGAGCTTCTTTGCAGCATGGCAGAGTCAAGTTCCCTGTCGGACGGAAGAAAGGCGCTTTCGTGTCTTCCCTTTCCGATTCTTTCAAGGGTAATAGCATCGGCGGCAAAGGACTTCGGCTGTGAGCCGGGTGCGGAGCAGATAAAAAAAGCAATCGCGATTTTAAAGGGCGACTCTGCGCATCAATCCGTCTCGTTTTCCGGCGGATACGACTTTAATGTTGACCGGGACGAGGTATTCTTTTCAAAATCCGACAGGGTCGGCAGGCATGAAAAAAATACGGCGCAGACCGATTTCTGCATCACGCTTTTTTCCGGTATAAACTATCTTCCGGGGCAAAATATCGTCTATCTTGACGACCGAAGCGATCCTGATACGGCTGAAAAAGATATAAAAGACTTAAAAAATATTTACAAATTATATATACAAGAGGACCTTGCTTCTGATAAAATCAAAGGTACTGTTTTTGTCAGAAATCGCAGGGAAGGCGACAAATATCGCTTCGGTGGTATGACGCGAAGCGTCCGCAAGCTTATGCAGTCGAAAAAGAGCAGCATGGAGGAAAGGCAAAGCACTCCGATCGTCTGTGACGGCGGCGGAATCTGCTTTTTGCCCGGATTCCCTTTAAGAGACGGTCTTGGGGCGGCTGACGGCGGAGCACCGCTTAGATTTTATTTCTTTAAAGGAGATTATAAAAGTGAAAAACCTGAATAACGATATGGCAAAAATTCTTATAAACGAATATGAGGTGCAGGGAATTGTAAAGAATATCGCTGCACAGATCGATGAGCTTTACGAAAGAGAAGGCTACAACAGACTTCTGCTTCTCGGAATTTTAAAGGGCTCTGTTGTATTCATGGGAGATCTCATGAAGCACATAAAAACCCCGGTGGAAATTGATTTTATGAAGGTATCCTCATACGGCGCCTCAACAAAATCCTCGAAAAACATCAACATAATTCTTGACCTTTTAAGAAACGACCTGCAGGATATCGATATCCTTATTGTCGAGGACATTATCGACAGCGGAAAGACGCTGGCTTATCTTGTTGATTATCTGAAGCTGAAGGGCGCGCGTTCCGTACGCACCTGCACTCTTCTTGACAAGCCGGACCGCAGAGAGGTCGATTTCAAGCCGGAAATTACCGGAGTTGAGATTCCCGACGAATTTGTTGTTGGCTACGGACTCGATTTTGCCGAAAAATACCGCGCACTGCCTTACATAGGCGTTTTAAAGCCGGAAATCTACGAAAATAACGACTGATTTTTCATCATTATAATTCCAGATAATTCCAGGCTGCAATTCTGTTACTACAAAGATACAGCATTGCAATTCAGAATAATTCAGAGAGGAACAGCACTCAAATGAAGAAAAACCTAAAAACAATTATCTTCTATCTTTTGTTCATAGTCGCGGTAATTGTCTTTTTGTCCTTTGCCTTTGGCAACGCAAGCAGGGGAGACAAGACGACATACAGCGACCTTGTGACGCTTTTTCAGAATGAGCAGGTAAAGAAATTTACCGTCACCGGAAAAAACGAGGTGCAGATCGTAACAAAGGATGACAAGCAGTATTACTATGAGCTGCGCGATTTCAACATCTTTTACTATGATTTTGACGATTTGATTCTTGAACAGAAGCAGAAGGGGATAATTGAGGAATACGACTATATCAAGCCGAAGGAAAGCCCGGCATGGCTGATGTGGCTGCCGTATATTCTGCTTGCGGTAATATCGATTGCACTCTGGATTTTTATGATCAGGCAGGCAACCGGAGGAGGAAAGATGAATTCCTTCGGAAAGGCAAAGGCGAAGCTCGGCAATGCCGAAAAGAACAAGGTGCGATTTACCGATGTTGCAGGGTGTGACGAGGAAAAGCAGGAATTAAGCGAAGTTGTTGACTTCTTAAGGAATCCGACAAAATATACCAAGCTCGGTGCAAGCATTCCGCACGGTGTTCTTCTTGTAGGACCTCCCGGTACAGGAAAAACATTGCTTGCAAAGGCTGTTGCAGGCGAGGCCGGAGTTCCTTTCTATTCGATTTCCGGCTCTGACTTTGTTGAAATGTATGTCGGTGTCGGTGCCTCGAGAGTGCGCGACCTGTTTGAAACCGCAAAGAAAAATCCGGCAAGCATCGTATTTATCGATGAAATCGATGCTGTCGGACGTCACAGAGGAGCAGGGCTCGGCGGCGGACACGATGAAAGAGAACAGACTCTTAACCAGCTCCTTGTTGAAATGGACGGCTTCGGCAAGCATGACGGAGTTATCGTTATGGCTGCAACCAACCGCCCCGACATTCTCGACCCGGCGCTTTTAAGACCCGGACGCTTTGACAGACAGGTAACCGTCGGTCTTCCGGACGCAAAGGGAAGAGAGGATATCTTAAAGGTTCATTCAAAGGATAAGCCGTTTGCGTCGGATGTCGATCTCAAAACAGTTGCAAAAACCACAATCGGATTTACCGGTGCGGATCTTGCCAATCTGCTTAACGAGGCTGCGCTTCTTGCGGCAAGAAAGAACAAATCGCTTATCGGCATGGAGGATATTGAAGAAGCTTCTATCAAGGCGATTGTCGGAACAAAGAAGAGCTCGAAGGTAATAAAGGACGAGGACAAGAGACTGACTGCATATCATGAGGCAGGTCATGCGATTGTTACAAAAATTGTTTCGCCTGCCGAAAAGGTTCACCAGATCTCGGTAATTCCGAGCGGAAGAGCCGCAGGCTATACGCTTTCGCTTCCGAAGGAGGAGAATTCTCACATGAGACGCTCCGAGATGATAGCGAAGATCGAAACGATGCTCGGCGGAAGAGCTGCGGAAAAGATTATTTACGGCGATGTTACAACAGGTGCCTCCGAGGATCTTAAGAGAGCCACATCGGTTGCACGCAGCATGGTAACAAGATACGGAATGAGCGACGATCTCGGTCTTGTTGTATATGGCGGAGAGCATGACAGCGACGAGGTATTCTTAGGCCGCGACTTCAACTCCGACAGGAACTATTCCGACGAGACTGCAGCCAAGATTGATGACGAGATAAAGAAGATTATCGGCGAGGCGTTTGCAAAGGTTATCGAAATTCTCGAAGCCAACAGAAGCAAGCTCGACTTTACGGCGGAATTCCTTGTAAAGCATGAGATCATGGACGAGGATCAGTTTGATGCGCTCATGACAAATGATGATGTTACACTTGAGGATCTTGAAAAGATTGCCGATGACAAGCGCAAACAGAACGATGCCGAAAATGACGAAAAGAGAAGACAGTATGAAAGTGCTGAGGCTTCCTTTAAGGCAGAAAACGGCAGTGGCGGTGATGCTTCCGGCTCAAATGACAACATTTTCTTCGGAAGCGGCAACGGAATAAGCTTCGGCGCTCCTTCGAGCGGTAATGATTCGCAGAATCAGCAAAATCCGGACAGCGAAAGCACGGAAAACGGCGAAAACCCCGATAGTGACGAAAAAACCGACGAAAACGGTGAAGATAAATAATGAAGGAGGCAGTGACAATGAAGTACACTGAGTTACCGTTCGATTTTGAAAGCTATTTTGTTAAGAAGAAAAAGCCGGCTGTGTCTTTTAAGAAGATAATCGGCATCGGAGCCGGAATTGCCGCTCTTGCAGCATTTTTCCCTTATCTTATACAGATCGGGGACGAGAAAAAAAGCTTCAAGGTAAAATCCCTTGCGCTCGATGTTTCCGGCAAGGTTGATGAAAATGACGAGTGGAACATTGATATTAACCTCCCGTGGCTCAAGAGCAGATGCGATTCCTGCTCCGAGTGTGCCGACGCTGCATCCGATCTTTACGATAAGGCTGCAGAGCCGAGCGAAGCCGATGGCCTCGGCAAATCCGAGGATGCCTACAAGTCGGATGATATTTGCGATCTTGAAGCAATCGACGGAGCCTGCGACAAGGCATAACAGCATGAAATTTAAAAACCATCCGGACCGATTTCGGTTCGGGTGGTTTTTTGCCGTTTTCAGGCGGCAACGGCTTTTTATTGTCTTCGGACAAAAAAATCCCCCGGTTTTACCGGGGGAAATGTGTTTTTACAGGAAGTGCTTTTGCAAATCCGTGCAGATAGGGAAAGAACAATATTATTTTTTGTCCGGCTTTTTAAAGAACTGATAGTAATAGCAGGGAATCATTCCGTTATAGAGCTTTCTTACCTTATCGGCTCTTCTTCCGTAAAACGACTCAAAGCGGTCGTTTGAGGTAAGGATATATATCTGCCAGCTGTCAAGGGTTGAAAAGTGCTTTCCCATGCTCCTATACAGATTTTCCGATTCGCGGACGGTAAGCAGTCTTTCTCCGTACGGAGGATTGCAGACAACCGTGCCTCTCCTTCCTCCTGTTTTGATCTCGAGCGCGTCCTTTCTGAATACCTTTACAAAGTCCTTCATTCCGGCACGTTTTACGGTTTCTTCGGCAATTTTTACAGCCTCCGGATTGATATCCGATGCAAATGCCTCAAAATCGCAGTCTTTTATAATCTTTACTCTTGCCTCGTCCTTTGCCTCGCTCCAAAGTCTTTTATTTATAAAGGCATAGTATTCGGCGGCAAAATGGCGGTTAAGTCCCGGGGCGGTGTTTGTCATCAGCATTGCCGCCTCCGTAGCGATTGTTCCGGAACCGCACATCGGGTCCCAGAAAAGCACGTCATTGCGCGGTCTTGCAATTTTGACCATTGCGGCGGCAAGAGTCTCTCTTAAGGGGGCTTCGGTTGACACCGGGCGGTAGCCTCTTTTATGCAGCGGCGCTCCGCTTGTATCGATCATAAGATCGGCTCTGTCCTTGAAGATAAAGAACTCTATCTGATATCTGTCACCGACCTCCGGCAGAACCGAAAGCCCGTATTTGTCTCCGAGCCGTCTTGCAACCGCCTTTTTGATTATTTTCTGGCAGTCCGGAATGCTGAACAGCGTACTTTTTATACTGTGTCCCTTTACCGGAAATTCGCCGTCGCGGTTTATATAGTCCTCCCAGTTGAGCGCATAAACTCCCTCGAACAGGGTATTGAAATCCGGGGCAGGTATCTGCCCTACGACAATATATACCCTCTCGCTGTATCTGAGGTTGACATTCAGTCTCGGTATGTCGTTTATATCCGCCCTAAAGTAGACTCTTCCGTCGATCGTCTCGGTTCTTTTATATCCCAACGCATCAATTTCCTCTCCGACCGACTTTTCCAGTCCGAAAAGGCAGGTTGCAGCAAGCAGTATTTCCATTTTTTAAAATCCGTTTCTATAATTTCTTTCGCTTTTCCCTGTAAGTCTAGCATTAATTTTGCAGGCTGTCAATAGATAAAGGGCAATCAGGGCAATCTTACATGGCCCTGTCTGCTTTAAAAGCCGCTGTCTTAATGAATCCTTGGAAAAAGCTATTGATTTGATTTTGAATATATGCTAAAATGAGATGAAATAATGTAATAAAAGGCAGAAATGCGTCGGATTTTAATTGACGGCTTGCCGGAGGGGTGGAAATTCAATGCGAAAAAGCAGAATACTCGTAATCGGAGATTCATATGCGGAGCTAAGAACAGACATAAAAAGATTCCCGTCCGGCGGAGAGACGATATTCGGCGGAGGCTATGATTACAGCTACGGCGGAAGCGGATTTGCCTCGGCGATTGCACTGTCAAGGATGGGAGCGGAGGCACTCTGCTGCTCCAGGGTCGGGGACGATGTTTTCGGCGAAAAGCTGATTCTGTCTCTTAAACAGGCAAGCGTCGATGCCAGATTCGTCGTAAAAAAGCGCAATACGAGAACGCGGCTGAATGTAAGCGGTGTTGACACCTTCGGCAGGACAAACAGCCTGAGGCTTTCCGGCACCTGCGGAAATATCGAGGAGGAGGATGTTGAGGAAGCGTTCCTTTCCTATCCCGATGCGGTGCTTATACATTTCGACCTTGCTCCGGAGCTTATTCTTAAGGCTACCGTCCTTGCAAAGGAGGAGGGCATTCCGGTGTTTGCCGACGGCGGACCGAGCAATGTCTCGGTTGCTTTGGGCGAGCTTGAGAATATCGCGGTTTTCATGCTTAACGAAAGCGAAATCCATGCGTATACCGGAGTTGCTCCCGACTCGTTTGACAGTTGCGGAAGGGCATGCATTGAGCTTGAAAAGAAGATCAAGGCGAAATATTATGTTTTAAAGCTCGGCGACAGAGGTGCGTATCTTTACAACGGAAAGTATTTTAAATACATGCCTGCGTATGATGTAAAGACTGTTGACGAGTCCTGTGCCGGAGAAGCATTTGATGCTGCCGTGATAACCGAATATATGCGTTCCGGCAACATCAAGCGCGCCTGCGAGCTCGGATGTGTTGCAGGAGCTATGACGGTGATGACTGAGGGTGGGGCGGAATCGGTTCCCACGCTGTCGCGGATGATCCGCTTTATCGAAGACAATGAAATAACCTTTGAGGTTTGATTTGTCTTATCTGACCTGAAATACAAATATAAGAAAAAGATTTGAGATTATAAGATTATGAAGGAAAAAAGATACCTCGGAATAGACTACGGCGATGTAAGAACCGGCTTTGCGGTAAGCGACCCTATCGGCTTTATGGCATCCGGAATCGGAACGGTTAAGGCTGCCGGGAGGACTGCGCTTCTTTGCGAAATAAAAAAATATATCGAGGAGTATTCTATCTGCAAAATCGTTATGGGATACCCGATCAACATGAATGGCACAGAAGGAGAGCGAGCAGAGAAGGTCGCGGATTTTGCGCGCTTTATTGAAGAGGAAACCGGAATTGAGGTTGTGCTTTTTGACGAGCGCTGCACAACAATGCAGGCGCACCAGATACTTAATATGACCGACACAAGAGGGAAAAAACGGAAGAATGTTGTCGACACCCTGTCTGCGCAGATTATTCTGCAGAACTATATTGATAAGACCAGGAATTCGGGCTGAAGACAGTCTGAACGGGTCAAGGGGACCGAAAGGGGCAGACATCAAAAAAAACGGCGGATATCGTAACAAAAAAAGCGGAGGCGCACCGAAAATGGGTTGCTGCCTCCTGTTTTTTTTGCTTTTTTACCGTTTTCCTGCGGCAAAAAGCAAAAAATCCTGCGCTGCCACAGGAAAAATTTGTGTCAAGTGACGATTTAATCAAATAAATACATAAAAAAGAAAAATCACTGTTGATAATCACAGAAAAATGTGCTAATATTACTATATGTAATTATGTTCAAAAATCTGATGGAATAGGTGGATTTATAAAAAAATGGATTACAACAAGAAAACAATTGAAGACATTGATGTAAAGGGCAAGAGAGTTCTTGCAAGATGCGATTTCAACGTTCCGATGAAGGACGGAGTTATCACCTCCGACAAGAGAATCGTCGAGGCTCTTCCTACAATCAAATATCTTATGGCAAACGGTGCTAAGGTCATCCTCTGCTCTCACATGGGCAAGCCGAAGGGTGAGGTTGTTGAAAAGTATTCTCTTGCTCCTGTTGCAAAGAGAATCAGCGAGCTTCTCGGCAAGGAGATTGCTTTTGCAAAGGACACTATCGGTGAGGATGCAAAGACAAAGGCTGCCTCTCTTAAGGATGGCGAGGTTCTTCTGATCGAGAACACACGCTTTGACAAGAGAGAGGAAAAGAACGATCCGGAGTTTGCAAAGGAGCTTGCTTCTATGGCTGACATCTTTGTAAACGACGCTTTCGGAGCTGCTCACAGAGCACATGCCTCCACTGCAGGCGTAGCAGATTATCTCCCTGCGGTTTGCGGCTATCTTATCCAGAAGGAAATCAGCGTAATGGGCAAGGCACTTGCAGATCCGGCAAGACCGTTTGTTGCAATTCTCGGCGGTGCGAAGGTTTCCGACAAGATCGGCGTTATCAACAACCTCATCGAAAAGGTTGATACTCTTATCATCGGCGGCGGAATGGCTTATACCTTCTTCAAGTCTATGGGCAATGAGGTTGGAACATCTCTTTGCGAGGAGGACAAGCTTGATATCGCACGCGAGACAATGGCAAAGGCAAGAAAGAAGGGCGTTTCCTTCCTTATCCCGGTGGACAACGAGATCGGACGCGAGTATGACGAGAATACAACTCACATGACAATCAATTCCGATTCGATTCCGGACGGCTGGATGGGACTTGATATCGGACCGGTTACAAGAGAGCTGTTCTCCAAGTCGATAAGCGGCGCCGGAACTGTTGTCTGGAACGGACCGATGGGCGTATCCGAGTGGAAGAACTTTGCTGCAGGAACAGAGGCTGTTGCAACTGCAGTCGCAGAAAGCGGCGCTATCTCGATTATCGGCGGCGGAGATTCCGCAGCTGCAATCGAAAAGCTCGGCTTTGCAGACAAGATGACACATATCTCCACAGGCGGCGGAGCTTCTCTTGAATTCCTCGAGGGCAAGGAGCTTCCCGGTATTGCATGCCTGCTTGATAAATAATTACGATTTGAGGTATTAAAATAATGAATACTGCACTCAGAAAAACAGTAATTGCCGGCAACTGGAAGATGAATCTTACCCCTTCGCAGGCAAAGGAGCTTATCGGCGAAATTATTCCGCTTGCAAAGGGTAAGGACAAATGCGAAATTATCGTTTGTGTACCGTTTGTAGATCTTGAAACTGCTGTGAAGGCTGCTGCCGGAACAAATATCAAGGTCGGTGCGCAGAACGTTCACTTTAAGGACAGCGGTGCATACACCGGAGAAATTTCGGCTGAAATGCTGAATGAGATCGGCGTAGAGTATGTTATTATCGGTCACAGCGAAAGAAGACAGTATTTCGGCGAAACCGATGAGACTGTTAATTTAAGAACCCTCAAGGCTCTTGAAGCAGGACTTAAGCCTATTGTCTGCGTCGGCGAGACTCTTGAGCAGAGAGATCAGGACATTACAGCAGAGGTTGTTGCAAAGCAGACAAAGGTTGCTTTCCTCGGTGTTGATGCTGACGCTGCAAAGAAGATCATCGTTGCATACGAGCCTGTATGGGCTATCGGAACCGGAAGAACCGCGACCTCCGATCAGGCAGAGGAGGTTTGCGCAATTATCCGTCAGACTCTTGCCTCGAAGTACGGTAAGGATGTAGCGGATGCGATTACCATTCAGTACGGCGGATCGATGAAGCCGGGCAATGCGGCGGAGCTGCTTTCAAAGGCAGATGTCGACGGCGGCCTTATCGGCGGAGCTTCGCTCAAGGCTGCGGATTTTGCCGCAATTATCGACGCTGCTCAGTAATCGGGGGTATCTTTCTTTAAAAGAATCTCTTTGAAAGAAGTATCTCTTTAAAGAACCGGGGTCAAAAAGCCTTTTCGGACAATTTAAAGCAGTATTTAGGTGCCGCGCAGAACTGCACGGCACCTTTTTTGCAGATAAAAACGGACAACCTTCCGAAATGCCTTTGGAGCAAACGGGATGTGTCCGCTTTTTATATTTTTCAGCAATATTCAAAAGGGAAACCGCTATGCTTTTTTGAATGCTGCATCTGAATTCTTTAAAAGCGTGCCGGTATCTATAGGCGGCTTTACAGGCGGTTTAAACCTCTCCTAAGCTCCCATGAGTCGGTGGGGTTGCGGTTTTTACCTTGTTTTTTTACTTTTTTGGCTTTGCGTTACAGAACAGAGCGGTGATATATCCGAAAACAAGTGCGGCGGTGATTCCTCCGGCAGCGCCGGTTATACCTCCGGTGAGTATTCCGATTGCACCGTGCTCCTCTATCGCCTTTTTTACGCCGAGTGCAAGGTTATAGCCAAAACCGGTAAGAGGGGTTGTTGCTCCGCATCCGGCAAAATCGACAATCGGCTGATAGACTCCGACAGCGCCGAGAAGTACTCCTATAACCACATAGCCTACAAGAATTCTTGCCGGTGTAAGCTTTGTCTTATCTATCAGTATCTGTGCTATGACGCAGAAAAGTCCTCCGATGACAAAAGCTTTTAACAGGTCGATTATAATATCCATTTATAATTAAAAACACCTTTCCTTTGTTATTCTTACAAGATGAGCAATTCCCGGTATGCTCTGCCCCTGCATGACAAGCATCGGGCTCATGAGCGCTCCTGTTGCCATAAACAGAATGTCGGTCATTTCTCCCTTTTGCAGCTTCGGAAGCAGATATGCCGAAAGAACCGTGGCAGAGCATCCGCAGCCGGAGGCTCCTGCATGCACATCCTGTTTTTCTCTGTCATAAATTAAAAGTCCGCAATCGTTAAAGCCGCTACCGAGGTCGATTCCGTTCTGCTTCATCAGATCGGCGACGATAGAATGTCCCTCATATCCGAGGTCTCCCGTGAATATCCCGTCAAAGTCGGACGGCTTCATGCTTGTCATTTTGAAATATCTTGTCAGTGTATCGACGACAGCCGGAGCCATTGCCGCGCCCATGTTATTTGCGTCGGTTATTCCGTTATCCACGCTTCTTCCCGGCAGCACCTCTGTTATATACGCTCCGTCGCCGTCTCCGAGAATAAACGATGCGGAGCCTGTGACCGTCCATTGCGAGGTCGGAGTTCTCTGGCCTCCGTATTCGATCGGAAACCGAAACTGTCTTTCAGCCGAGCAGTTATGAGACGAGGTTGTGACTGCGACACGGTCAAGGCATCCGGAATTAAGCGCAAGCGTTGCTAAAATCAAGCCTTCCGCAACCGTCGAGCATGCGCCGTACAGCCCGAAATACGGGACATCGAAGCTGAGCAGCCCGTATGCGGCGCTTGTACACTGATTTATCAGGTCTCCGGCAAACAGTGCATCAAGATCGCTTGGCGAGAGCTTTGCCTTGGAAAGCGCAAAATTCAGCGACAGCTGCTGCATTGCAGCCTCCGACTGCTCCCAGGTTTTGCTTCCGAATTTATCTGTTTCGTCGTGGTAATCAAAAAGGCTTCCGAGCGGGCCGTCATGCTCCTTTTTTCCGACAACAGATGCGGAGGCGATAATCGACGGTGCAAATTTGGGTCTTAATATCTTTGAGTTCATGTTCTCACCCCACTATCTGACAAATATAATAAACTATTCCGTAAAGAACCGATGCCGCGCTTCCGAACAGGATTACGGGACCTGATATAATGAATATTTTGGCTCCGAGTCCGAGCACCTGACCTTCGTTTTTATTATCGATCGCAGGAGAAACGACCGAATTTGCAAATCCGGTTATCGGAACAAGCGTTCCGGCGCCTGCAAATTTTGCAATTTCATTGAACACGCCGATGCCGGTCAGCACCGCGGTTATAAAAACAAGTGTTACAGGTGTCAGTATCTTTACCGTATACTCATCGATTCCGATTGCGGTGTAAAAAATAAAAAATCCCTGAGCCAGCGAGCAGATCAGTCCGCCGACGGCAAATGCCTTGACACAGTCGCTCAGCAGATTCGATTTTACAGCCCGTTTATCGGCATATTTTGCGTATTCTGTTTTCTTTGACATAAAAAATCACTTTCCTTTTTCTTTTTTATTCTCTTTTTAAAAGTATTTGTGTTTTTTTAAAAAAAATACCTGCTTTTGTATTTTTGATCCGGAAAGCAATATTATCAATCTTGTCTATTGCAATCGAACGAAAAAAGTGTTATGATAAACTGAATCACCGAGAAATATCTTGAAACGGAGAAAAAAATGGAACAAAACTCTAAAAAGAAAAAGGTCGGATATGTCCTTAGCAGAATAGGGATAGTTTTGCTTCTCAATCTGCTGCTTATCGCAGGACTGCTTTACGGAACGATGCTTGTTATAACTCACGGTCCGTCGGGTACATTAAAGGAGCTGTTCGTTATGACCGTAAAAGAGACTAGTGCAGGCGGTTTTCTTGCAAATATGTGTCTGTCGAAGGATGAGATCGACGAGATTCTTGCAAAAAAGGAAAAGGCTGCCGACTCGGAGGATGATTACGGTAAAACGAATACCGATCTGATCAAGATCAACACCGATAAGGATACAAAGAACGACGACACGGATCCGAATCAGCCTGAAACGCCAAAAACAGGCGACAAGGACAAATCCGGTGTCGAGATTGTAGAGGTAAAGGGATCCACCTATCGCGGTACGATGATGATAGTATCCGATCCTTCAAGGGTTACTCTCGGAATCCCGGATGCGTACGGCGACAACTGCGTAGGTCTTAAGCTGCGCGCGATGATGGAAAAATATGATGCCATTGCCGGCATAAATGCAGGCGGCTTTGAGGATATAAACGGAACCGGAAAGGGTGGAAAGCCTACCGGTGTTATCATTAAGGACGGAAAGATCAAATGGGGCTCTCCCGGAAGCAATGTGAGCCTTATCGGATTTGATTCGAACCACATTCTTCATGTCGGGAAAATGACGGCGGCAGACGCACTTTCCGCCGGCGTTGTCGAGGCGTGCAGCTTCGGCCCTGCGCTTATTATTAACGGTGTTCCCTGCAACAGTACAGGAAATCTCAGCGGCGGCTACAACCCGAGAACAGCCATCGGTCAGAGGGCGGACGGAGCGGTTCTGATGCTTGTAGTCGAGGGAAGGCAGCTCGGAAGTCTTGGTGCAACCTTTGACGACCTTGTTGAGATAATGATGTCGTTTGATGCGGTAAATGCCTCCAACCTTGACGGCGGAGGATCATCGCTTATGATATACGAAAACGGTTCTCTTAACACATCGGCATATATTTACGGCGAGAGAGTTTTGGCATCTTCGTTCCTTGTTCTTAAATAATATAACCAAATCGCAGAAGGATTACAGATTATATATGGATATGGATATAAAAACGGACAACATCGTAAAAACCGCAAAGAAGGAGAAGCAGCCGGTAAACAAGAAGCGCTTTTGGAAGATATTCGGCGCATATCTTGCGGTAATGCTCCTTTGCGGTATAGTCGGACTGAGAATGTTTTACGATTATACATCCGAGTATGAAAAAACAAGACCCGACAACATGATGCAGAAAGTCGTCAGCGGCTTTGACACCGGGATTTTAAAGCAGCTTCTTTCGGATGAGTTTGCCGGAAAGGTCAGCGAATACGAGTCGCTTGACAGAGCGATAAAGAAGGTTCTTATACCGGCTATCGGAAGCGAGTATTCCTTTAGAAAGCTTGCAAAGGAGTATACGGCGGAAAAGCCGGTCTATACGGTTCTTTCAAACGACAGAGAGGTCGCAAAGATCACACTTGCTCCGTCGGAGCAGGAATCGAGATTCGGACTTCACCAGTGGACTGTGGAAAGTGCGGAGCTTCTTATCGATTTAAGCGACGTTCACACATTTGAATTTACGCTCCGCGTGCCGCAGGGCATGACGGTTACAATAAACGGGAAAGGGCTTGATCCCTCTCTTGTAGTGTCGAGCAAGCTTGCGGAAAATGCAAAGTTCGAGTCTGATCCGTCTGTTGCGCCGATGGTCGATGTATACAAGCTCGACGGCTTTCTCACGGTGCCGTTTGTAAGGGCGCTTGATCAGGACAGTGTTGAATATGCCTCGGTTTATACCGACACCGAATGTGATGTTGTATGCCCCGAGGAAATGTCGCATACCGTGAAGATAACCGCTCCGTCGGATGCGATTGTTACGGTTGGCAATTCACGCGTCGGCGAGGATCAGATTACAAATTCGGATATTATGTATGAGAATGCAGAGGGCTTCAATGCCGCATTCAGAATGACCGAATATACTGTCAAGGGACTTCTTTCCGAGCCGTATGTTTCTGTTATATCCACGCTCGGGGACGATCTTGAGATGACAACCGTCGGTGAGGACACATATATCTTTACTCTTCCTAAAGATAAGCTTCACACTGTATCTATAAAGGTCCCGTCGGCAATCGAAACAGAGATAAAGGTAAACGGAATTCTGCTTACAGATGAGTGGCTTTCCTCCTCGGAAACCGCTCCGGAGTATCCGCAGTTAAGCGAGATATCCGGCTTTATCAAGGGAGAGATTCATCCGACAGAATATGTAATCTCCGGCCTTTATGAAACTCCGACCGTTGAGGTGACGGCAAAGAACGGCGTTGAGCTTGTTCAGTATAAAACAAGCAATCCGGACGAATTTGTATATACTCCTCCGTATGACCAGACGCTTTCCGAAAAATATGACAGCGTCGTAGAAAAATTCGTTTCGGCATATATCAACTACACCGCAAACGGAGGTACAAACACAATGGCAAACTTTGCAAAGGTAAACGCATGCCTCCTTGCAAATTCTCAGGCGTATACCGAGATGCACAATACGATATACAGCTTCTCGCAGAACTTCCAGTTCAAGGTTGTAAGCCAGACAATCACAACCTCGGATTATCAGAGTTGGGGAGACAGCTGCTTCTCCTGCACCGCAAAATATGATGTTATTCTTTCCAGATGGAGAAATATCGAGGATTCGGGTACCATGAAGCTTTATTTTGTTCGCTATGGCGGAGCATGGCTTCTTGCAAAGATCAATATATAACTCGTATAAGCTTTCTGATTTCTATAGGCTCAGTTCCTATAGGCTGTAAAGCGGAATTTCCCGATGGTTTTTCGGAAAGTCAAGATACTTTTATATAAAAAAACACCGTCTGAATTATGACGGTGGGTAATAATGTTTAGGGCTATGGAACAAAAAAGGAATTATTTTAAAAAAACCCTTTCGGTGATCGGAAGGATCGGGGCGGTTTTGCTTGCCAATCTGATTATTATTGTTTTTGCGCTGTATATGGCAATGCTTATAGTCGCAAAGGGACCGTCGAAAACGGCAAGAGAGCTGTTTGTGCTTTCGGTAAACGAAACAAGCCTTGCAGGCTTTCTTTCGAACATCTTCCTTTCAAAGGAGGAAGTCGATGAGATTCTTGCAATCAAGGAAAACGCGGCAAGCGGCGAGATCAAGAGCGGAGAGATCACCAATCCCTCGATGATAAAGGTCGACACCAAGGATTCAAATGACGAAGACAAGACCGGCGTAAGCCCGGTAAAGGACCCGACCGAGGGGATTGAAACTATTGAGATTCATACCGACACATATAAGGGCATGCTGATGATCGTAAATGACCCGAAAAGGGTTTTTGTCGGAGTCCCGGATGCATACGGAGAGGATCGAATCGGTCTTTCCTTAAGACAGATGATCGAAAAATATGATGCCATCGGCGGAGTCAATGCCGGAGGCTTTCTGGATCCCGGCGGAGTCGGCAAGGGCGGTGTCCCGATGGGCATTGTCATTAAGGATTCCAAGATTATGTGGGGAGAGGAAGATACGAAATACAGCATTACCGGTTTTGACAAGGACGGAGTGCTGTATGTCGGTTCGATGACGGGAAAGGAAGCTCTTGCTGCAGGCATTGTCGACGCGGTAAGTTTCGGTCCTGCGCTTGTTATCAACGGCGAGCCGGTCAATTCCGACTATGCTCTCGGAATAAGCAGAAACCCGAGAACCGCAATTGCCCAGAGGGCGGACGGCTCGATTCTTTTGCTTGTTATAGAAGGAAGAAGCCTAAGCAGCTTCGGCGCGACCTTTGACGATCTTATTGAGATTTTTATGACCTACGGCGCGGTAAATGCCACAAACCTTGACGGGGGCTATTCGTCTCTTATGGTTTACAACGGCGGAGAGCTGACGACGAATGCCTATGCATACGGAGAAAGAATACTTCCGACCGCAATTCTCGTAAAATGACTTTTGAGGGCTGATTGTAATGGATAACACAACTACAAAGGATAAGGCTCTTGGGGCTGAGGGTGCTGTGGGCGCTGCGGATCATGCGGATTTAAAAAATCCGTCTGCTCTGCCGGATTCTTTTAAGGATTCGGGGGTGCAGATTGATTCGGAAGCGTTAACTAAAGACGCAGCTGCTGCCGGCGTTAAAAGCCCGGCAATCGACGCAAAACCGTCGGATGATGCAGATGATGGAGCGGACTTTGCAAAAGCGGAAAGTAAAACGGGCGCTTGCAATTCAGGCGAAGGCAAGGCGGACACAGACAAGGCGAACGGCTCGGGCGATTTGGGTTATCCCGACAATTCCGAAAGAAAAGCAAAAAAGTCGCGCTTTTTTAAAGGGCTGGCTATATATTTTTTGATCATGATCGGGGTTGTTCTTATCGGATCCGGAATCTGGTGGGAATATGTTGAGGCATATGAAAATTCCCAGCCGGAAAGAAGTGCGGAGCAGATTGTTGCAGGCTTTGACAGCTATCTTTGCGAGCTGATTAAGCAGACCTGCAAGGAAAATTCGCTCAGCAAATACGAATCGTTTGACTCGGTTTACAACGAAATGCTGAAGCCGTCGTTTTACGACGAATTCAGTTTTAAGAAATACTCAAAGGAATTTACAACGCAGAACCCGGTATATATCATTTACTGCGGAGAAAAAGCCGTGGCGAAGCTGACCCTTGAAAAGGGTAAGGTCGAGGCATTCGGTCTTCAGAGGTGGAATATCAAATCCACAGAGCTGCTTGCCGATGTAAGCGAGCTTGAGCCCATGTCGGTTACGGTCAAGATTCCGGAGGGTGCTGTTTTATATATCAACGGCACAAAGGCAGAGGGAGAAGAGCCTGTCGGAAAAGAAAAGTACGAGGATGTTTCGGAATACGAAAAGGATTCGGCAGATATTCCGCAGCTGCTTGTCTATAAATTCGACGGCTTTTACAGAAATCCGGATATCAAGGCGTTTGACAAAAACGAGGATATGCTCGTGACGACAAAGGAGGACGGAAACTACGTCTGCCTTATCCCGAGCGGAAGCAAACATACTATAAGCATTACCGCTCCTTCCGGCGCAATCGTGTCTGTCGGCGGCGTGCAGCTTAAAAGCGAGCAGATTACCGATTCCGAAATCAGATATGACAAGGCTTTGCCCTATGACAAGGCATATCTTGTAAAATATGAGGTTGGTGGGCTGATTTCCTATCCGGAGGTTGTTGTCGCTCTTGAAAACGGCGAAAGGCTTTCTGCAAAAAGCGAAAAGGACGGGGAATATGTTTACGGCTATTCTGAGTCGATGCTTCACGATGTTACTGTTGCGATTCCCGACGGATGCAGGATTCTTATCGGAGGCAGTGAGGCTGATGAGGGAATGTTAAATTCTGTCGGAAAGGATGACTTTTATCCAGACATGCAAAGGCTCGGTGCATACATAGCCGACATGGTAAAGCCGAAGCTTTACATAGTTTCCGGCCTTTACGGAGAGCCTGAGCTTACTGTGCTTGATTCCGACGGAAACGAGTACCTGCCGGTAAGCGGAACCGAATCCGACAAAGCGGATATATACTTCCTCCCTCCTGTTGACAGTGCGCTGAAGGATGAACATTCGGCTCTTGTGGAGGAATTTGTCGATGCGTACATAAGATACACCTCCGGCGGATATAAGGTTGTGGATCAGACCTTTGATGCGGCGGCAGAGTATCTCCTTTCGGATTCTCCCGCATATGAAAAGCTGCTTTCGACCAAGTTCAGTTTCGGTCAGAACAAGGAATTCTTTATAAAGTCAAGAGAGATAAAGAGCTATGACTACAGAAAGCTCGGTGCAAACTGCTTCTCCTGCAAGGTGGACTTTACGGCGTATATTTACACTACATACACCTCGACGGTTCAGAACGTAACCGATACGGTAACGGATATGAAGCTTTGGTATGCATACTCGGACGGCGAATGGAAGATAATCGGCCTCGGCTTCTAAGCTTTAAAGCTTCTGAAAGCTCATAAAATCATAAAATCATAAATCAATGAAAAAAGCCTCTTTTGCGCGGCATATTATGCTGCGATATCGGAGGCTTTTTGTTTTTATTGTGAGTTGTCACTGTTGAGGGTGTCAAGCGGTATTTTAGAATCGGCGGTGTCCTGTTTTTTGCTTTTGCTTTGATTTATTTTTGATTTGGATATGGGTTTTTATTGCGAGTTGTTTTGGGCTATTCCGGCTATTTTGATGCGGCTATTCTTTTCATTTCCGCATTTACCTTTTCGCAGTAGCTGTCGGTTTCAAGCCCCTGCTTCCACATGCGCCCGGCGCCTGCTTCGCCGTAGTGATAGCACATCAGAATTTCATCTGTACTGTCAAACCTTTTCATGTAAAGTGAGATCAGGTACGCGCCGCAGGTGACGTTCTGCTCAAAGTCTCTTAGATCTGTTATCCCGAGCGCTTTACGGAGCATGAGAAAATTGTTTTTATTTATCTGCATGATTCCGATATCTCTGCCCCCCTTCGACTGCGCATTCCGGTTATATCCCGACTCTGCATACATGATCCCGAATAGCAGAACAGGATCGACGCTGTATTTTTTTGCTATATCGACGACCTTGTGCTGCTGCTCTGCGCAAAGCGGAACATCGTATATACTGAATTCGAGATCGCTCGGGATTTTTACCGGCGCACTGCTTTTTAAGGCATCTGCCTGTGTAATTACCGTGGGGCAGTTCGGAGTAGGGGAAAACAGCCCGGCTGCGTTTATCGTTCTTTTGGGGAGGGCTGCGATCGGGATCATGAATATGACCGAGCAGACAGCAATCAGACGGAATATTCCGACAGTTTTCCTTTTTCTTTTCATTTTCCTTTGCATATTTTGTCTGTTTCTCTTGCAATGTCGGGCGGATTGATATATTATATTAACTGACATAAATATAATCCCCTTTCGATGTTAATCGATTTATATTGTTGATTATATCAGCATCGGCAGGAAAATAATGTCAGAATAAGGAAATATTTTCTATTTTTATAAAAATGCTACAAATTACAGCAGGTAAAGATAGACGAAAAAACGAGTCCGGAGGGATAATGAGATGAATACGGTACAAATGGTTGGAAAAATCAAATCCGGCGAGCTTGATGAAAAGCTTGTTCTGCTTTACGGCAGGGAAAATGTTGATTTTCAGAGGAAAAGATATATAAATGCGCTTTCTGAGTTTGAAAGCCTTTACGGAAAGGACAGGGATGTCTTTATTCTTTCGGTTCCCGGAAGAACAGAGGTGTCGGGAAATCACACAGACCACAATCACGGCAAGGTTATTGCTGCGGCAATCGATCTTGATATAATCGCTGTCGCGGCGGCAAACGGCGACAGCTTAGTAAGAGTAAAAAGTGAGGGCTTTGACGAGGATGTCTGCCGCTCTGACAGTAAAGAGCCGGACGAAAGCAGATTTTTTACATCCGAGGCTCTGATTTCCGGAATGTGCAGAGGAATGGTTCTTAACGGTCACAAAGCAGGCGGCTTTGACGCATATACGACCTCATCGGTGCTTAAGGGATCGGGACTTTCTTCGTCTGCCGCCTTTGAGGTCATGATCGGAACGATACTTAATTATCTTTATAACGGCGGAAGTGTTGAAAACCCCGAGATTGCAAGGATCGCGCAGTATGCTGAGAACAAGTGGTTCGGAAAGCCCTGCGGACTTATGGACCAGACCGCGTGCGCGGTAGGCGGCTTTGCCGAAATCGATTTTGAGGATCCGGATGCGGCAAAAATCGAAAAGGTCGATTTCGATCTGAGAGGAAAGGGCTATACGCTCTGCATTACCGACACCGGTGGAAATCATGCCGATCTCAATGCAGAATATGCCGCGCTTCCGACAGAGATGAAATCTGTTGCAAAGCTGTTTAATAAAGAGGTGCTGAGAGGGCTTACCTTTGACGAGCTTCTTTCAAGGGCATCCGAAATAAGAGAAAAGCTCGGCGACAGGGCGCTTTTAAGAGCAATTCATTTTATCAACGAAAACGGCAGAGTCGAAAAGCAGGCGGCTGCCTTAAAGGAGGATAATTTCGATCTCTTCCTTGAGCTTGTAAAGGAGTCGGGAAGATCGTCGTTTATGTATTTACAGAACGTATATACAACAAAGAATCCGGCAGAGCAGGGGCTTTCTCTTGCGCTTGCGATCTCCGAGCAGGTTCTTTCGCACACCGAAAGAAGGTCGGCGTGGAGAGTTCACGGCGGCGGCTTTGCCGGAACGATTCAGGCATTTGTTCCGACAGAAAACGTAGGTGACTATGTAAAGGCAATCGACTCGGTGTTCGGAGACGGCGCTTGCAAGCTGCTTTTTGTAAGACCGCTGGGTGCAATCAGAGTGCTGTAAGGGCGTTCGGCTCGGCGGTTTACAACACAACTAAAAAATAAAATTCGGGAGGGGGCTGCATCTTATGCGTATTGAAAGAATCAATATTGTAAAATACGGTAAATTCAGCGGCTTTTCTCTCGAGCTTGACAGCTACTCTCTTATAATGGGCGACAACGAGTCGGGCAAGAGCACCGTGCTTTCGTTTATATATTTCATGCTGTACGGGAAAAGCGGCTCGGTTTATGAAAACGGCGGAGCGGCAGGTAGCATGACGGTCAGGTGCGGCGAGGACAAATACCGGATCGAGCGTGTGCTTGACGACGAAAAGGACAGATGCTCGATTGTAAATGTCGTAAACGGCAAAAAGTGCTTTTCCGGAATCGAGCCGGGAAAGGCTCTTCTCGGAATTTCAAAGGAAGAATTTAAAGCTGCCTGCTATCTTGATCAGCAGAGCGGAAGAGAGCTAAGCTCGGAGGCAATCAGGGATGCTGCAGGCGCTCTTATTGCATCGCAGGACGAAAAAAGCGAAATAAGGCAGATAATAAGAACGCTTGAGGATCAGAAGCTGCGTCTTGAAAACGAGAAGCTGTATCCGCTTGAAGGCGAAAAAAGCAGCACCGAGGAGGAGCTTTCAAGGCTGTCTGTTTATACATCGGGGCTTTTGGAACTTGACGGAAGGCTTAAGGATACCGAGAGCAGGATAAAGGAAAACGAAAAAAAGCTTGACACCCTTTCAAAGCAGACCGAGGCATATGCAGTAAAGCTTGAAAGAAAGCTCGGCGAGCAGGTCGGGGAGCTTTTAAGGGATTATGAAGAAAGCGTAGGCACCTGTGCCGAGTTCCGCGAGCAAAAGCAGAAAAACGGGTTTTTCCCCGACAGGGCATATCTTGAAAATCTCAAGGAGCTTTCAAAAAATATTGACGAATGCGACAGGGAAGTGAGTGAGCTTGATTTCAGAATACAGGCTCTCGACCCGAACAGCAGAAGAGGTGGTGCCAAAAGAAGGCATCGGCTCGGGTATCTTTTTATAATCGGAATGCTTCTCTGCGCTCTTGCGATTCCGGCGGCCATAGTAACGATTTTCTTTATGTCGGCAAATGCTGTCTATGCGGCGGTTTCGGCTGTCGGGACGGGCCTCATCATGGCTTTTGCCGGGCTTTGCTTCAAGCTGTACCATAATGCAAAAAAGGAGCTTGTTCAAAAAAGCGAAGGAAGGGATCTTCAGGCTGAAATCGAGCGCCAAAATGAGCTTGTGGGGCTTATCGCAAAAAGAAACGAAAAGGAAAATCTCCGTGCCTCCTGCAGCATGAAGCTGTGCGAGCAGTATTCAAGGTGGGGCGACAGTCCGGATACGGTAATTGACGAAATATCCGGTATTCTTTTTGAATATGACAAGCTTGTTTCAAGGGCAAGCGCTCTTAAAGCCGAGCTTGACGAAAGCGAAAGGCAGCTTGCGGAGTTAAGAAGTGCGGTGCCGGAAAGCAGGGCGGACATTCCGCTTCCGCGTGATTTTGATGTGCAGAGAGCCGCAAGGGAATATGAGTTTATTACAAAGTCAAACGATGTGCTAAGGCTTAAAAAAGAGGAGCTTGAAGGCAGGCTTGCCGAGGGAGAAAGCTTGAAATCAAGGTCTCCGGCTGAGGCATCCGAGCGGCTTTATACAATAAAGGAGGAGCTGAAGCAGGTAAGGCAGCTTCGGTCTGCATATGATCTTGCGATATCCGAAATGCGTTCGGAGGAGCTCGGTCTTGACGACAGCAGGCTGCCGGAGCTTCTTTCTGTTTCAAGCGACTATATTGCAAGGTTTACCGGCGGCAGATATACCGGAATCGGGCTTGCGCGCGACAGGCGGATAGTTATTTTTTCATCCGGCCGTCAGATCGATGTTTCGATGATCAGCGGAGCGATGCTCGACATTGTCTACCTCTGCATAAGGCTTGCCGCAGCTGCGCTTATGCCTGCAAAATCAAAGCCGCCGATAATTCTCGACGACTGTCTTACACGGCTTGACGACGCAAGATTTGAGACGGTGACGCGGTATCTCGGCGACATGTCGTTTGGCGGAACGCAGGTGATTATAACAGCGACCAAGGTAAGGCCGGAGGACATGTACGGCTTTGGGGTCAAGGCTTTCAACATCTGACCTGCAGCTGGCTAATTTAACCCATTTAACATGATTTTAAATACCGGGACGGTGATTGCCGTTTCCGGTATTTTTTGATCATAACTAAATTGAATTGCGGCAATAACCAAAAGTGATGTATCGCCTGTTTTGAGAAACTTTTTTACCGAAAAATCGGGATATCTGACGTTTTCGAGCCGATGTCTTTGACAAAAATGCATAAAAAAATCGAATTGTGTTGATGTTTTTTTATCGATAAAAGAATATCGATATTCTGATTTTGTATTTGCAAATCGCGCCGATGTTTGATATACTGTGATAAATTGATAAAAATTTGTTTTTGCCAATAAGGAGCCTTTATAATGGGAAGAAAAATTACAATTATAGGTGCCGGAAGCGTCGGAGCGACAATTGCGTATACGCTTTCAATCTGCTCGGTAGCATCCGAAATAGTAATAATTGATATCAACAAGAAGAAAGCCGAAGGAGAAGCGATGGATATCCGTCAGGGCGTTCCGTTCTTTTCTCCGGTCGTTATAAACGAAGGCGATTACAGCGATGCCAAGGGATCTGACACTGTCATTATCACATCCGGTATTGCAAGAAAGCCCGGTCAGTCGCGTCTTGAGCTTGCTCAGGTCAACGTCGACATAATGAAGAACATCATTCCGAATCTCGAAAGATATGTTCCGGAAGCTACATTCGTTATCGTCAGCAACCCGGTTGACATTCTTACATATGTCTTCAACAAGGTATCCTCGATTCCGGAGGATAAGATAATCGGCTCGGGAACGATTCTCGACACCTCGAGACTGCGTGAAGCACTTGCGCAGAGATATTCTGTCAATGCGCAGAACATACACGCCTGCGTATTCGGCGAGCACGGAGATTCATCCTTTGTGCCGTGGTCGATGGTAAACGTCTCGAACATCCCGGTCGAGAAATTCGACGAAAGAGCTGTTGCACAGGGAAGATGCAGTACACCGCTTGACAAGGATGAAATAGAAAAGTATGTCCGCGATTCCGGCGGAAAGATCATCGGCTGCAAGGGCGCGACATATTATGCGATTGCAATGTCTGTATGTCACATGTGCAAGTGCATTTTCTCGAACACCGATACTATTCTTCCGGTTTCGACAATGCTTCACGGAGAATACGGAATCGACGGGGTATGCCTCAGCACTCTGAACGTTGTGGGAAGACACGGTACAAACGGAAAGATTATCTCTCCGCTTACCGATTATGAGATCAAGCGCCTGCAGTCCAGTGCCGACGAGCTTCGCCATGTTATCTCTCAGCTGGATATTTTACGTTTCAGCATATAAATAAAGGAATATGAAATTTATTGAGGCAGGGGCGTTTTTTCGTCTCTGCCTCGTGAAAGGTTAGGTGGTTATGATGGAATACCGTATAGAGCATGATTCTATGGGTGAGGTCAAGGTTCCTGCAGACAAATATTGGGCTGCGCAGACCGAGAGAAGCCATGAGAATTTCAAAATCGGCGTCGGAATCGAGACAATGCCGAGAGAAATCACACATGCTTTCGGAATACTTAAAAAGGCTGCGGCGATTGCAAACAATTCGCTTAAGCCCGAGAAGATGACAAACGAAAAGCTCGAGCTTATCTTGAAGGCATGCGACGAGGTGATAAGCGGTGCGTTAAATGAGCATTTTCCCCTTGTTGTATGGCAGACAGGATCCGGCACTCAGTCAAACATGAATGCAAACGAGGTTATCGCCAACAGAGGAAACGAGATTGCAAAGGAAAAAGGACTTGCAGTCAAGCTTCATCCGAACGACGATATCAACATGAGCCAGTCGTCGAACGACACCTTCCCGACCGCAATGCACATCTCTGCGGTTATTGCAATCGAAAACAAGGTTTTCCCGGCGCTTGATATGCTGATTTCGACCTTTAAGCGTCTCGAAAAGGAAAACGACGACGTTGTAAAGAGCGGAAGAACACATCTGCAGGATGCAACACCTATCAAGTTCTCCCAGGAGATCAGCGGCTGGAGATCGAGCCTTGAAAAGGACAGAAGACTTCTTGAGGCTGCACTCCCCGAGCTTAAGGAGCTTGCTCTCGGCGGAACTGCCGTAGGAACAGGTCTTAACGCTCCCAAGGGCTTTGATGTCAAGGTTGCGGAGGCGGTTTCGGCGCTTACCGGAAAGACATTTGTAACTGCCGAGAACAAATTCCATGCACTTACATCGAAAGACGAGCTTGTTTTCGCTCACGGAGCGCTCAAGGCTCTTGCGTGCGACCTTATGAAGATTGCAAACGACGTCAGATGGCTTGCAAGCGGTCCGAGAGACGGTCTCGGCGAGATTTTCATACCGGAAAACGAGCCGGGTTCATCGATCATGCCGGGAAAGGTCAATCCGACACAGTGCGAGGCTGTTACGATGGTTGCCGTTCAGGTAATGGGCAACGATGTTGCAGTCGGTATGGCAGCATCCCAGGGCAATTTCGAGCTTAATGTATTCATGCCGGTATGCATCTACAACTTCTTACAGTCTGCAAGGCTTCTTGCGGAGGTAATGGTATCCTTCAACAACAACTGTGCCGTCGGTATTACCGCGAACAGAGAAAAGATGCATCACAACCTGCACAATTCGCTTATGCTTGTAACCGCACTCAACCCGTACATCGGTTACGAGAATGCTGCAAAAACCGCCAAAAAAGCATACAAGGAAGGCATTTCGTTAAAGGAAGCGTGCGTCTCCCTCGGCTTTTTGACAGAAGAAAGATTTGATGAGGTTTTCCATCCGGAAGAGATGGTAAATCAGAAATAAAGCGCGGCGGTAAAAATCCTGCCGCTGCGGCCTGACGATCGGCTCGGGGCATATTAAGCGATTTGCCCGGCCTGCCGCAATTATGTGTGAACGTGATTGATTACGATCGGCTATAACCGATTGCAGACAGCTGCAAACGGATCAAGCGGATCAAGCAAATTAAGCGGAAGATCGTCACGGCCGAAATCGGATTTATTGAATAGCGTGAAGAATTTTCAGGGTGGACTTTGTGATGCGGAGCAAAAAGCTGCTTTGTGTCACAGAGCTGCCAACAATTCCCCAAGAAAGGAAGCTTTCGTTATTTAGAAAGCCACGGTTATTAAAATGACATTCAGTTATTTTCCCGGATGTACGCTGAAAACAAAAGCAAAGGAACTGGATATATCTGCAAGAAAAGCCGCAGAGGCGCTCGGAGTCACCTTAAGAGAGCTTGACAACTGGCAGTGCTGCGGCGGAGCATATACAACCGCAAAGAACGAAACCGCAGGCAAGCTGTCCTCGGTAAGAGCTCTTGCGGCTGCAAGGGACAGAAACGAGGATCTTGTAACTCTCTGCTCCGCTTGCCACAACGTTTTAAAGCAGGTAAACGAAGAAGTAAGGACAAATGAGAGCATGGCAAACAAGGCAAACATCAGTCTTGCACTTGATGAGCCGTATCTCGGTCAGACAAAGGTTATCCACTATCTTGAGCTTTTGCGCGATGTTGTCGGCTTTGACAAGCTGAAGGAGGCGGTAAAAAATCCGCTTACCGGAAGAAAGATCGCCGCATACTACGGATGTCTGCTTTTAAGACCCGGAAAGGTCATGCAGATGGACGATCCGGAATCACCTAAGATTATCGAGGATTTTATCCGCGCAATAGGCGCAGAGCCGGTTATCTACCCGATGCGCAACGAGTGCTGCGGGGGCTATCTTACAATGGAGGACAAGAATATCCCGAAGAAGATGGCATCGGCTGTCCTTGAAAGTGCAGTCGAGGCAGGAGCGGAAACGGTTGTTACAGCCTGTCCTCTTTGTCTTTACAATCTTGCAAAGAACAACAATTCCGGAATCGAAATCAAATATTTCACCGAGCTTCTCTGTGAAGCGCTCGGTATTGAATGAGGAGGATCTGCAATGGAAGACAAGAATGCAAGGATCAGAGAACAGATCCTTATTGAAAGCGGAGTTAATCCTCTTAAGTGCATGAGATGCGGAAAGTGCAGTGCAACCTGCCCTTCATATGAAAACATGGAGTATCATCCCCATCAGTTTGTATATATGGTCGAGACCGGAAAAATCGAAGAGCTTATGAGCTCAAAGTCGATTTTTAAATGTCTTTCCTGCTTTGCATGCGTTGAAAGATGCCCGAGAGGCGTCGAGCCTGCAAAGCTGATTGAGGCTGTAAGGCTTGAGGTCGTAAAGCAGAAGGGTGCAAATCACCTTCTGCCGGATCAGATTCCGGAGATGCTCGACGAAGACCTGCCGCAGCAGGCGATCGTTACGGCGTTCAGAAAATACAGTAAGTAAGGGGGAGAGAATTTATGCAGAGAATCGGAGTATTTGTATGTCATTGCGGAACCAACATTGCCGGAACCGTTGACGTTAAGGCTGTTGCCGAAGCACTTTCACACGAACAGGGCGTGGTTTTCTCCACCGAATACCAGTACATGTGCTCGGAGGCAGGTCAGGAGCTTATTAAGAATGCAATAAAGGAACATCAGCTAAGCGGCGTTGTTATCTGCTCATGCTCACCGAGAATGCACGAGGCGACCTTCAGAAAGACCTGCAGCTCGGCAGGGCTCAACCCGTACATGGTTGAGATTGCCAACATCAGAGAGCAGTGCTCCTGGATACACAAGGACATGCAGAAGGCGACAGAGAAGGCGATCATCCTCGGAAGAACGGCGATTGCAAAGGTTCACTTAAACTCGCCGCTTATTGCCGGAGAAAGCCCGGTTGTAAAGAGGGCGCTTGTCATCGGCGGAGGAATTGCCGGAATTCAGACGGCGCTTGATATTGCCGATGCGGGCTTTGAGGTCGACATCGTCGAAAAGAAGCCGACAATCGGCGGAAAGATGGCGCAGATCGACAAGACCTTCCCGACACTCGACTGTGCAGCGTGCATACTGACGCCGAAGATGGTTGACTGCTCTCAGCACGAGAAGATCAACATCTTTGCATACAGCGAGGTTGAGGATGTAAGCGGCTTTGTCGGAAACTTCAGTGTCAAGATCAGAAAGAAAGCCCGTTATGTTGACGAAACCAAGTGTACCGGATGCGGTCTTTGCACCGAAAAATGTCCGCAGAAGAAGGTTCCGAACGAGTTCAACATGGGCTTCGATACAAGAAGAGCAATATACATCCCGTTTGCACAGGCTGTGCCGAAGAAGGCAACTATCGATGCAGACTACTGCACGATGCTCAAGACCGGAAAATGCGGTGTGTGCTCAAAGGTTTGTACTGCAGGAGCAATCGACTACAAGCAGGTAGATCAGATTGTCGAAAGAGAATACGGTGCAATTGTTGTTGCGACCGGATTTGAGCAGATCAAGCCGACAAAGTACGGTGAGTATGCATATTCTGAAAGCCCGGATGTCGTTACATCGCTCGAGCTCGAAAGACTGATGAATGCAGCAGGACCGACAAAGGGAACGCTTCTTCGTCCGTCCGACGGAGAGCATCCGCACACGATTGTCTTCGTACAGTGCGTAGGCTCAAGATGCGAGGACGGCAAGGGCAAGCCCTATTGCTCCAAGGTATGCTGCATGTATACCGCAAAGCATGCAATGCTTATAAGGGAAAAATATCCGGACACAGAGGTTTATGTCTTCTATATTGACGTAAGAACCCCCGGAAAGAACTTTGATGAATTCTACCGCCGCGCAGTTGAGCAGTACGGCGTTCACTATATAAAGGGATCGGTCGGAAAGGTATCGCCTAAGGCTGACGGAAAGCTGGAGGTTCGCGCATCCGATCTTATCATGGGCGAGCAGTTGCATATTGATGCCGATCTTGTAGTTCTTGCAAGTGCTGTAGAGCCGGACAAGAGTGCAAGACCGCTTGCAACAAAGCTGACTGCAAGCATGGATACAAACGATTTCTTTACAGAGGCTCATCCGAAGCTTCGTCCTGTAGAAAGCCCGACAGCCGGAATTTTCCTTTCCGGAATGTGCCAGGGACCGAAGGACATACCGGAGACGGTAGCTCAGGCAAGCGCCGCTGCTTCCAAGGTCATCGGACTTCTTAACAAGAACAAGCTGACCTGCAACCCGTGTGTTGCTCACTCGGACGAAATGCTCTGCAACGGATGCTCCTCCTGTGAAAAGGTTTGTCCGTACGGTGCAATTACATATGAGGAAAAGGAATTCAGAATGCCGGATCGCACAATGCTTGTAAGACGTGTGGCAAAGGTCAATCCCGCCGTATGTCAGGGCTGCGGAGCATGTACTGTTACATGCCCGTCGGGAGCAATGGATCTGAGCGGATTCTCAAATAAACAGATTATGGCGGAGGTGGATGCGATATGCCGATGATTGACGGAGTTTTTAAGCCGAAGATAGTAGCATTCTGCTGCAACTGGTGTTCTTATGCCGGCGCGGATCTTGCCGGTACAAACCGACTGAACTATCCTGCCGATGTTAAGATTATCAGAGTGCCCTGCTCCTGCAGAGTCAACCCGATGTTTATTCTCCGTGCCTTTCAGAGAGGTGCGGACGGAGTAATACTCTGCGGATGCCATCCCGGCGACTGCCACTACACCTCGGGTAACTATTATGCAAGAAGAAGAATGACCCTGCTTTTCTCGATGCTTGAGTATCTCGGTATCGAAAAGGAAAGAACAAGGGTTGAATGGGTTTCTGCCGCAGAGGGTGCAAAGTTTGCAAAGACTATGAACGATTTTGTACAGACGGTAACAGATCTCGGTGAAAATAAGAGATTGGAGGATTTAAGATGCAAGAACTGATAGCTATTGAGAAAACAATGAAGGAAAAAGCATCTGAGTATCTTACCTCGGGAAAGGTTGACCGGGTTATCGGATGGAAGAACGGAGAGTTAAGCTATGATATCTCTCCGAGCGTTTTCACATCTGCCGAGCAGATCGAAAAGGAATTTGTCTACAACGACTTCTGCGGAGCAAATCTTTCGAAATTTCTTGTTTCGGAAAGCAGAAAGAGCGGAAAGCTCCTTGTGTTTTTAAAGCCGTGCGATTCATTCAGCATGAATCAGCTTATGACAGAGAACAGGGTTATAAGAGACAACATTTACATAATCGGCGTTCCCTGCAACGGCAAGGCAAGCTACTTAAAGCTTAAAGCAAAGGGAGCGGACGGTATAATCTCGGTTGAAAGAAACGGTCTTGAATATGATGTCAAGACGGTTTACGGAGAAATGAAGCTTCCGGTTTATGAGATTATGGATGACAGGTGCCTTTCCTGCAAGAGCAGAGAGGTAATGGTGTTTGACGAGATGATCGGCGAAAACGGAGAGCCGACAGGCGTTGAGCGCTTTGATATGGTTGAAAAGCTCGAGAACATGACTCCGGACGAGAGATTTGCGTTCTGGAGATCCGAGCTTTCAAAGTGCATAAGATGCAACGCATGCAGAAACGCATGTCCTGCATGCACCTGCGAAAAGTGCGTATTTGACAACCCGAATTCGGGTGTTGAAAACAAAGCGGCTCAGACATCGTTTGAGGAAAACATGTTCCACATTATAAGAGCCTTCCATGTTGCAGGACGCTGCACCGACTGCGGCGAATGTTCAAGGGTATGTCCTCAGAACATTCCGCTTCATCTTCTCAACCGCAAGTTTATTAAGGATATAAACTCCCTTTACGGCGAGTACCAGGCAGGAGAAAAGGCAGGAACAAGATCTCCGCTTATCTCCTATACAACAGACGATCCGGACCCGACGGATGCTCTAAAAAGGGGAGGTAAAGAATAATGCTTAAGATTTCATGCGACAGAATTGATGAGCTTTTTGCGGCAATTTCGGCAAAACAGAAGCTTTTCTTTCCGCAGGACAGAGCCGACGGAGAGGCGGAATTTGCTCCTTATCATGAGGGTGCAAAGCTCTCCGAAAAGCTGAAAACGGTAAAAAGTGCAAAGGATTTCTTCTTCCCTCAGACAGAAACGCTTGTCAACTTCAAGGTTGAGGGCAAGAAGATTGAAATTGAGGATCCGAGAAGAGAAACAGAGGATTTTGTCCTTTTCGGCGTCCGCGCATGCGATGCGAGAAGCTTTGAGCTTCTTGACATGGTATTCCTTTACAATCCGGAGGACAGCTACTACAAAAACCGCAGAGAGCACGGAACAATCGTAACTCTCGCCTGCACAAGGCCGAGCGAGACCTGCTTCTGCAAGACCTTCGGAATCGATCCTACTGATCCTAAGGGTGATGTTTCCTGCTATATTGAAAACGGTGAGCTTTTCCTTTCTGAAAACACCGAAAAGGGAAAGGCGCTTCTTGAGAGCGTAAAGGAGCTTCTCTGCGAGGCAGATCCTACGCCGGTTGAAGAGCAGAAGAAGAGAACAAACGAGATCATGAAAAAGCTTCCGCTTGCCTCTGTTGATACAACAGGCTTTAACGGAAAGAACATGATGAAGAAGTTCAATTCCGACAAGTGGGCGGAAATGTCAAGAACCTGCCTCGGATGCGGAACCTGCACGTTTGTCTGCCCGACCTGCCAGTGCTATGATATCAAGGATTTTGATACCGGGCACGGAATTATGCGTTTCCGCTGCTGGGATTCCTGCATGTATTCCGATTTTACAAAGATGTCCGCAGGTCAGCCGAGACTTACTCAGCTTGAAAGATTCAGACAGAGATTCATGCACAAGCTTGTTTACTTCCCGATGAATAACAACGGAAGCTACAGCTGTGTCGGATGCGGAAGATGTCTTGAAAGGTGTCCCGAGTCTCTTAACATAGTAAAGGTGATCAAAGCAATCGGAGGGGAAGAAAATGAATAATAACGAGACACTTATCCCAAAGATGGGAATGGTTACTGATATAAGACAGGACACACCGGACGTAAAGACCTTCAGGGTTGTAACACCCGACGGACAGAAGCCGTTTATTCACATACCGGGACAGTGCGCAATGCTGTCGATCCCGGGCGTCGGAGAGGCGTTGTTTTCTATCACTTCATCTCCGACACAGACCGAATATCTGGAATTCTCGATTAAAAAGTGCGGATGCCTGACCGATTGGCTTCACAGGATGGAGGTCGGACAGTATATCACTATCAGAGGACCGTACGGAAACGGATTCCCTGTAGAAAGCGATCTTAAAAACAAGGATCTGCTCTTTATCGCCGGAGGAATCGGACTTGCTCCGCTCCGCTCGGTAATTAATTATGTAAGAGACAACAGGGCAAACTACGGCTCTGTACAGATAATCTACGGATCGCGCTCAAAGGATGACCTCGTCGACTATGCGGAGATAATAAACGAATGGCAGAACGACGAAAATGTTGAGGTCAACCTTACAATCGACAGAGAGCAGGAGGGCTGGGACGGTCATGTCGGATTTGTTCCGAACTATGTAAAGGAGCTTAATCCGGATACTAAAAAGACTGTTCTTATGTGCGGACCGCCTATCATGATCAAATTCACGCTTGCCGGTTTAAAGGAACTCGGATTTAAGGATACCCAGATCTATACAACACTTGAAATGAAGATGAAATGCGGTATCGGAAAATGCGGAAGATGCAATATTGCAAACAAATACATCTGCAAGGACGGACCGGTATTCCGCTTTGATCAGCTGAATGAGCTTCCCGATGAGTATTAATTGGAGGAACATATGGAAAACAAAATGGTAAACATATTTCTGTTCGGCAAAAAGTATGAGGTGCCGGAAAATCTGACGATCATGAAGGCGATGGAATATGCAGGCTATCAGCTTATCAGAGGCTGCGGATGCCGTAACGGCTTCTGCGGCGCCTGCGCTACCATCTACCGTATAAAAGGAAAGCAGGAGCTTATGACATGTCTTGCCTGTCAGACAAAGGTCGAGGAGGGAATGTATATTGCAACACTTCCGTTCTTCCCGCTTGTAAAGAAGGTATATGACATCGAAAAGGTCAAGCCGACAGAGCAGATAATGATGCAGCTTTATCCGGAAATCTATGCCTGCATCGGCTGCAATGCCTGTACAAAGAGCTGCACCCAGGGACTTAATGTCATGCAGTATATCGCATATGCTCAGAGGGGTGAGTACGAAAAGTGCGCAGAGGAGTCGTTTGACTGCGTTATGTGCGGAGTCTGCTCTTCAAGATGTCCTGCCGGAATATCTCATCCGCAGGTTGCTCTGCTTGCAAGACGTCTTAACGGAAAGTATCTTGCACCGAAGTGCGAGCATCTTGAAAACAGGGTAAAGGAAATCGAGGACGGCACCTTTAAGGAGCTGCTCGAGTCCCTGATGCAGAAGCCGATCGAAGAGATCAAAGAGCTTTACAACAACAGAGAGATAGAGAAATAAGGAGGGGCTTTGTATGTATTTCGGAGAAATGCTGGAATCGGTCAAAAAGGTTGAGGCGGCAAGAGAGGCTAATGCATCGCTTGAGCCGAGAAGAATGACCGCAGAGGAAAAGGATAACCTTCTTGCAACCTATCACCCCGACTACAAAAAGGAAGAATTTGAAATTCTCCGTGTCGGTGCAAACAAGGGAGAAAAGGTTCCGCATGAGCTTGCCGCAATCCTTGAGGCAAACAGCAGAATCGATCCCAAGGAGATTGATCTTGACAAGATAGATTATGATGTCGATGTCCTTGTTATCGGAGGCGGCGGAGCGGGAGCCAGTGCCGCAATCGAGGCAAACGAGGCAGGAGCAAATGTAATGATTGTTACAAAGCTCCGCATCGGCGATGCAAATACCATGATGGCAGAGGGCGGAATTCAGGCTGCAGACAAGCCGAACGATTCGCCTGCAATCCACTATATCGACGCTTTCGGCGGCGGACACTTTGCCGCAAAGCCGGAGCTGCTTTACAGGCTTGTAACAGAGGCACCCGAGGCAATCAAGTGGCTCAGCGAGCTCGGTGTTGAATTTGACAAGGCTCCGGACGGAACAATGATCACCACCCACGGCGGCGGAACCTCGAGAAAGCGTATGCACGCTGCAAAGGACTATTCCGGTGCAGAGATCATGAGAACTCTTCGCGATGAGGTTCTTAACCGTCAGATCAATGTTGTTGATTTCACATCTGCGATTGAACTTATTCTTGACGAAAACGGAAAAGCTGCCGGAGCTGTTCTTTTGAACATGGAAACCGGCGAAAAGCTGATTGCAAGAGCAAAAACCGTTATTATCGCGACAGGCGGAGCCGGAAGAATGCACTATCAGGGCTTCCCGACCTCCAATCACTACGGAGCAACGGCAGACGGACTTGTGCTCGGATACAGAGCAGGCGCAAAGCTTCTTTATGCGGACACTCTGCAGTACCATCCGACAGGAGCAGCCTTCCCGGAGCAGATCTTCGGTGCGCTTGTTACCGAAAAGGTCCGATCTCTCGGTGCGAAGCTTGTAAATGCAAACGGAGAGGTATTTATGCATCCGCTTGAGACAAGAGACGTTGCCGCTGCATCGATAATCCGCGAGTGCGGTGAGAGAAACAACGGCGTAAGCACAGGCGAGGGTACCGGAGTTTGGCTCGATACACCGATGATCGAGCTTAAAAACGGAGAAGGCACAATCGAGAAGAGAATCCCTGCGATGATGCGTATGTTTGAAAAGTACGGAATCGACATCCGCAAGGAGCCGATACTTGTATACCCGACTCTCCACTATCAGAACGGCGGTCTTGATATCAGAGCCGACGGAATGACAACAAATATTGAAAATCTGTTTGTTGCAGGAGAGGCAGTCGGCGGTATCCACGGAAGAAACAGACTGATGGGCAACTCGCTTCTTGACATCATCGTCTTCGGCAGATCTGCCGGAAAGAATGCGGCAAAGCAGGCAAAGGAAACAACTGTCGGTAAGCTGTCGCTTGCTCATGTCGAGAAATTTGCAGAGGAAATGAAGAAGGCAGGAATCAAGTCGGATATCGTTTCTCCGAAGCTTCTTCCGGACTATGCAAGAAAGACAAAATAAAAATCAGTAAAAAAACTGATAATCTAAGGAATTTTGAGGAATTTAGTAAATGAATCTATTTAATGGTGTTCTCCCGATTACAGGAATATCATTTCTGGTCTTCTGCATATTTATAATTGCAGCGGTGGGCTATGCACTCGGAAGAATAACGATAAAGGGAGTATCGCTCGGAACAGCGGGAGTGTTCATTGTCGCTCTTCTTTTCGGATGCTTTTTCTACAACGAATTTAATGCGCAGCTAGGCGTGTCGGCTGTAAGCGGAGAAGCCGTTTATTATACGAAAAACGCGTTGAAAATTGTCGAAAATATCGGTCTTGCACTTTTTGTGTCGGCAGTAGGCTTTATTGCCGGACCGAAATTCTTTTCGAATTTAAAGAAGAACTTTAAATCCTATGTTCTTCTCGGACTTATAATAATAATTGCAGGAGGCCTTGTTTCAATCGCCTGCATTTATATCGGACGTCTTCAGGGCAATCTGAATAACGACGAGCTTACCGCAATGGTAGTCGGCCTTCTTTCGGGAGCTCTGACCTCCACACCGGCATTTTCCGCGGCAAAGGCGACCGTTGCAACACAGTATGAGGATGTTGTATCCGTCGGACACGGAATTGCATATATTTTCGGAGTTATCGGCGTTGTTCTTTTCGTTCAGCTCGTTCCGAAGATTGCAAAAGCGGATATGAAAAAGGAAAGAGAGCTTGCTGCAGGAGCTTCCGACGTTAAGGCAAAGAAGATCGACTTTGACAAGCTCTTCAAGCTTGACGATTTCGGATTTCTTCCGTTCTTCGGAGTATCCGCTATCGGAATGCTTCTCGGAGCAATCAAGATTCCGCTTACCTCAAGCGGTCTTTCCGGAACCTGCTTCAGCCTTACCACAACAGGCGGATGCCTGCTTACAAGCTTGATTTTCGGATACCTCGGAAATATCGGCAAGGTTTCTGTTACTCCTTCCGACTTTACTCTTAAGGTGTTCAGAGAGCTCGGACTGATGCTCTTCCTTATTGGTGCCGGAATTGCGGGAGGCGCAAGCTTTGTCAAGTACTTCCACCTGACATACTTCATTTACGGAATCTTCATGACGATTGTACCGATGATAATCGGATACATTTTTGCAAAGTATGTTTTAAAGCTCAGCCTGCTTAACAACCTCGGCTCGATTACCGGAGGTATGACAAGCACACCGGCGCTCGGAACACTTATCAGGGTTGCCGGAACCGAGGATGTTGCTGCGGCTTATGCGGCTACATACCCGATTGCGCTGATTGCGGTCGTCCTTATTTCGCAGTTCTTAGTCATTCTTTTCTGACAAACGGACATACATCACGGTCATCCGTCCGTGACGGTATCTTGACAGATCATTTTGCCGGTGGTAAAATTGATACAGCCTCAGCTTAAGACGATAGTTTAACAGATGAGCGTTAATTGATCGGTAAATGATCTGTCAGGAGAGATGATTATGAATACAATGCACTTCAGATATGCCGTTGAAATCGCCAGAACCGGCTCGATAACTCAGGCGGCGGACAATCTATTTATGTCGCAGCCGAATCTGAGCAAGGCGGTAAAGGAGCTTGAGGAAACGCTCGGTATTACGATTTTCAAGCGGACGCCGAAGGGTGTTGTTCCTACCGAGGCAGGTGCGGAATTCTTAAAGAACGCACAGAATGTTCTTGACGAGGTCGACAGGATGATGACCCTGTCGGATCCCGAAGATCCGAAGTGCCAGAGATTCAGCATATCGGCGACAAGAGCGGCATATACCGCGGACGGGATGAGCAGGTTTATTGCAGGTCTTGACAGGACAAAGGAAATTTCGGTTGATTTTGTTCAGACAAGCTCGCTTAAAACGATAAACGATGTCGCAAACGGAAGATACAGACTCGGAATAATCAGGTATCGGAACCAGTACGCCCAGTATTTTGCGGATTACCTTGCAGGGAAGTCGCTTAAAAGCGTAACGATCTGGGAATACGACGAATTCATGATCGCATCGAAGGGCCATCCGCTTTTTGAAAAGGACGAGGTCACAAGAGACGATCTTTCAGCGTATCCGAAGGTGTCCTACGGCGACTCGCGTGTGCCGTACCTTTCGCTTGTCGAAAGGAAGCCGAGCGCAGGTTCGCTCGGAAAGATGAAAAACAGAATACTGGTATATGACAGGTGCTGTAAGTTCGAAATGCTCTCGATGACAGAAAACGCCGTTTCATCCGATTCGCCTATTCCGCACGGAGCGCTCGAAAGATACGGTCTTGCGCAGAAAAGGCTTTCCGGAAGGAACGTGAAGGGCTCGGAGCTTCTGATATACAGACAGGACTATAAGCTTTCGGAGCTGGACAAAACCTTTCTTTCAAAGCTCTACGAGGCAAGAGACGAGGTCGAATTCGGCATCGAATAACAGCCCATGGTCGGATTATTTGAATTGCTTAGGATTATTCCGAAGTATTTTGAACTATTCGGAAGGGCAAGTAAAAAGGCAAGATAATTTATACGAAAAGCGAGAAATTAGACGAAAGGCGAACAATTAGATAATATAATAATGGAAAGATCTATTTCAAAACAGACTCTTCAACGTCTTCCGCTGTATTTAAGCTTCCTGAAAACACTTGATTTAAAAAAGGATCATCAATTTATCTCGGCGACGGGAATTGCGGAGGCGCTGGGTCTTAATGACGTGCAGGTGCGCAAGGATCTGTCGATGGTCTCAAGCAGAGGCAGACCGAAGATTGGATATGCTACCCCAGAGCTTATAGAGGATATTGAAGAGTACTTAGGCTACAGCAATCAGGTCGATGCGATTATTGTCGGAGTGGGAAATCTCGGCAGAGCGCTCATTTCCTATGCAGGCTTTCGCGCATACGGGCTCAACATTGTTGCCGGCTTTGACCTTGTTGACGGTCAGAACGGAGAGGTTTCCGGCAAGCCGATATATGATATTAGCAGAATCGGCGAGATCTGCAAGGAAATCTCGGCAAAGATTGCGATAATTACGGTGCCGGCATCCGAGGCGCAGTCGGTTTGCGATATTCTGGTTTCATGCGGAATACTTGCAATCTGGAACTTTGCCCCGATTCTTCTCAAGGTTCCGCAGGGGGTTCTTGTCCAGAACGAAAATATGGCATCCTCGCTCGCGGTGCTTTCAAAGCATCTTGAAAAAAAGCTCTCCGGGGCTGAATGACGGCGGCAAGCCGGTGGATAGCAAGCCGGCGGTAAAAAGTCGGGGTGACAAGCCGTGACGAAAAAACCGTAGGGTGGCAATTGCGGTGTGGCGTGTCAATGCCGCAGGCTATAAACGTATGCCGCATAAAATCAAGAGCAAGCAATTAAAAAACGAAAAAATCAGATCCGCAGGAATAAAAGCTCCTGCGGATCTTTTTTGCGCATTTTGCCGAATATCCATGCGAGCCAGGCTGCAAGCCGCTGCAGAATCGGCGTTAATAATCGGCAGAAAATCCTTTTGTTCATCAAATAAACATAAAATTACTACAGCTAACACAAACATTTAGTACATAATCGATATTTTTTGACTCAAAAACGGTCAAAAGGTATTGCATATTGATAATCGGTATGATATAATCCTATAAGCATGTTCGGATATTATTGTAATTTCATATATAACCGGCATAAAAATTAAAGAAACGAATTATTGAATTATTAAGGAGGATTTGATGCATGCAAAAGAAAATCAGTAATCTCCCGTTCAAGGGTACTGAAGAGCAGTATGAGAAGCTCCAAAGGGTCATTGCTGAAAATAAGCATGACAAAAGCCGTCTTATGGCGGTGATGCAGGAAGCGCAGAATATCTACGAGTACCTTCCGATCGAGGTTCAGAACATGATCGCGGAGGGAATGGACGTGCCGCTTGAAAAGGTATACGGCGTGTCGACATTCTACGCACAGTTTTCCCTTTCTCCCAAGGGTGAGAATAATATTTCGGTCTGTCTCGGAACAGCCTGCTATGTAAAGGGTTCGGGACTTATTTTTGACCGTCTTTCGGAAAAGCTCGGCATCGGGGCGGACGAATGCACCCCTGACGGCAAGTTTTCTCTTACAAGCTGCCGCTGCATAGGAGCCTGCGGACTTGCTCCTGTCCTTACGGTAAACGAGGAGGTATACGGCCGCCTCTCCGAAAAGGACGTTGATACTATTCTTGCCAAGTACGGCAAATAATTAAAAGTCAGAAAATTGTTGAATAAAGGAGAAAGTACATGATAAAGTCAGTAGCTGATTTGCAGGCTGAAAAACAGGCTTCGATTTCCTCTGTTGTTCTTCGTATGGGAAAAGAAGTGCTTAATGCCGCAAATTCGGAATATAAGCGTAATGTCCTTGTGTGTGGCGGTACCGGATGCACATCCTCTAACAGCGAAAAGATAATTGAAAAGCTCAATGAAGAAATAAAGGCAAACGGTCTGGAAAACGATATCAAGGTTATCAGAACCGGCTGCTTCGGTCTTTGCGCACTCGGCCCGATTATGATAGTATATCCCGAGGGATGCTTCTATTCGACGGTCAAGGTGGAAGAGATTCCTCAGATCGTAAAAGAGCACTTTGTCGGCGGAAGCCCTGTAAAGGAACTGCTTTACAAGGAGACGGTAGCCGATGACGGCTCGATAAAGAAATATAATCAGACGGATTTCTATAAAAAGCAACTTCGCGTTGCTTTAAGAAACTGCGGAGTAATCGATCCCGAATGTCTTGACGAGTATATCGCACGCGACGGATATCAGGCTCTTGCAAAATGTCTTACCGAATACACTCCGGAAGAGGTAATCAAGGTTGTAAGCGACTCGGGACTCAGAGGCAGAGGAGGCGCGGGCTTCCCGACAGGACGCAAATGGGCTCTCTGCGCCCCGAACAAGGCACCGCAGAAGTATGTTGTCTGTAACGCCGACGAGGGCGACCCCGGCGCATTTATGGACAGATCGGTTCTTGAAGGAGATCCGCACTGCATAATCGAGGCAATGGCAATTGCCGGATATGCCGTAGGTGCTACAAAGGGCTTTGTATATGTAAGAGCAGAGTACCCGATTGCGGTAAGAAGACTTCAGATTGCAATCGACGAGGCAAGAGAAGCAGGACTTCTCGGAAAGAACCTTTTCGGAAGCGATTTTGATTTCGACGTTGAGATCAGACTCGGCGCAGGCGCGTTCGTCTGCGGAGAGGAAACGGCTCTGATGACCTCTATTGAGGGTAACAGAGGCGAACCGAGACCCAGACCGCCATATCCGGCAGTCAAGGGACTTTATGAGTCTCCGACGGTTGAAAACAACGTTGAAACATTTGCAAATATCCCTCAGATCATCCTCCGCGGCGCAGACTGGTTTGCATCGATGGGAACGGAAAAGTCCAAGGGAACAAAGGTATTTGCCCTCGGCGGAAAGATCAATCACACCGGACTTGTTGAAATCCCGATGGGAACAACATTAAGAGAGATTATCGAGGAAATCGGAGGCGGCATTCCTAACGGAAAGAAGTTCAAGGCTGCCCAGACCGGAGGCCCGTCCGGCGGATGTATTCCGGCAAGCCTTATGGATACCCCTGTCGACTATGATAACCTTGTTGCAATGGGCTGCATGATGGGCTCCGGCGGACTTATCGTCATGGACGAGGATACCTGTATGGTCGACATGGCAAAGTTCTTCCTTGAGTTCACGGTCGACGAATCCTGCGGAAAGTGCACACCCTGCCGCGTCGGAATCAAGAGACTTCTTGAAATGCTCGACAAGATCACAAACGGAAACGGAACACTTGAGGATATAGATAAGCTCGAAGAGCTTTGCTACTACATAAAGGCAAACTCTCTCTGCGCGCTCGGTCAGACGGCTCCGAACCCGGTACTGTCTACTCTTAAGTTCTTCAGAGATGAATATGTCGCACATGTTGTTGACAAGAAATGTCCTGCAGGCGTCTGCAAGCATCTGCTCACCTTTACAATCGATAAGGAAAAATGTATCGGATGCGGAATGTGCGCAAAGAACTGCCCTGCTGATACAATTCATAAGACAGACTATATCGCACCCGGTCACAGACTCCCGTCCTACGAGATCGAACCGAGCAAGTGCGTAAAGTGCAGCGCTTGTATGACAAACTGCAAATTTAAGGCAATTTCCAAGAAATAAGGAAGGAGAGGGCGAAATTAATGGAAAACATGATAAATGTAAAAATCAACGGTATTGCTGTAAGCGTACCAAAGGGTTCTACCGTTCTTGAGGCTGCCCGTGCATGCGGAGTCGAGATCCCTACTCTTTGCTTTATGAAGGAAAAGAACGAAATCGGTGCCTGTCGTATCTGCGTTGTCGAGGCAAACGAGGGAAGAGGCTTCAGAATAGTAACCTCCTGCGTTTACCCGGCAAGCGAGGGAATGGAGGTTCTCACCAATTCCGCAAAGATCCAGAAGGCAAGAAAAACCACACTCGAGCTTATGCTCTCCACACATGAAAAGAAGTGCCTTTCCTGCGTAAGATCCACAAACTGCGAGCTTCAGAAGCTTTGCCGTGAGTACGGTGTTGAGGAAAGCACATTTGAGGGCTTCAAGCCGCATTATGAAATAGACGATTCCTCGCCGCACCTTGTAAGAGATAATAATAAATGTATTCTCTGCCGCCGCTGTATTGCTGCCTGCAATGAGCAGTATGTCGGCGTAATCGGCGCAAACGACCGCGGAATTGATACCAATATCGGATCGGCGTTCAGACTTAAGCTTAACGACGTTCCCTGCATTTCCTGCGGACAGTGCACAGTTGTCTGTCCGACGGGCGCGCTTGTTGAAAAGGATGATACCGCAAAGATCTGGGAAGCGCTCGGCGATCCGGATAAGCATGTAATATTCCAGACCGCTCCGGCTGTAAGAGCGACACTCGGTGAGTGCTTCGGAATGCCTATCGGAACAAATGTCGAAGGCAAGATGGTTGCTGCTATCAGAAGACTCGGCGTTGAAAAGATATTCGATACAAACTTCGGAGCCGACCTTACTATCGTAGAGGAGGCGAATGAGCTTATTGAGCGCGTGAAAAACGGAGGAACACTTCCGATGATCACCTCCTGCTCGCCCGGATGGGTCAAGTTCTGCGAGTATTATTATCCGGATATGCTGAAACATCTTTCCTCCTGCAAATCTCCGCAGCAGATGACAGGCGCGGTAATCAAGACATACTATGCAGAGAAAATGGGGTGGGATCCGGAAAGCATTGTAAACGTATCGGTAATGCCGTGTACCGCAAAGAAGTTCGAGATCGGAAGAGATGATGAAAACGGCGCCGGAGTTCCGGATGTTGATATCGCAATTACAACAAGAGAGCTTGGCAGAATGATCGACAGAGCCGGAATCAGATTTACCGAGCTTGCCGATGAGGAATATGACAATCCGCTCGGAGAGGACAGTGGTGCAGCTGTTATCTTCGGAGCAACCGGAGGAGTTATGGAGGCTGCACTCAGAACAGCCAACGACTGGATTACCGGAAAGGATAACGATAATATCGAATATAAAGAGGTCCGCGGAACACAGGGACTCAAGGAAGCTACATATAAGATGGGCGATCTTGATGTCAAGGTTGCTGTTGCAAGCGGTGCGGCAGCTGCCAAGGTTGTTATGGACAAAATGAAGAGCGGCGACTGTGACTGGACATTTGTCGAGATCATGGGTTGCCCCGGCGGATGTGTAAACGGAGGCGGACAGCCTATCCAGCCCCAGCGCGTTCGTGACGAGATAGATCTGAAGGCGGTAAGAGCTAAGGCGCTGTACGATCAGGACAAAGCGTCCGCGCTCAGAAAATCTCACGAATCCCCGATCATCAAGACTCTGTATGGCGAGTTCTTTGACGGCTTCGGAGGACATAAGGCGCATAAGCTTCTCCACACAAGCTACACTGCAAGAAAGAAATATAATTTCTGAGACCTTAAAAAAAGGAAGCGGTGTCGGGATTGCTCTCGGCACCGCTTTCAAAATCCAAGGGGGTGATCCGGATGCTGTATATCAAGCCGATAATGGATAAAAATCTTCAGAGATGCCTTTGCGAAAAGGCAGGAATAGAATATAATGATGACTTTATGGCATATTTTGCTGCTGAAAGCGACGATTGCGGCGAAACGATAAAACGCTATCTCGGAATCCTGCAGTTTTCGATAGAAAAAGACCCTAAGCTGGAAAGTGTTGCGCAAATGCCGGGTGTCGATGACGAAGAGGCAATGATTATAATGGGAAGGGCGGTTATGAGCTTCCTTTTCCGTGACTGCGGCTTTGATATTTTCAGGTGCGGATGCGATTTGAATACCGATCTGCTGAAAAAGATAGGCTTCAGAGCCGATAACGGCGAGATGACAATTGATCTTGCACACTTTTTTGACGCACCCTGTCGCTATGATAAGGGTATGTAATTAATCGGAAAAAAATAGGAAATAAAATATTCAAAAAAGTGAAAAAAGGGTTGACAAGCGGCAACATGCTGTGATATAATCTATATCACTTCAGCAGAAATAATCCGCGAAGTAAGCCGCGTATGGATTGAAAAAAGTCAATAAAAAATTGCTAAAAAATGCAAAATAAGGGTTGACAAAATCAAGACTGCGTGATATAATACTCAAGTCGCCTGCAGAAAGGCGAACAAAAAGATTTGATCCTTGAAAATTGAACAATAGAGATAAGAAGCACCAGAAGTAACATGAGAATGTTATGGAAGAAA
>CAKSER010000001.1 GCA_934447715.1 uncultured Eubacteriales bacterium | reverse complement strand
TCCTCCGCCTGCTCCAACCGGCGCTTTGCCATTTCCTGCGCCGCCTGCGCAAACTCGGCAGAGATCGTTCCCCGGCTCTTTTCGGAGCGGATCGCCGAGCAGCGGCGGTCATAGGCGGCCTTCAGCGGGTTATCCTTTGCCCGTTCCGCTTTGCCCTGAATGATGGCGTACCGGCGGCAGCTGATCTTTTCACCGTGGTACAATTCCGGTGCCGTGCCGTAGGTGCAGTATTTCTGCCGCCGTGCGCTCTGCATCAGGAAATACTGCTTGCAGATTTCACATCGCCTCGGATAGTGCCCGTGGTGCAGTCCCTCAAAGAAGTCCGTCAGCACAAAGCTGTAATAGCTCTCAAAGACCATTCTTCGGGCGGTGACGAGAATACGGCTGTTCCGCCGTTTCGGGAGAGCAATATATTCCGTGTGCAAGGGAAATGAATTCGTCCCGAATATCTCCGTAGCAATGGGCAGCAAATGCCGCTCGTCAAATCGGTCGGCTTCATCCACACAGGAAGCGAATTTCTTAAACTGCTCAAACGCCTTGCGCATATCCTCCGGGATAGCATCATAAAAGCGGAGGGTACTCAAAACGGTTGCGCACATCGTTTCACCATTCTTGAACAGTGCTTTATCATATTCGAGAGGAAACACGCCCAAGGCGACCGAACCCTCATCCATTTTTGCTACTGTTGCCTTGCGGCGCAGATAATCCAAAATGGCAGCAGCATTGCTTTCTGTGAATAGTTCTGCAATTCGCTGTTTCTCCAATGCAATGTCCAAGGAGGAAAAAGGCTTGAGCTTCGGCAGAGTTTGCAGAATTGTCAGAAGCTCCTGCCCGGCTTTAATAAAATCTGTTTCGTTCAGATACCCGGCGCTTAGCTGCTCCTGTACATTCCAGTTACTTTGCCGGAACACGGCGATCCTCGCCGCCGTGTCATCCTTATAATACTGATTCAAAAGATGTACCGCAAAGGTGCCTGCCGGGTAGTTTTTGCCGCCTATATGCACCCGACCGTCCCGATAAACGGCAGTAAGAAAGCCCAAACCGTCGCCCATATGCCCTACCTCCTGCTATATCCTATCATACAAAGTGTCCCATAAAACGGACCTATCATTGACACGCCCTGAAATGAAAGAATAAAAAACTGAAATTATTTTTCGCTGCACCGCGCTTTTTGGAACATTCGTTCTATTTAACTATATCAGAAAATCACTTGATATGCAAGAGCTTTCCCGTTGTTGCGGACAGCGCTTTTGCTGTGTTGCTATAAACATACCTTTTTCAGCCGTTTCCCCCATTCAATATACAGAAGGCAGTCATCGAGCCGTCGAGGTCATACTCGGCGGCTTTTTTGCCGCCCGAAAACGGAAAGGAGGTTTAGTCTATGGTGCTCAAAATCACGCCGAAGCAGCGGGCAAAGATCAACACCCTTGTACGCAAGACTTGCTGTAATTGCTATAAGGGAAATTGTCTGCTGCTGGACGACGGCGAAGAAACGAAATGCGTGCAGCTCATTTCTCGGCACGGCATCTACTGCAACTATTTTCTGAAAGCGGTGTTACCGGCTGAAAAAGAACTGTACACAGAAATTTTACGGCAAAACGGGATCAATGGATAACTGCCCGAAAAAGAGTTATCCGAAATATTTTGAAATGCGCTATGCGCAGGAAAGGACTTATGATGAAAACGATCAACAACACCAAAATCATCGGTATCGACCACGGATACGATGAGAATAAAATGACTTTGTATGTGACGGGTGGAGGCAGCTGCCTTGTGAAGAACTTTTATAAGTTCAACGCCGACCGGGCGAAATTCGTTGAGGACATCTGCGCCGCCGCAAAGGGATATGAATATCTGGCAGAGGCACAGATGAAAGCTGATGCGAAGGGATGAGCAAGTATCGGATCAATGTGCGGTTTAATTTGGACAAGCCGATGGAGGCAAAAGCCACGGCAGTTCAAGCTTCCTGCATAAAGCAGAACACGGTGCAGCCCCTTTTCAGAGACTGCACCGTATCCTACATAAAACTTCGTTATCCGCCCGTGTCTAAAGCGATAGATTTGTTTTTTTGCAGGTTTACAATATATGTGTTAGAGAAAACAAAAAAAGAGTGACGAACGGGTGTCTCACTAAGGGATTATATACCTTGGAAAAAATCGGCGTAGTTCGGAGTGATCCGGCTATGCCGGTTTTTTCTGTTCTTGTGGCAGTTTGATTGCTCCGATGAAGTTCCAATGAATAAGGATGGTCTGCTTTTTCGTTCTGGTTCCAGGCACATTCTCCGGCGTGAACACATCAATGCGCTCCACCAAGGAACGGATGATCTACGCATCCAATTCTTTGACCTCGGTGTACTTTTTTATCCTTAGGCGAAGTTTTCTGATTTTTGTAACACATCATTGACAAACCTACATTTTTAAAAACGATGGCATATACGATACCGAAAGCAAAAAACTTGATTAATTGCCGAAAACCGATTGATTTATCTGTAAATATTATGTATAATATCTTGCGAGTACTCTGTGCTCGGAAAATTAGAAATAAATATTTGTATATAATAAGAAAGGATTCCTAAATGACAGGAGACAGATTTTCCGACATAGCTATAAGCTATAACGTAAAAAAAGAGGAACGCGGTCTTGTCGAAAACGCACCGCAGATTCTGCCTGAGAAAATCATTTCGCTTGACCGTGGCAGCGCAAACGGATTTGTTCCGTACAAAAAAATGTCCACAAAAGAGGAAATGTTTAAAGATGTTAAAAGACTCAGAACACATTATGAACCTTTTTTAAAAAATTATGCTCCGAAATTCGATTCGCATGAGGAAAGAATCGAGCTTAAGAACTTCAAATTCGCACTGAACGGCGGAGAGGAAAGAGACATTACCATTCCGTACTACTGGGGACCCATCGGAAAGAACAGATCCTCCTACCGCACAGCCTTTACCCTTCCGGAGTTTAACCCGAATGAAAAGACTATCGTTCTGAATTTCAGAGGAGTAGACTATATTGCAGAGGTGTTTTTGAACGGCGAGTTTATCGGAAGACACGAGGGCTTCTTTGCACCGTTTGAATTCGACGCAACCGACTTTGCAAAGCCGGGCGAAAACGAGCTCAAGGTCATTGTTAAAAACGACAATACAATGACGGTACATACGTCCGTCGGCGGAGACAACATCAGCGGCGACAAGATATATGCCTGCACCGGACCCGGCTGGAACGAATCATGGTCCGGCTGGCATCACTGCCCTGCCGGATTCGGAATCTATCAGAGCGTCTATGTCGATATCAGAAACAAATTTGCCATCACAGACATCTTCCCCCGTGTAAATTCAAAGGCGTGCGAGGTCTGGGTTGACTGTAACAGCTACGAGATCTCGACAAAGATCCCGAAATTCAGAATCTCGGTCTACGGACAAAACTTCAAGGAAACGGTATTTGAGGACTATGTTACAATTCCGAAAACAAGCGTTTCCGCAGGCGTCGGCGACACACTTACCGAATCGGTTCTGTTTTCAAAGGGTCAGCTCGGAATCGGAATCCACATGAAGATGGGCCCCGGATTTAACCGCTACAAGATTCCGATCCATATTCCGAACCGCAAGATCTGGACGCAGGAAACTCCTTACCTTTACCAGATTCAGGTTTCTCTTATTATTGAGGACAAGGAGGTCTCCACAAAGAGCCGCCAGTTCGGTATCCGCGACTTCGAGCAGGTCACAAACACCACCGAAAGAAAGGGAAAATTCCTTCTTAACGGCAAGGAGGTTCATCTCAGAGGTGCAAACACCATGGGATTCGAGCAGCAGGATATTATGAGAGGTGATTTTGATCAGCTCATCGACGATATCCTTATCGCAAAGGTCTGCAACATGACCTTCCTTCGAATTACTCAAAGACCTGTCCAGGAGGAATTCTATAACTACTGCGACATGCTCGGACTGATGATCCAGACAGACCTTCCGCTCTTCGGAACGGTCAGAATCAATCAGTATGCCGAGGTTATAAGACAGGCAGGCGAGATGGAGAGGCTTATCCGCACTCATCCGTGCTGCGTAATTTCGTCCTATATCAACGAGCCCTTCCCCAATGCTTCAAACATCCCGAACAGAATGATCACAAGACCGATGATGAGCGATATGTTTGATGCGTGCGACGCAATTGTAAGCCACGAAAACCCCGACAGAGTCACAAAGCATGTTGACGGAGATTACGATCCCCCGTCTAAGAAGGAGCCGGACAGCCACTGCTATACAATGTGGTACAACGGCCACGGACTCGACATGGGAATGCTCCACAAGGGCTATTGGCTTGACACAGCCCCGAACTGGTACTGCGGATGCGGAGAGTTCGGCGCAGAGGCAATTGACCACAAGGACGTCGTAATGGAGATGTATCCCGAGGGCTGGAGAAAGGAGCCGTTCCACCCGAACAACATTCAGGGCGCACAGACAGGACGCTTCCACTATTTCTTCTATGAAACACCGAAGGACATGGACGGCTGGATAAACGAAAGCATGCGCCATCAGGCGTTTGCAGCCAAAATAATGACATCCTCCTTCCGCCGCAACCCGATAATCAACTCGTTTGCGATTCATGTATTCATCGATGCATGGCCTGCAGGCTGGATGAAGTCGATTCTCGACTGCCGCCGCAGCCCGAAGGATGCATACTTTGTCTACCGTGACTGCCTGTCGCCGGTATTCTGCAGCTTCCGTACAGACCGCCTCACATATTTTGCAGGTGAGGAAATCAAGCTCGAAAGCTACATTTCAAGTGACCTCGGCAAAATGGATAAAGTCTCCTATATGGTTCAGAAGGATGATGAGATCATCTACTCAAAGACGGTTGACGCGTCGGATGAGCAATTCCAGGGATATATAACCTTCAAGGCTCCTGAGGTTTCCTCAAGAGAGAAGATCAAGGTCTCGATGGCTGCATTCAAGGGTACTAAGATGGTTCATTACGCAACAGAGGAGTATGAGCTGTTCCCGAAGGAGGAGCTGATCGGCTTCGAGCAGATAAGCTATGCTGAATATGATGCAAACCGCGAGAAGTACGAAAAGCTCGCAGAGGAGGGCAAAAAGGTCATTATCGCTCCCTGCGATCCGGGTGAATATAATGTTGCCGGAAGAAAGTACACGGTTACCGAATGCGGAATGAGTCCGCTCTACTTCGTTTCAAGGGACACCGGACACAAGTATACAGAGGGTCTTGTCGCAAACGATCTTAAGTATCTTTACGACAGCAAGCTCAACAGACTCACGCCGGTAATCAAGGCAACCTTTGAGTCAAACGAGATGGATCCGATAATCACATCCGGAAACCTGAGTGTCGGAACCGACTGGCACTGCGTTCTTGCAATGGCGGAAATCAAGCTCGGAAAGGGCTCGATCATTGTAAATCAGCTTGAAATCGAGGACAAGAAGGAAAATCCTGCAATTGTCAAGCTCATGAACAACATCGTAAAATAAAGTAAATTAAAGTAAAATAGAAAATCACAGCCGATCCGGTAAAAGGAATTCGGCTGTGATTTTTTTGTCATGTAAGCGGATAACGGGAATCGAACCCGCATAGCCAGCTTGGGAAGCTGGAGTTTTACCACTAAACCATATCCGCAAAGTAAAAGTCCGAAACGGACTTTTGTTTAGGCTGCTGCCTCCGAAACGCAGCCATCGAAATGCTGTACTCGAAATGCCGCCCACCTACTTAAGCCCTCGGCTTAAATGCTGCCCCCGGTTTAATTCGAGCTTAGAATTACCGAAACAATTTCATCGGCAATCTCGCTTGCCGGTCTTTCGCCGTCGACCGTTACGACATTTACACCCTTATTGAAATCGCAGGCAAAGCAGTACATATAGTTTTCTCTGACCGATTTAAGGATGTCAAGTTTTTCGTAGATATCCGAGCTTGCTCTGTTTGCCGAAATGCGGTTTATGCATTCCTTTGCAGACACATCGACAAAGAAGACAGTGTCGGGGAGCAAAGACGAAATGTTGACGCTATTATACATCAGAATTTCATCCTTGTCAATATACTTGCCCTGATATGCAACATTGGAATAGATATATCTGTCGCAAAGAACAATTTTCCCCGAGTCGACCTCGGCTTTCATCCTTCTTACATGGTCGCTGCGATCCGCCGCAAAGAGCTGTGCAATCGCTCTTGTGCCCATTTCGATTTCGCCCTTCAGCGCCCTTCGAATCAGACAGCCTATTTCTCCATCGGTCGGCTCAAATTCGGTCACGCAGTCGTATCCCAAAGCACGAAGCCTTTCTGCCGCGAGCCTCATCTGAGTAGTTTTCCCGGAGCCGTCAAGCCCCTCAAAAACAATAAATCTCCCCTTCATCGTTGTCCTCATACTATTATAAAACTAAGCAAAGCAGATAAAAATACGGCATAGCGCAAAACTAAGAAGGCAAAAGCCGCATTTACCCTTTTATTTTGTAAATTTCAAGAGTGTTTTTGAGGGTATTTTCGCAAAAGCTCTCGTAGTCCTCGCCCCTTGCAACCGCGGCTACCTCTGCCGTGTAGTGCAGATATCCCGAATGGTTCAGCTTCCCCCTCATCGGGACCGGCGCAAGATATGGGCAGTCGGTTTCCACAAGAATGCGCTCATTCGGCACGCTTTTTACAACCTCGAGTATCCTTGATGCATTCTTGAAGGTAATCACGCCGGAAAAGGAAATATACCATCCGCGCTTTACAAGCTCCTTTGCCATCTCCTCGCTTCCGCTGAAGCTGTGAAGAATCCCCCTGACCGTCGGGAACTCGCGGATTATGTCCATCGTATCCCCGTGCGCCTCTCTGTCGTGGATAATAACCGGCATGTCAAGCTCTTCTGCAAGCGCCATCTGGGCTCTGAACCAGATTTTCTGCTCCTCCTTGTAATCGCCGTCATAGTGATAGTCAAGTCCGATTTCCCCAAGCGCCATGACCTTTTTAAAGGCAAGCAGTTCCTTTAGCCTTAAAAGCGTCAGGTCAAGATCAAGCCCTGTTATCTCATGCGGATGGATTCCGGCAGCGGAATAGAAGCCCTCATATTTTTTTGAAAGCTCTATTCCGTTTTCCGAGCTATTTATATCCGAGGAGGCATTCATAATATATGAAATGTCCCCTTTAAAAATATCCTCTATAAGCGCATCCCTGTCCGAAACCTCTTCGGGATTGAAGAACCTCTCGTCGTCAAAATGCGCATGCGAATCGAAAAGCGAAGCCACTTATCTGATCCTCTCGCCGAGCGGTGTATCGTCCGCAAGGAACACAACTCTGATCTGATCCTCTCCGGATGCCAGAATCATTCCGTTCGATTCAACTCCGCAAAGAACCGCCGGCTTCAGGTTTACAACAACGGCAACCTTCCTTCCGATAAGCTCCTCCGGCTTGTAGAATTTTGCAATTCCGGAAACGACCTGCCTCTTTTCATAGCCGAGGTCGATCTGAAGCTTGAGCAGCTTCTTTGCCTTCGGCACAGGCTCGCAGGCTGTTATAAGCGCAGAACGGATCTCGACCGCCTTAAATGCATCCATTTCTATCTCTGCCTCACCCTCCGGCTTTGAAACAGCCGGCTTCGGAGCATTCTTTGCGTTTATTTCATCAATTTTTGCCTTTATTTCATTTTCGTCAAGGCGTGCGAAAAGTACTCTGCTCTCGCCGATCTTCTTTTCCGGCTCAAGCTTTCCGAACTCTGCAGTCTTTACATCGGTTCCGAGCTGGCAAAGTATGCTCTTTGATGTACCCGGCATAAACGGCTCGAGAAGAACCGCACCGACTCTGATTGCCTCGGCAAGATTGTACATGACGGTCTTAAGCTTTTCCCTTCCGGACTCGTCCTTTGCAAGCGTCCAGGGAGCGGTCTCGTCAATATACTTGTTTGCTCTCTTGAAAACCGAGAAAACCTCATCGACAGCGTCTGCAACATGATAGGTGTCCATGTTCTCGTCAACCTTTTTTGCAGCCTGCATAATAGCTTCCTTAAGGCTTTCATCAAATTCCGTAGCCTCTGCTGCTGTCGGAACAACACCGTCAAAATACTTGTTTATCATCGCAAGCGTGCGATTTACAAGATTTCCGAGGTTGTTTGCAAGATCGGAATTGTATCTTTCGATAATCGAATCATAGGTAATGCTTCCGTCCTGCGCATACGGCATTTCGGCAAGAGTATAATATCTTACCGCGTCCACACCGAAAAGCTCTGCAAGATCGTCGGCATACATTACGTTGCCCTTAGATTTGCTCATCTTGTCGTTTCCGAACAGCATCCACGGATGACCGAAGATCTTTTTCGGCAGAGGCAGATCAAGCGCCTTAAGGAATATCGGCCAATATATCGAATGGAATCTCATGATATCCTTTCCGATAATATGGACATCAGCCGGCCAATACTTCTTAAACAGCTCGCTGTCTTCCTTTTCCGGATCGTATCCGAGAGCGGTAATGTAGTTTGCAAGCGCGTCGAGCCACACATAAATTACATGCTTCGGGTCAAAATCGACCTGAATTCCCCATGTAAAAGAGGTTCTCGAAAGGCAGAGATCCTGAAGACCGCTCTTAAGGAAGTTGTTTAACATTTCCTTTTTTCTCGACTCCGGCTCGATAAATCCGGGATGATCCTCTATATACTTTATAAGCCAGTCCTGATATGCGCTCATTTTAAAGAAGTATGCTTCTTCTCTTGTCTTCTTAACAGGACTTCCGCACTCCGGGCATTTCCCGTCGGTTACCTGTGTTTCGGTAAGAAAGGATTCGCACGGCTCACAGTACCAACCCTCATAATAGCCCTTGTAGATATCTCCCTTGTCGTAAAGTTTCTTAAAAATATGCTGAACCGACGTTTCGTGATGTGCATCGGTTGTACGGATAAAGCCGTCATAGCTTGCTCCGACAAGATCCCAGATCCTTCTGATCTCTCCTGCGACATTGTCGACATATTCCTTCGGAGAAATGCCTGCCTCCTCGGCATAGTGCTGAATCTTCTGACCGTGCTCGTCGGTTCCGGTAAGAAAATATACGTCATATCCGTGCTGTCTTTTATATCTTGCAATCGCATCGGTCATTATAACCTCATATGTGTTTCCGATATGCGGCTTTCTTGAACTGTATGCTATTGCAGTGGTTATATAAAACTTCTCGCTCATATAAAACCTCTTTCCTGAAGGATTTTTTTATAATTTCTTAAAAAATCTTTAGTTTTTTAATTTCTTAAAAAAATCTTTAGCTTTTTTAATTTTCTAAAAAGTCTTTAGTATTTTTTCAGCCGATTACTTCATCGATTCTAAGATCGTCATTTTTGCCGGAAACGATGCAGATATCCGCCTTTTTTCCTATCTCAAGCGACCCGACAGAACTGTAAATTCCGATCATTTTTGCAGGATTGACCGTCGCCTTGCCGACAGCATCCTCAAAGGTCGTATTGCAGAATTTCATGTAATTTTTGACGCCGTCAAAAAGCTCAAGCGTGCTTCCCGCAATCGCACCCTCTACGGTATATGCCTTTCCGTCCTTTAAAACGACCTTAAGACCGGCAATGCTGTAATCGCCGTCCGGGCATCCGGTGCCCTCCATCGAGTCTGTTATAAGAACAATCCTGTCGGCGGCCTTTGCCTTGTGAACAAGCTTGACGGTCTGCGGTGCAAGATGGAATCCGTCGCAGATAATTTCGGTGTAAGCATCCGAAATAAGCCCTGCACCGACGGCTCCCGGCTTTCTGTGGTGAAGTGGAGGCATGGCGTTGAACAAATGGGTAAACGAGGTAACTCCCCTCTCTACACAGTCAAGAGCCTCCTCTACAGTCGCGCTCGTGTGCGCAAGACCGCAGGTAGCCCCTCCTTCGAGCGCTGCCTTTAAAAAGCTTCCGTCCTTGTCAAGCTCGTACGCGGCAGATATGTGTACCGCGATCGGCTCTGCCCTCTTGCAGATCTCGCTTGCCTCTTTTTTGTCAAGCGGCGCAAGAAGATCAAGACGGTGCGCACCTCTCTTTTCGGGATTTAAATATCTTCCCTCGATGTGCACTCCGAGATAGCCTGCGTCTTTTATATAGTCGATCGCCCTTAAAAGATCATCGTAAGGTGCCGAAGCAAGCGTCGGAATGACGGTCGTAACTCCCATCTGCCTGTAAAGCTGCTTCATCTGCTTTATCTGCTCTGAGGTTGCGGTGTTGAAGTCAAAGCCGCCTCTGCCGTGCGTATGGGCATCGATAAGCCCCGGAATTACATACCTTCCGCAAAGATCAACAGCCTCCTGCTTTTCCTCAAAATCGGTTATAATCCCGTTTTCAGCGTTTATTCCGCCTTTAAAAAATGTTCTCTTTTCGCTGTCATAAATAAGCGCGTTCTTGTAATTAAAGCTATTTTTCATAATAAACCGCCATAAAACCGCCGAATTATTTTGCAAGCATAAATTCGATCAGATCGGCAATCGCTCCGTCATTGTTTGAGCAAACAGTATGCTTTGCAATTTTTTTAACCAAATCAAATGAATTTGCAGGGCAGAACGACTCGTCAGCCTTTTTCAGCATGTCAAGATCGTTTTCGTAATCTCCGATGCAGCAGATCGTAACGTCAAGCCCTTTTTTCTTATAATAATCCTTGATTACAGGAAGCATGTTTCCCTTTGCGACGCATTTGTCGACAATTTCAAGGAATCTCGCATTCGAGCGTATCATGTTGAACCGATCGCCGTATTTTTTGTCAAGATATTTCTTCATTTCCTCGGTAGAATCCGGATTTTTTCCGCCGATGCAGAACTTGTTCCACTCAATACCGTCGATTTTGTCTATATCGGCATTTTCGTTTATCTGATATTCATTGCCGGTATAAACAACGTAATACGGAATATCAAAGTTTTCTTTCATCTCTTTGAGCACACCTGCACAGAACGCTCCGTCCATCCGGTGCTCATAAAGATATGTGCGGCTTTCGGGATCGTAAAGACAGCCTCCGTTGCACAAAATCGCAGGAGAGTTAATCTGACTGTCAAAGCCGGGATATGTCTTTCTCATCATCGGCGGAACCCTTCCGCTTGCAAACGAGAAATGACCGCCCTTTGCCTTGAAATCCTCTATTGCCTTCATGTTTCTTTCGACCGTTTTCGACTCGCGATCAAGAAACGTGCCGTCAAGGTCGCTTAATATTACTATCTTTTCGTGTTCCATTTTTATTTTATTCTCAGCTTTCCGAGTATTGTTTCAAAGTAATCCGGCAGAGGCGATTCAAAGCGCATAAGCTCTCCGGTTTTGGGGTGGATAAACGAGATCGTCCTCGCATGCAGGCACTGCCCGTTAAGAAGCTTTTCGTTGGCTTTTTCAAACGGTGTTCTTCCTCCGCCGTATACCGTGTCTCCCAGAAGAGGATGACCGAGGCTTGCCATATGGACTCTTATCTGATGCGTTCTTCCGGTCTTCAGCCTGAGCTCAATAAGCTGGCTTCTTTCAAGCTGCTCGATTACCCGATAAAAGGTCACCGCATCCCTGCCACAGCTTACAACAGCCATCTTTTTTCGGTCATACGGGTTTCTGCCGATGGGCTTGTCCACCATTCCGGCATCTTCCTTAAGAGAGCCGTTTATAATGGCATTATAAAGCCTTTCGAAGCTGTGGGATGAAATCTGCTCGGAAAGGGACAGATGCGCCTCGTCGGTTTTTGCAACCACGAGAAGACCGCTTGTGTCCTTATCAATACGGTGAACAATTCCCGGGCGGATCACTCCGTTGATCCCGGACAGACTTCCCTTGCAGTGGTAAAGCAGGGCATTTACAAGCGTTCCGTCCGGATTGCCAGGTGCTGGATGAACCACCATCCCCTTCGGCTTGTTTAGGACAATCAGACAGTCGTCCTCATAAACAATGTCAAGCGGAATATTTTCTGCCTCGACATTTTCAAGCTCCTTTGCCTCGGGCAGCCTGATTTCGACCTCGTCCCCGTCCCGAAGCCTGTAGTTTTTCGGAACGGTTCTGCCAGAAACCGTAATGCCGCCGTTTTCTATTAATTTTTGAACAGCGGAACGTGTAATGTTCTCACGTTCCGCTGCGTACACGTCAAGTCTTGCCCCTATATACCGAGGATCAATTTTCATTTTTTATTGATTCTTCTCCGTTTTTCCGAAATACCTCAAAAATGAGAAAATACAGAATTCCGATGCATGCTCCGACGGTTACGAATATGTCCGCAACATTGAAGATTGCAAAATCGACAAACTGGAATTCGATAAAATCCACAACATAGCCCTTAACAAGCCTGTCGATCTGATTTCCGATTCCTCCGCCTGCAAAAAGCGCCAGTGTCAGAGAAAGAAGCGGATGCATTTTCTTGCGGTATACAACAAGAATAATCATAACCGCAATTATCGCAATTGAGGAAAAAATAAGGAAAAACCATCTGTGATCCTTAAGCATTCCAAATGCCGCACCGGTATTTTCGGTGTATCTGAAGCCGACTATGCCCTTTATAAAATCAGCACTGCCGATCGGCATCAGGTTTTTTACAACGATCATCTTCGTTACCTGATCAAGGACAACCGCCGCGGCAATTATCGAAAACCAAAGAATTAAAATCAAAGCTCAAGCTCTCCTATAATTTTTTTGCACCTTGCGCAAAGGAAGCCTTCTCCGTCCTCGACTCCGTCAAGGTCAAACTTCCAGCATCTGTCGCACTTTCTTCCGTCGGCGGCAGAAACAACCACCTTATCGTCTCCCTTGGTAAGCGAAACCTGCGAAACGATAAATACCGTTTCAAGTTCGGGCTCAAATTCCTTTAAAAGAGCATAGATTTCATCCGAGGATGTGCTGATTTCTACCTTTGCATCAAGAGATTTTCCGATCTTCTTTTCGGCTCTTGAAAGCTCGAGAGCCTTCATCACCTCGTCGCGGTAGTCAAACAGCTTATTCCACTTGTCCTCGTCTGCAAAGGCAAGCTTTTCGTCGTAGCTCGGCATGTCATTTAACAGAATGCTTCTTGTATCATCGGTCGAGAAGTGCGGCATACAAGCCCAGATCTCCTCAGAGGTGAATGCAAGGATCGGCGAAACCATTCTTGCAAATGCGCTGAGAACAAGATACATAGCAGTCTGCGCAGAGCGGCGTGCAAGCGAGCTCTTGCCCTCGACATAAACTCTGTCCTTTGTAATATCGATATAAAGATTCGAAAGATCAACCGTGCAGAAGTTGCTAAGTGTATGATAGATAAGGTGGAACTCATAATTATCATATGCTTCCCTTACCTCCTTTACGACCTTGTTGAGCCGTGAAAGGATCCATTTATCGATTGCATAAAGCTCGGAGTACGGTACAAGATCTGTGTCCGGGTTGAAGCGGTCATCGCCGTTTCCGAGGTTCGCAAGCATGATTCTTGCGGTGTTTCTGATCTTTCTGTAAACCTCTGCCATCTGCTTCAGAATCTCGTTCGAAATTCTTGCATCGCTTGTATAGTCAACCGAGGAAACCCAAAGACGAAGGATATCCGCACCGTACTGCTTTATTACATCGGCAGGATCGATTCCGTTTCCTGCGGACTTCGACATCTTCCTTCCCTCAAGGTCGATAATCATACCGTGAGTTAAAACAGTCTTGTACGGAGCGCAGCCTCTTGTGGAAACCGAGGTGAGCATCGACGACTGGAACCAGCCTCTGTACTGGTCGTTTCCTTCAAGATACAGATCTGCCGGGAAGTTGTCGCCCCCGTCAAGCATCTTGGAAAGAACATAGGCATATGAGCTTCCGGAATCAAACCAGACGTCCATAATGTCCTTTTCCTTGCGCAATTTTTTGCATCCGCATTTCGGGCATACGGCAAGATCTCCTATAATCTGCTCCGGCTCATACTTGAACCAGGAAACAGAGCCCTCCTTTTCGAAAAGCTGTGCGATTTTTTCGATTGTGTCGTGGCTGATGATCGGCTCTCCGCAATCCTCGCAATAGAAGATCGGAATCGGCACACCCCAGGTTCTCTGTCTTGAAATGCACCAGTCGTTTCTGTCGGCGACCATCTTTTCGATTCTGATCTGTCCCCAGGACGGAATCCACTTTACGCCCTTGATTGCCTCAAAGGTCTGCTTCTTAAAGCCGTCAACCGAGCAGAACCACTGCTCTGTCGCTCTGAATACAATCGGATGCTTGCATCTCCAGCAGTGCGGATACTGATGCACAATCTGCTTTGAAGCAAGGAGCGCTCCGCTTGCTGTTATATCCTCAAGGATCGCCTTGTTCGCTTCTTCTGTCTTGAGCCCTGCATATTTGCCTGCAAGCTCATTCATTCTTCCTCTTCCGTCAACCGGTACAACACAGTCGATCTGCGGATACTTCTTGCATACCTCAAAGTCGTCTGCACCGTGTCCGGGCGCCGTATGGACGCATCCGGTACCGGATTCGAGTGTTACATGGTCGCCCACAATGATATAGGAGGGGCGGTCGATAAACGGATGACGTGCCGTCATTCCTTCAAAATCCTGACCCTTGAATGTCGCCTTGACCTCATAATCGGTGATTCCGGCTGCATTCATTGTGCTTTCGGTAAGCTCCTTTGCCAGGATGTAATACTCGTTTCCTGCCTTAACGACCGAATAATCGAATTCCGGTCCGAGGCAGATTGCAAGGTTTGCCGGAAGAGTCCAGGTCGTTGTTGTCCAGATGACAAAATATACATTCTCGGTCGTGCCGATTGCATTCTTTATAAGTCCCTTGTCATCGTCAAGGGCAAACTTTACATAAATCGATGTGCAGGGATCGTCGGCATACTCGATTTCAGCCTCTGCAAGAGCCGTTTCGCAGCTCGGGCACCAGTATACCGGCTTCATTCCCTTGTAAATATATCCGTTTTCGGTCATCTTGCCGAAAATTCTGATCTGATCGGCTTCAAAGCCCGGGAGAATCGTCATATATGGATTGTCCCAGTCGGCAATCGCACCGAGGCGCTTGAACTGCGATCTCTGTCTTTCGACATTCTCTCTTGCAAAGGAATCGCAAAGCTCGCGGAACTTGACCGTGTCAAGCTCTCCCCTCTTGATTCCGTACTTTTTGATCATCTGATTTTCAATCGGAAGTCCGTGCGTATCCCAGCCGGGGATAAAGGGAGCGCAGTAGCCGCTCATGTTCTTTTCACGGATAATAAAATCCTTTAAAATCTTGTTCAGCGCATGACCGAGATGAATGTTTCCGTTTGCATAGGGAGGTCCGTCGTGAAGGATAAATTTCGGCTTGCCCGTGTTCTTCTGAACAACGGTTTTATAAAGACCAAGTGCGGTCCATTTTTTATAGATTTCCGGTTCTTTTGTAGGAAGGTTTGCGCGCATCGAAAAGTCGGTCTGCGGCAAATTAAGCGTTTTCGTGTAATCCTGAGCCATATTATTTATGTCCGTTTCTCCGATTATTCGGCAATTTATTTTTGTTTGTTATTATATACAGCATTAAACTCTTCGGTTATCGAAAGATCCTTTCCGGATTTTTTCGCATTTCCGCCTGAGTAAACCTCATCAAGCTCAGAGCGCCTTTTTGCCTCTGTATTTACGGTCACCTTTTTAAGGAGCTTGATAAACTCGTCGTTTTCATCATCCAAAGCAGACTTTTCGTTCTCCTTTGGTGCATCGCTTTCCGGATTGTCCTTTTCGTTTTTAAGCTTGAAATTCAGCGCCTTGATTGCATCCTTGACGCTTGTCATCTCGCTTCCGACAGGAGTCCTTGTCGCAATGATTATATCGTCATCATCGTCCTCGTTTTCGGGAAGAGGCTCGCCGTTTATCGATTCTTCCGCGTTCTTTGCAGCTTCTTTTGCGTCCTCTTTTTCATCTTCCTTTAAGGACTTGTCTGTTCTGTCTATGTTTTCGCCCACAAAATGGCTGAATTCATCACGTTCGTCGCCCATGCTGAAGACCATATCATCCTCGCCGTCTTCGTCATGGATTTCGGTCTTTGTGCCGTCCGTGCTGTCCGCAGCGCCTGCCTTGCCGGTTTCGGCACCGTCTTCACTGCCCGAAAAAGCAGTCATCGGAGCATGTCCGTCCGCCTTTTCAACATGATGCAGCGGAGCAGGAGCATTGTCTGCAAAAATCTGCTCGTCATCATCCTCGGCATTAAGCTCCACGCTTCCCGGCACAGCCGAATCATCCTCCGGCTCTCTGTTTGCCGACGCATCCGGTGTCTCACTTGCCGTCCCGTTTTCCGGTACCGGCTTACTGTCTTCTTCAAGCTTTATTTCATATTTGCCCGAAGAAACCATTTCGGATGCCCTTTGTTCAACATCACCCTTGACCTTGCGCATGAAGTAATCCTCGGGAAGATCGAAATTCGTAAACTCGCTTCCCTCCTCAAGAGATATCTGCTCGAGCCTTGCGATATGCTTGTGATATTCCTCAAACAGCGTCTTTTTGAAAAGCTCGACCAGCCTTTCCATTTTGTAAAGCTCGTCTCTCTTTTCAGCAATTCTTCTGTCAAATTCCGAAAGGATTCTGCCGCATTCGGTCTTTGAATCCTCAATTATCGAATCTGCCTTTGTGCTCGCCTCGCTCAGCATTGCGGCGCTCGCCTTCTGGGCATTTATAAGAGCGGTCTTGATCGCCTTCTCATCCTGCCTGAAATTGTCGATTTCCGAAAGAGCGGTGCGCAGCTTTCTTTCAAGCTCGTCGTTTGCCTGATAAAGCTCGGAATATTTCTCGATTATGTAATTTATGTGCTCGTCAACTTCTTCGGCACTGTAGCCTCTGATGGTTTTTGTGAAATCATCTTTTCTAAGTTCTTGCGGTGACAGCATTCTTTAACCAATCCCTTCATGAAAGTGAAAAAATGCGAAAATTTCGCAAAAAACGCTGTAAAAGCTGATTTTTTTGCAAAAAAATCGCAAGGGGATGCTGCACTATGGCACTACATCCCCTTTACACGACAAACGGGCTGTGATGCTCCGTTTATTTTCAGAACAAATCTGCTGCGTTCGGACGCTGAACCTGCGGCTGCTCGTTGATCTGCTCGCCGGATACATCAACATTGTTAGGAACGATTACAAATGTGTTGTTTGCAACTCTTTGAATGTATCCGTCAATCGAATATGCAACGCCGCTGAGGAAGTCTATAAGGCGTCTTGCGCTTTCCTTGTTTGTAAGCTCAAGGTTAAGTACAACCGTACGGCGGTTGAGCAGGTGATCTGCAATCTTCTGTGCCGTTACGCTGTCATACTTCTCCGGTTTTACAACTTTAAGCTCCAGGTTTGTGGAATTAAGGCTCATTCCTCCCGGCTGAGCAGGTCTCTGCTGTGCATAGCCCTGGTTCTGAACATTCTGCTGTGCTCTTACCGGCTGCTGCTGAGGCTGAAACTCCTCATAATCTACATCGTTTTCTCCGTCATCGTAGCCGTAATCATCCTCGTAGCCGTCATCGACGTCGTCCGGATTGACCATGCCTTTAAGCTTGTCAATGAATCCCATATTGCCCCTCCAAATATATAGTATATAATTATCAAAAACAGTAGTACATCCGCCATTGTCACAGATAGTGACAATACTCTTTTTGCATTATAGCATATTATTTTCGCAAACGCAAGTTTTTTTTGAAAATTAAAAAAAATAATATTTTTTCGATAAAAAAATCACTTCAGGTCGCTGTTTTTATAAATACGATTGCCGAAAACCGCGCTTCCGGGTCTTATAAGGGTCGATCCGCATTCGACCGCGATATCATAGCTTTGCGACATTCCCATCGACAAAATCGGGCTTTCGGCATCAAAACAGCCCTCCTTTGCCATTTTGTCAAACAGAGCCCTTACACTGGAAAAATATCCCCTGTAATCCTCTTTGTCTTCGCATTTCGGCGCCATTGTCATAAGTCCCACAAGACGGATTCCGCCAAAGCTGCGCAGTTCGTTGGCAAAAGGAATCACTTCGTCTTTTGCAACTCCGCCCTTGTTTTCCTCCGACCCGATATTGACCTCGATTAAAACATCCATCCTTATCCCCTTTGCGGATGCTCTTTTGTCAATTTCGCGCGCAAGAGACATGCTGTCAAGCGAATGAATGAGGCAAACCTTATCGATTATATACTTTACCTTGTTCGGCTGCAGCGTTCCGATAAAGTGGATTCTTACTCCATCCTTTTTAAGCATGTCATATTTTTCAAGCAGCTCCTGGACCCGATTTTCGCCGATGTCGGTAAGACCGCACTCGCTTATCGCATAGTTGATTTTTTCAACAGAAACGGTCTTTGTCGCCGCCATGAGCGTAACATCGTTCTTTCTTCCTGCTTTTTCGCAGCATTCCTTTACCGTTTCACGGATGCTTTTAAGGCTGTCCGATATCCTCTTTTTGTCCTCCTCGGTCAAAGCCGGGCTTTCATACTCATTCGATAATCTTTCCGTCATATAGATTCTTTCCTTTTATAATCAATAGGTCGTTTGCCGAAATATAGCCGTAATCGGAATTTTCGATAAACTCGCTGCCGTCCTCCGCGACTATAAAATATCCGTTCGATTCAAACAGGGGGTCAATAAGCTTGAATTTGACCATGTTGCCGCTTAAAACATACACACCCTGCTTTCCGTCCACAATCCTGACAGAGGATGTCGGAACCTTAAATCCGGTATGGGATGTCAGAACAAGATTGACAGTCTGAAGGCGCAGATAGTTGAAGTTGTCCGGAATCGTTCCGGTCTTGAAAATCAGGACTATCGTGTCGCTTTCGTTGCTTGTAACTATTCTGTCAAGCTCCATGTTGATTGTTGTGTCCGAGTTGTACGGGAAGATGACAGGATAGGATGCCCCGGTTTCAAAATAATGAAGCAGGTCGATATTAATCTCGCATGCAATATACCAGACATAGTTCGTGACGAGTTTACCGATTTCATATTTGCCCGGTGTAACCGTTCCGGTTTCCGGCTCCGAGCTTATCATTTCGTGAAAGCCGGAAATTGTAAGTCCGGATGCCTTTGAGCCGTCGAATATCTCCTCATATCCGTCAAGAGCAGAGTATACATATCCCGATTCGTCGGTATATACAGTATCGATTACATCGTTCAGCTGTGCCATAAGAGCATCTCTTTCGCCCTGAAGCTTGGTTATCTGGCTGTTGTAGTCCTTTACCGTTCTTACAATAATTCTTCTCTGATTGAGCATTACAAGAAAATCATCATATTTAAGTGAGGCATACGAAAGATCGCCCTCCTCGATTTTTCCCGTAACCGTATAGAACATCTGCCAGATCTTCTTGTCTATTGCAGATGTGTCCGAGCTTAACGAATTGGGGCTGATATTGCTGTTCTTTAAAAGATTTATCTTCCTGTCGATTTCGATAATTCTCGATCTTATCGAGGACGAAGTGTTTTCGGCATAGATATCCGCCACAGCAGTGTTCTTTGCCACCTTTTCTCCGTCGTTATAAAGATAGTTTACATCTCCCTTTGTCGATGCATACAGTATCTTTTCGTTTCTCATGATGTACACATCGAGCGCAAGCGTATCCTGCTGAGTAGCCTCCTCGACCGCAAGCGTTTCAAGCTTTACATCAAAGCCGCCGATAAGGTGATAAACAAGATAGGCAATGACGAGCAGCGAAATAACAGCAGTCAGTATGTATTTTGCCACATTTTTTATCGTTACGTTCATTTTACACTTCCGTTAAGTAAATTCTCGGTTGATTCTCTGTTTGTCGTCCTTTTTTGGTTCATCTTGACATGATTCTTCATTTTTCAGACTTTCTTCAAGGTACTTTAGAATATTTTCAAGATAATTTTCGTCGGTGTCCCTATAAAACCATTTAATGCCCGGCTCTCTTTTAAACCAGGTCAGCTGCCGCTTTGCATAGTTTCTGGTGTTTTTCTTGAGAAGCTCGACAGCCTCGTCATAGGAAATCTTCCCGTCAAGATAGCTGTATATCTCCTTGTATCCGATTGCCTGAGCCGCGTTGCTGCTTCTGTCAAGATCAAGCTCCCTTACCTCATCGATAAGACCGAGCTTTAACATATTTTCAACCCTAAGATTGATTCTGTCATACAGAATTTCCCTGTTCTCGTACGAAATTCCGACAAAAACCGCAGAAAATTCCGGCTCTGCTTCCTTTGACCGCCTGTCCCATTCGCTTTTCGGAATTCCGGTTCCCAAAAACACCTCAAGCGCACGCATCACCCTTTTTACATTGTTCGGATGAATTTCATCTGCCGACTGTGGGTCAACCTCCTTAAGCCTTTTAAAAAGCTCATCTTTTGAATATCCCTCAAGCTCTTTTCGAATTTGAGGCGGAATATCAGGAGAAAAGGCGTTTTTTCCGAGTGCGGAATCAAGATACAGCCCGGTTCCTCCGCAAAAAATCGGCAGCCTGCCTTTTTTTTGAATTTCAATAATTGCTTTTCTTGCCTCGGCTGCGTAATCCGCACAGGAATAGTCGATTTCGGGGTCCACAATATCAATCATGTGGTGCGGAATATTCCGCATCTCTTCTTTTGTAGGCTTCGCAGTTCCGATATTCATTTTTTTGTAAAGCTGCATCGAGTCGCAGGAGATCACCTCTCCGCCGAGCCTTTCGGCAAGCATAACCGCAGTCTCGGTTTTCCCGGACGCCGTCGGACCGACTATGGCAACTGTTTTTTTATTCATTCTTCTGTTTTTTCCTTTTACGAATTGCAAATCACCGAAATTGCGTTTTTAAAGCCGGGAAACAATACCTGTCTGTACCGGCACAACAGCCGCTTCCACAGTCGACGGTATAGTTCCATACGCTGAGGGGATAAGGCAAGGAGCAACGCAGTATTGCGCAGCTTATCGGATGAACATCGCATCGCCGAACGAGAAAAACCGATACTCCTTCTCGATCGCTTCCTTGTAGGCGTTCATCATAATTTCTTTTGACGAAAAAGCAGAAACAAGCATAAGAAGCGTGCTCTCCGGAAGATGAAAATTTGTAATCAGGCCGTCAATCATCTTGAACTTGTACCCCGGATAGATGAAAATCTGCGTATCGTCGGACATCGGGTGAATAATTCCGTTCTCGTCGGATGCCGATTCGAGAACCCTGCACGAGGTCGTTCCGACCGCAATTACCCTTCCCTTGCGGTTGTTGATTATATCTGCGCTTTCCTTTGACACCGAAAAATATTCCGAATGCATTACATGCTCGCTTACATTGTCAACCTTGACCGGACGGAAGGTGCCGAGCCCGACATGAAGCATTACCGGTGCGATCTTTACACCCTTTGCCTTGATTTTTTCAAGAAGCTCCTTTGTAAAATGCAGTCCTGCGGTCGGCGCTGCGGCAGAGCCCTCCTCCCTTGCATATACCGTATTATATCTCGATTTCTCCTTCAGCTTTTCGGTAATATACGGCGGAAGCGGCATATGACCAATCTGGTCAAGTATAGAGAAAAAGTTGTCTCCCTCATATGAAAATTTAACAAGTCTGTTTCCGCCCTCAACCGTCTCAAGCACCTCGGCACGAAGCAGTCCGTCTCCGAATACTATGGTAGTACCGGGAATCGCTCTTCTGCCCGGACGGGTCATGACCTCCCAGGTGTCGATTTTCCTCGATCTGAGCAGAACAACCTCGATTGTAATTCCGGATGACTCCTTGATTCCGTAAAGCCGCGCCGGAATCACCTTTGAATCGTTTACAACAAGGACATCGCCCTCGTCAAGATAATCGATTATATCCCTGAATATCCTGTGCTCAAGGCTGCCGGTCTTTCTGTCGACAACCATAAGCCTTGATGAGTCTCTCGGCTCAGCAGGCGTCTGTGCGATCCTGTCCTGCGGAAGGTCGTAGAAAAAATCCTTTGTTGTCAGGTTTGTATCTATTCTTTTATTGTTAATCATCCGTTTGATTGCTCCGTAAACACAATTTATCATCTTACAGTATATATTATTTACCTGCTTTTTTCAACAGCTTTGAACAAAAAAATAAAATATGGCTGCCGAATTATATTAAAAATCTTTGACTCAAAATCTTTGAAAGGAAGGCTTATAAAAAAGCCGATGCTATAAAATGAAACATACTCACATATTTTCAGGCTCCGGGACAGCGATAATTACGCCGTTCCGGGACGGAAAAATCGATTTTTACTTGCTTGAAAGACTGATCGAAATGCAGATCAAAGAAAAGACCGATGCGCTGATCGTCTGCGGAACGACAGGAGAAGCCGCAACGCTGAGCGAGGACGAGCGGAAATCGGTCATCGAGGCTGCGGTAAAGACGGTAGGCAAAAGAATACCGGTAATTGCCGGGACAGGATGCAATGAAACAGAGAAGGCGGTTTCAAGATCAAAGGCGGCTGCTTTGGCAGGTGCCGATGCGCTTTTAATCGTCACCCCGTATTACAACAAGGCAAGCCACAAGGGGCTTATAAAGCACTATCAGGCAGCGGCGAGCGCCTCGGATCTTCCGATAATTGTTTATAATGTTCCGTCAAGAACCGGAATCGATATTGACATAAAAACATATACCGAGCTTTGCGATATCGACTGTATTACAGCCGTCAAGGAAGCGTCCGGAAGCATTGCAAAGGCAACCGAGCTTGCTCATGAGCTCAAAGGAAGGCTTGATATCTACAGCGGAAACGATGACATGATTGTGCCGATGCTGTCGGTCGGCGCCCTTGGCGTAATTTCGGTTGTATCGAACATTCTCCCCGAAAAAACTCATCTTATCTGCGAAAGATGGTTTGACGGCAGGCATGCCGATGCCCTTGAGCTCCAGCTCGAAATGCTCGATTTAATCGAAGCTCTGTTCTGCGAGGTAAATCCCATACCGATAAAGACAGCTCTTTCTCTTATCGGACTTTGCACCGAAGAATTCCGGCTTCCGCTTTGTAAAATGGAGGAGCAGAATAAAGACAGACTCATCGCCGCAATGAAGGCACAGGGGCTGCTTTTTTAGCACCTTAAAAAGCACAGCGCATAAAATAAAAACAGAGCGGCTTTCCGCTCATGACAAGAAAGGAACGAATAATAAAATGCAAAAGCTTGCAATTGTATCAATCGTCATACAGGATTTTTGTAATATATACGATCCGTGTAAGGGCCTGAAGCGAGGAACCATATTCGCGGATCTTGACCTGCCGTTCCTTGCACCGTATCAGGGAGGCAAGTGTAATGGATAAAAGAGCAATAATAAAACAGCTTCAAAGAGATCTTGACACTGTCAGCTTTTCGATGGATGAGCTGAGACTCTTTCTTGACACACATCCCGAGTGCAGGGAAGCACTCGATTACTTTAAAAGCTTAAGCGAAAAGCGCGAAAATATATTGTCCAAGTATTCGCAGATCGCGCAGATGGAGGGCTATGCGGCAAGCTCCGCCTGCGATTGGAATTGGATCAGTTCGCCGTGGCCGTGGGAGGTATGCTGAATTATGTGGGAATATGAAAAGAGACTGCAATATCCGGTAAACATAAAATGCCCGGACGCAAGATCGGCAAAAATAATCATTTCGCAGTATGGAGGCCCGGACGGCGAGCTCGGGGCAAGCATGAGATACCTGTCCCAGAGATACACAATGCCGGACAACATTACAAAAGGCATTCTTAACGATATCGGAACAGAGGAGCTTGCACATCTTGAAATTGTCGGCACGCTTGTATATCAGCTCACAAAGGGGCTGTCGGCAAAGGAACTGAAGGCACAGGGATTTGATTCGTATTTTGTAGACCATACCGCCGGGGTCTGGCCCCAGTCCGCAGGAGGCGTACCGTTCAACGCCCTCTGCTTTTCGGTAAAGGGCGACCCGATCGCGGATTTAAACGAGGACCTTGCAGCAGAGCAAAAGGCGCGAGTCACCTATGACAATATCCTGCGGCTTGTTGACAATCCCGATGTTGCGGATGTAATCAAGTTCTTACGCGAAAGGGAAATTGTCCACTATCAGCGCTTCGGTGAAGCTCTCGAGCGGCTTAAGGACTCCTTAGGCTCAAACAATCTCTATGCCTGCAACCCGAGCTTTGACGGTATGGGATGCACCAAACGCGCTCAATCCTGTTACTGCAAAAAATAATTGCCCGAAAAGCCATTTTGCAACCGAGCGAAAATATCCGCCCGAAATCCGAGCTGTTATCTCAAAAAATCGGGTGGTCAATAAGATTGCGCCTAGGCTGAGGCTCGTATTAACTGCATGCTGACATTTTAGCACAAAAGCGGCGTGAAAACGCCAGAAACAGCAAAAAAGCCGCTTTTGTGCTATAATAACAATGTTTATATTACAAAACAGAGCCCGGAAAATCCGGGCTCTGCCTTTTATATAACCTATTATTTTGTCTTATCGCCGTTTTCCTGCTGCTTTGGCTTTGAATGCCGCTTTATTTCAGCATTCCTTCAACTATTCCGTATACGGCATCAAGAGCGTCGCCGAGCTTGTCAATGTCCTTTCCGCCGGACATTGCGCTGTCGGGTCTTCCGCCGCCCTTTCCGCCTGTAACGGCGCTTACCTGCTTCAGGATATTTCCTGCGTGCGCACCTGCCTCAACCGCTTTCTTTCCACATGCTGCGGCAAATGTGAGTTTTCCTGCAGAAACATTTGAAATTACAACAACAACATCGTCGTTCGACGCCTTCAGCTCATCGCAGATTGCTCTCGGCATCTCGCTTGATGCATTTTCAAGACTGTAGGTTGCTACTCTTACAGCGCCAACCTGTCTTGCACAATCAAGAATCCGGCTTGTCTGTGCAGCTGCAAGTTTCGAATTCAGCGTTTCAGCCTGCTTTCTTGCGTCGCGGAGCTCCTCCTGGAGCTGAACAGCTCTTCTTGAAATGTCCGCAGGGTTCTGAACCTTAAGCTCTGCGGCGGTTTCGTTTATCAGAGCCTCCTTTTCCGAAAGAAGTTCAAGGACATTAAGACCGGTTACTGCCTCGATTCTTCTGACGCCGGCAGCAACAGAACTTTCGGAAATGACCTTGAAAAGCCCGATCTTTGCTGTGTTGTCGATATGTGTTCCTCCGCAAAGCTCCTTTGAAAAGTCTCCGATAGAAACAACTCTTACCCTGTCGCCGTATTTTTCGCCGAACAGAGCCATAGCGCCGCTCTTTTTTGCTTCCTCGACATCCATAACATCGGTTTTTACATCTGTTCCCGAAAGAATTTCGGCATTTACGGCGGCCTCTACATGTTCGATTTCATCCTTTGTCATCGGAGCAAAGTGAGAAAAGTCAAATCTTGCTCTGAACCCGTCAACATATGAGCCTGCCTGCTCAACATGCTCTCCGAGCACTCTGCGGAGCGCAGCATGGAGCAGATGCACTGCGGTATGGTTTCTTCTGATGGCATCACGTCTGTTTTTGTCGACCTCTGCCTTAACGAGGTCGCCTACCGAAATGCTGCCGGCTTCGACCTCACAGATCTGAATATATACTCCGTCGTGCTTTTTTGTATCCTTTACGCGGACGGTTGCCTTTTCACTTCTGATATATCCGGTATCTCCGACCTGTCCGCCGCTTTCCGCATAAAACGGAGTACGGTCAAGAAGGACATATACGCTCTCTCCCTCTACAGCCTCTCCGCACGGCTCCTTGCTGCCGCCGTCGACAATGGCAATTACCTTTGCCTCACTCTCTGTGGTCTCGTATCCGACAAACTCGGTCTTGTGAGTTTTGTCGACGAACGCCATTGCGTCCTGTGTCCAGCCGAGATCGCCGAGCGCTCTGTGAGCTGCTCTTGCCCTTTCCTTCTGCTCCTTCATCAGCTCGACAAATCTGTCCTCGTCGATCGAAATGCCCTGTTCAAGCGAAATCTCTCTTGTTATATCGATCGGGAAGCCGAAGGTGTCGTTAAGTCTGAACGCATCGTCGCCGGAAATGGTGTTCGATCCGTTTTTCTTTGCATCCTCGATAAGTCCGGAAAGAATCGAAAGTCCGCTGTCTATCGTCGAGGCGAATCTCTCCTCCTCGATAGATACAACCTTCTTTATATAGTCGAGCTTTTCCGTAAGCTCGGGATATTCGGAATAGTTTTCTCTTGCAACAACGTCGATAATATCCGAAAGGAACAGCTTGTTGATTCCAAGAAGTCTGCCGTGTCTTGCCGCTCTTCTAAGAAGCCTGCGAAGGACATAACCTCTTCCCTCGTTTGACGGAACAACACCGTCGCAGACAAGGAAGGTTGTGGAGCGGATATGGTCGGTAATAACGCGTAAGGAAATATCCGTCTTTTCTCCGTCTCCGTATCTGACACCTGAAACATCCTCTACCGCCTTCATGATATTTCTGACGGTATCAACCTCAAACAGGTTGTTTACTCCCTGCATTACGCATGCAAGGCGCTCAAGACCCATTCCGGTATCAATATTCGGCTTTGCGAGCCTTGTATAATTGCCGTTTCCGTCATTTTCGAACTGCGTAAATACGTTGTTCCAGATTTCCATATAGCGGTCGCAGTCACAGCCCGGCTTGCAGTCCGGCTTGCCGCATCCGAATTCCGGTCCGCGGTCGAAGTGGATTTCCGAGCAGGGTCCGCAGGGTCCCTGACCGTGCTCCCAGAAGTTATCCTCTTTTCCGAGACGGATTACCCTTTCCGGCGGAAGTCCGATTTCGTTTACCCAGATATCGTATGCCTCATCGTCATCGACATAAATGGTAGCCCAGAGCTTGTCCCCCGGCATTTCAAGAACCTTTGTAAGATATTCCCATGCCCAGGGAAGCGCCTCGTGCTTGAAATAGTCACCGAAGGAGAAGTTTCCGAGCATCTCAAAAAATGTGCCGTGCCTTGCGGTAATACCGACTCTCTCGATATCCGGTGTTCGAATACATTTCTGGCAGGTTGTCATTCTGTGTCTCGGCGGCTCAAGCTCGCCTGTGAAATATTTTTTCAGCGGCGTCATTCCGGCGTTGATAAGCAGGATCGACTTGTCTCCGATAGGGACAAGCGGATAGCTTTTATGGCGAAGATGTCCCTTTGACTCAAAAAACGAAAGATATGACTCTCTCAAGTCGTTCAGACCCGTCCATTTCATATATTAATATCCTCCAATGTGATTTGTTTTCGCGTGCTGATATACATTAACAGTTCAGTATAACAAAAAAAATTCACCTTGTCAAATTTTTTTATAATCCGACACTGCCAAATTCAGCAAACCGGTAAGCGATTCATAAAACACGGAAAAAGATATATTTAGATTATCGGCAGATATAAGTCGTATCTGCTTTTTTGTTTCAAGAACAGGAATTCTGCTTCCTTTTTAACCTCTGCCAGCTTAAAAAGCCGTATATATCATTAACAAAGAATGCAGCAAAACAGACGACAACTGAAATATACCGCATATCAAGCATGCTTGCAAGCGACCAGAGAACAATAAGGACTATGTCGTTTGCGGCATATGCAAGGCTGAAATACGGGCTTCTCCTGAAGGTAAGATATACCGCTATAAAGCTGGTTGTAACCGATATCGTGCTCGGAATTATGTTTGCGGTGTTAAAAAAGTCAAGTACAAAGTAAAACCCGGCTGTGATTACAAGGGCAAGCAGGAGCATAAGAAAAACCTCGGTTTTCGAAATCGAATTAACCTTAACCTCGGATCGCTTTCCGTTATACGGATTTTTAAGCCATGAAACAAGAGCAACTACAGCCATCGGCATCGTCATGCCGAGATATGTAATCATCTCGCCGTAATAGGAAAATGTATAGGAAATAATTCCGTACATCAGTCCGAAAACAATCATCAAAAGCTGACCTATCGGATTGCCCTTCGCGTTTATAAGAATTGAGGTCACACCGATAAGCGAGGCAAGAAGCGTCAAAAAACCGTTTCCGCCGAAGATGCAGAATGACGAGACGATCAGCATAACCGAAAGGCTCCATAAAACAAGCTCTCCCTTTGAAAAATAACCGGTAATCCTTTTAATCATAAAATCCTCCGAAAATAAAAAACACTCGCAAACACATCTTCTAAGACCTAACGATGTGATGGCGAGTGCATATTGTATAGTACATGCTGCATAGTGCATGTTGCACTGCTCTGCCCGGTGGCAGCTTATATTCAGTTTTTCGGATTGTATCACATTAAGCCTGATTTGTCAACCCTTTTTTAAAAGAGCAGCTGTGAAAAGCAGCAGAAATGATACAGTGCCTCTACGGCATGGTAACGTAAAGCTCTCTTTTTACAATCGAATTCCCTAAGCTGTCTCCTTTAAGATAGATTGCCGCATGCCTGTTTTTAAGATCCAACTCGGCAAGTGCCTTTCGAAAATCGAAGCTGGGCAGGTCAAGCTGATGCGGCGGCAAAAAGCATATCATTGCGCAAATAACACGGTCATTTGTAAGCAGTTTTGTAAGTTCGCAAAGCAGTTGCTTTGAATCGGCGGTGTTCTTTGAAATCAGATGATACATTTTTCCGTTTTCCGAAAGCATGAAAACCGCATTGCTTCCCTGCTTTAATGCTACGTCCTGCGTTGACGCGTATTCGAAAAGCTTTTTAAAATTATTTTCCATGCAGACCTCCTCATTGCCTTTTTCGGCACAGCGGTATTTATATTATATATTTATATTATATATGATATATGGTAACAAAAAAGCTCAAAAAAGCTCAAAAAAGTCAATATCGCACAAAAACCTGCGGATATATTAAAAAAGCCTGTTTTTTTCAAAAAACTTTATTTTCCTCTTGCAAAAGCGAGATGTGTATGCTATAATGTGACCGTAAAAATATTTTGGTCATATTTTTTTTTGGAGAACAAATGGCATTTTCGGAAGAGGAAAACAAAAACATACAAAAAGCGCTTTTCGATGAAGCAAAAAAGCGCGCAATGACGGTAGGAACTCGCAAAACCTCTGTCGAGGAGCTGACCGACACTGTCGGAATATCGAAGGGCTCGTTTTACAAGTTCTATGATTCAAAGGAGCTGCTGTTTTTTTCGGTTCTCGAAAGCATTCACACCGAGCTTTATAATGTCGCAAAGGAAACTCTACTCAGGCATTCATCGCTTCCGGCAAGCGAAAGAACGACCCTGACACTGCTTGAGGTGTGCCGCAGGCTTTCGGAAACCGGAGAGATGCACTTTATCGAATCTGACGCGGAATATATTCTCCGCCGGATTCCGGAAAAGATTAAAGCAGAGCACTATCACAATGACGAGGTTCATATCTGCAGGTTGCTTGAGGAAAGCGAGCTTATGCCGCTCGGCGGCGCGGAGCTTGCAGCAGCTACGGTGCGCGGACTGATCCTGACTGTATCACATCAGAACGAGATCGGAAAAATGTACCCCGATGTCCTGCTCATCCTTGTCCGCGGAGCCATGAAGGAGCTTTTCCCCGACGGATAAATAACAAAGCTGCCCTTTCGGCGGCTTTTAAAAGGGCTCACAGTTAGTGTGCACTAACCGCGTGAGCTGGCTTATATGTGGGGCTTTAAGCCGACCTTAAATGCTTCGTATTTTAAACTCAAAATTTTAAATAATTCAATTAATTTATTGAAAGGAAGAAAAAGCAATGATTAAAACAACTGTAAAAATCGACGGAATGATGTGTTCAATGTGCGAAAGCCATGTAAACTACTGTATTCGAAACAGCTTCAAGGTAAACCAGGTAAAATCTTCCCACTCTAAGGGAGAGGCGGTTATTCTTTCGGAAAGCGAAATAAGTGAGGAAGAGCTAAAGGCGGCAATCGAAAAGACCGGATATAAGGTTCTTTCGGTCAAATCCGAGGAAAACAAAAAGAAAGGGCTGTTCAAGCTGTTCGGATAACAAAGAATATGAAAATTGTCATTTCGGCACTTATTGCTTTCGGCTTTGTTTTGATTTCTGAAGCCGTCAAACATATCTGCAGAGCATATCTTAAAAAACGGTCGAAGAACCGATACATAAATACGGAGGAAAAATAAAAAATGCCTATTGTAGAATTTCAGGATGTAAGCCGCGTATACAAAAGCGGCGATCATGAGCTGAAGGCACTTGACAAAGTTAACCTGACCCTTGACGAGGGCAAGTTTGTGGTTATTCTAGGACCGTCAGGCGCCGGAAAAAGCACTCTTTTAAATCTGCTCGGAGGACTTGACAGCCCCACATCCGGCAAAATCACCGTCTGCGGCAAGGACATCTCGACCCTGTCAAAAAACGAGCTTGCCGATTACCGTGCGGAAACAGTCGGATTTGTTTTTCAGTTTTACAATCTGATCCCGACGCTTACCGTGCACGAAAACGTCGTGCTTGTAAAGGAAATCTCAAAAAATCCGCTCTCGGCTACCAAAATGCTTGAGGAGGTCGGACTCGCGGACCACCTGAAGAATTTCCCGTCGGAGCTTTCGGGCGGCGAGCAGCAGAGAGTTTCTATTGCCCGTGCGCTTGCAAAGAACCCGAAGATACTTCTTTGCGACGAGCCGACAGGCGCTCTCGATTCCGCAACAGGCGTTCTTGTTTTAAAGCTGCTTTTAAAGATGGCACGCGAATATAAAAAGACAATCGTCATCGTCACCCACAACCAGAATATTGCGCAGATGGCGGACACCGTAATCCATGTAAAGAACGGAAAGGTCGTATCTGTTGAAGATCAGGCAAACCCGGTCTCTGCAGATGACATCGACTGGTAACCGGAAAGGACGCGGAATATGTTAGCGAAAAAAATGCTCCGTACAGCCTGGCAATACAAGGCGCAGTTCATTTCCATGATTTTAATGGTAATGCTCGGCGTCGGAATGTTTGTCGGCTTCAATATGGAATGGGTAAGCATTGAAGAGAACATGTTTTCCTTCCTTGACGACTGCAATTTTGCAGATTATCGGCTTGTAGACGAAAACGGATATTCAAAGGACGATCTTGAAAGGATCGAAAAGCTTGACGGAATAAAAGCGGCAGCACGCTATCTTTCGGTCAACGCAGACGTAAAGGACAGAAACGGCGACAGTGTCGCTCTTGCCGTAACTACAAACGAAAAGGTCTCCTCCTTCGTTCTGATAAGCGGAAATGCATATGACAAGGACAGCACCGACGGCGTATGGCTTTCGGATCAGTATGCCGACAAAAACGGCATTTCGGTAGGCGATACGATTACCTTTGTATACGGAGGAAAGGAAATTTCGGGAAAGGTTGCCGGACTTATCAAGGCAGCCGAACAGATGATCTGCGTCCGGGACGTGACACAGCTCATGCCGGATTTTTCGACACACGGATTTGCCTTCATTTCTCCTTTGATGTACAAAAATGCCGTCGGATTTGATTACTATCCTCAGATTAACGTAATATCCGACCTTAATAAAGAAGATTTTGCAAAAAAGGTAAACGACATTCTCGACAAGACAACCGTAATTTTAACAAAGGAGGACACGGTTTCCTATTCGGAGGCGGAAGGAGAGGTAAATGAGGGCAAGGCAATGGGAAGCATTCTCCCTGCTCTGTTCCTTCTGATCGGACTTCTTACGATGGTCACGACCATGCACCGCCTGACGGCAAAAGAAAAGACACAGATCGGCACGCTCAAGGCGCTCGGATTTCACGACAGCAGGATCACACGGCATTATACATCCTTTGCGTTCTTCGTAGCACTCGTCGGAACGGCGCTCGGAGTAGGCATGGGATACGCGGTTGCGTGGTTTATCATGAACCCGAACGGAATGATGGGAACCTATCTTGACCTTCCGGAATGGAAGCTTGTTATGCCGTGGTTCTGCATTCTGGCAATCGTAATTATTATCTTTGTTCTCACGCTGATCGGATATTTCTCGGTCAGATCAATGCTTAAGGGAACGGCGGCAGATTCGCTGCGTCCCTACACACCGAAAAAGATGAAGCCCATGCTCATCGAACGCACGAAATTCTTCCACCGTCTCCCGTTCGGCACGCGCTGGAACATGAGAGACATCGTCCGTCACAAGGCAAGAACGGCAATGAGTCTTTTGGGAATTGTCGGATGCACAATCCTTGTCCTTGCATCGTTCGGAATGAAGGACACCATGAACGCGTTCCTTGAAATGTACTACGACAACGGGCTTAATTACTCCTCGCGCATCTTCCTTTCTGAAAGCGCATCCGACGATGACCGAAGGAAAATCATTGACAAATACAATGGCGATTCCGGCGGCTCTGTCAGCGTACAGCTAAACGAAAAGACCGTGTCGCTTGATATCTATAATATCTCGCACGACAAAATCCGGATTATGGATGAAAACACCGACGAAATCGATATAAAGGACGACGGAGCATATATCTGCATGCGCATTGCGGAGCAGTTCGGTCTTAAAAAAGGAGATTCGTTTGAGGTAAGCCCGTTCGGCACCGACGATGTATATAAACTGAAAGTTGCCGGAATCTTCCGCAGCGTTTCGGAAAATATTATAATTTCGGACAAATACGCCGACAGCTTAGATATTCCATATAAAATCGATTCGGTTTATACCGATACCGAAAAGGCGGATATAGCAAGCACCGACATAATAAAATCCGTCCAGTCGAAGCAGATGATTATGGACTCCTTTGAATCATTCCTTTCGATTATGGACACGATGATCTATCTGCTTGTAGGAGGCGCAATGCTTCTCGGCATAATCGTTCTTTATAACCTCGGTGCAATGAGCTACACCGAGCGCTACCGCGAAATGGCAACGCTGAAGGTCGTCGGCTTCAGGGATCGGAAGATCGGCAGACTTCTTTCCGGACAGAACCTTGCTCTTTCGGTGCTCGGAATCCTGATCGGTATGCCGATCGGAGCTTTGACGCTTTCATATCTGTTAAAAACCCTTGCATCCGAATATGAAATGAAAATGTCAATAGGCTTCAGCTCATATCTCTTCACAGCGCTTTTAACGATAGGCATGTCGTTCCTTGTCAGCCTCATGATTGCAATGAAGAACAGAAAGATCGACATGGTCGAGGCGCTTAAGGGTCAGGAATAAAAGCTATTAGTCAAAGAACCTCGAAAACACAATCGCTTTCTACAGTATTTGTTTATATACTCCAAAGTAATTGCAACAATCATAACCACCCGTCAAATGAACTTGTCAAGTAAAAGTACCTGCACAACCGTGCAGGTACTTTTAAATTTATATATATCAGTTTTTATTTTATAAGTCCGCTTTCCTTTAAAAGGATCTCGATATCCGTTCCTTTGATCTTTTTTAGGAGCACCTTGAGCATTTCCTTCTCGGCAAACGAGAGCTTAGCCTCGCTTATCGGCTTCTTGTCGATTGCATAATAGCAGGCACGAAGGAGTTCACGGACGTCATACTTGCTGCCCCAAACCTCCGGCACACCGCGGTCGATGTCAAGCAGCGTGTAAACCGATTCCATACCGGTACGCATAGAGTATTCGGTGGTGAAGATTGTGTCGCGCGGCGTTTCGGCAAACTGACCGATGAATGCAAAGTTTACGGCTCCGTTAGGAACTACCTTCGGGCGATCGGATTCCTTTCTCGGCTGGAAGAATGCATTGATATACGGCATGAAGCAGGTTGTTGTATTGCAGGCGTCGTGCGCCAGAGCATCAATCTTATCGGTCGGAACACCGATGTGGTAAAGCCACTCGCGGCAAACCTCCTCGCCTGTGCAATCGCGCATAGCCTTCTTTACATAGTTGCCTTCCCTGTCGGTATTAAGCGAATAGAGCCATACAAGCACCATATTCTTGTCCTGCGACTTGAACTGCGGCTGACGGTTGATTGTCCAGGAAAGATACCAGTTGTCTGTGCTGTCCTTGACTGTAACAATTCCGCCGGTCGTTACCTTGCCGGCACGCGGATCACGCTTGCAGACATTCATGATATGCTGAATAATCTCCTCGTTCGAGGTGGCAACCGTAGCGCTCATCCAGTTGGTTGCATCAACATCCGAGCAGAAGTTGTCCGGATTGCCGTACTCGCCGTGCTCTGCCTGTGCGGCGATAGCCTTCCACATATCCCACGACTCACCGTAACCGTTCTTTACACCCGAAAGGTCGGGAGCGTGTGTCTGATCGCCGTAGCAGGAGGTGTCGGTGCAGCAGCCGTTTGTGATAAATACAAGATCGTCCTCGATCAGGTCGATTGTCTGCTCCTTGCCGTCCTTTACATAGACAATCTGCGTTGCGACCTTCTTGTCGCCCTCGGTTTCGATTATAACATTCTTTACATCCATGCCGTACTCGATTTTAACACCGTGCGACTCGAGATATTTTACAAGCGGCAGGATCATGCTCTCGTACTGGTTGTATTTTGTAAAGCGAAGTGCGCTGAAATCCGGAAGACCGTCGATATGGTGAACATAGCGGCAGAGATAGCGCTTCATTTCAAGTGCGCTCGACCAGCGCTGGAAAGCGAACATCGTCTGCCAATAGAGCCAGAAGTTTGTGTCCCAGAAGGAATCCGGCAGAACATCCGAAATCTTCTTGTCTTCAAGATCCTTTTCCGGGGTCAGAAACAGCTTGGAAAGAGCCATTGCAGATTCCTTGTCAAGCTTGAACTGCTTGTCTGTGTGTGCGTCCTCACCGCAGTTTACCGTTGCGCGGCAGAGAGAGTAGTTCGGATCGTGCTTGTTTAACCAATAATACTCATCAAGAACCGATACGCCCGGAGTCTCGATCGACGGAACATCGCGGAAGGTGTCCCACATGACCTCAAAGTGGTTGTCCATCTCGCGTCCGCCTCTCATGAAGAAGCCCTTTGTAACATCCTTGCGTCCGTCGCAGCTGCCTCCGGCAAGCTCAAGCTTCTCAAGCAGATGAATATGCTCGCCCTTCATCTGTCCGTCGCGGACAAGATAAAACGCAGCCGTAAGACCCGCAAGACCGGTGCCTATGATATATGCCGATTTTTTATCGACATCCTTCGGCTTTTCCGGATGAGCAAATGATTCATAAGTTCCAGCAGAATAATACATAATGAAAACCTCCTGATTGTTTCATGTTTTTTTCTTTATGGCTTTATTATATCCTAACGACAACTTTTTACAATAAACAGAAAAATCCCCGTGATAAAAATATTATCACGGGGCATAAATCTGTAAAAAAACTTATCAAATCCGCAAAAATGTCAAAAAAATCAGAGCTTGAATCTTGAAAGAGCCGCCGACATCGAGCCCTTTATAAGCCTTGCCAGCTTGTCCACAATCTGATGCGAATCCTCGCGCATGTCATCCTTGATCCAGTCAAGCATAAGCCCGATAAACATATAGCCGTAAATCTGGGCAATAAACTGCTTGTCCTCGGCTCTTACGGTCATATTCTGCGATTCCTCGTCAATTACGCCGAGCAGCAGCTGATCGACCAGCGGCTGAAGATACTTTTCGACCTGCTCCCTGTGCACACAGCGGTAAACATTTAAAATAAACGGCTTGTTTTCCTGCACCGCCTCAAAAATCTGTAAAAGCCCCTGCTGCCATGTGTCGTATGTTTTCTTCTCCTCAAGCGCGCGCTTCGCATCCTCAAGGCAGGACCATTCCACAAGATCATATATATCTTTAAAATGGTAGTAGAAGGTCATGCGGTTGATTCCGCAGTCATCGGTTATATCTGCCACCGTTATCTTTGTAAGCGGCTTTTTAAGCAAAAGATTCTTAAGCGACTGCTCCAGCGCCCGTTTCGTCACCTGCGACATACTGCGTTTCCTTTCCTGTTCATAACATTCATAGCTTATAATTCATAAATCTGATTTTTAATGCTGCAACATCCGCATCCGTGCAGAGTACGGATAGGCGGCAGCATGGATATTTTAGCACAAATCTGCCAACTTTGCAACCACCTAAAACACAATGCTGCCGGAGCTCCGGATTCCCGGGCTTTCTTTCAGCCTCTATAATCCGATTTCAGTTGCACCGGTTGCAAAAACCATGACAAAAGCCCCCGGGATAAATCTCCCGAGGGCTTGATCTGTTAAAATTGGACCAGGATTACATAAGTTTGCGGATAAGAGCCTTGATATCCTCAACCGACGCATCCTTCGGGTTTCCGGGTGCGCAGGCATCGGCATGTGCCGACTCTGCAAGGAAGTCAAGATCCTCTTCCTTAATTGCTTCGAGCTTTGTCGGGATTCCGACATCAACGCTGAGCTGACGAACGGCATTGATTGCTGCCTTTCTGTATTCCTCAACGCTCATACCGGTTGTATCAACGCCCATAGCCTCTGCAATATATTTGAACTTATCGCCGGTGACATCTGCGTTATACTCCATTACGATAGGAAGCATCATTGCGCATGCAACACCGTGCGGCGTATCATATACAGCGCCGAGAGTGTGTGCAACCGAGTGTGCAATACCGAGTCCGACATTCGAGAATGCCATACCGGTAACATACTGTCCGAGAGCCATGCCTTCTCTTCCCTCCGGCTCGTTCTTTACAGCAGCGCGAAGGTTCTTCGAGATCAGGCGGATAGCCTCGAGGTTAAGGCAGTCGGCAAGCTCCCATGCAGCCTTTGTGGTATATCCTTCTATTGCATGTGTAAGAGCGTCCATACCGGTAGCGGCTGTAAGACCCTTCGGCATAGTCGACATCATATCAGGGTCGACTACTGCAATGTCGGGGATATCGTTTGTATCAACGCAGACAAACTTACGCTTGCGCTCAACATCGGTAATAACATAGTTTATAGTAACCTCGGCAGCAGTACCTGCTGTTGTCGGAACTGCGATTGTGAAGACTGTGCGGTTCTTGGTCGGTGCAACGCCCTCAAGGCTGCGTACATCGGCAAACTCGGGGTTGTTGATGATAATACCTATAGCCTTGCCGGTATCCATAGACGAGCCGCCGCCTATAGTTATCATATAATCCGCGCCGGATGCCTTATATGCGGCAACGCCGGATTTTACATTTTCAATCGTAGGATTCGGCTTTATATCAGAGTATACCTCGTAAGCCATTCCTGCCTCGTCGAGAAGATCGGTAACCTTCTTTGTAACACCGAATTTGATAAGATCGGGGTCGGAGGCAATAAACGCCTTCTTGAAGCCCTTTGCAGCTATAATACCCGGGATTTCCTTGATAGCTCCCTTGCCATGATATGAAATGGCATTCAAAACAAAACGATTAACCATGATAAAGACCTCCTGAAGTTCAATTATTCACTCGTATATTTACTCGTACTTTTTACATTTCCGAGCCTGTCTGAATTATAGCACACTTGTCCGAAAAAGTCAATGAAAACAATGTGTAGCTTATATGAAAATGCGGTGAAGCCGAGGCTTTTTGACTGCAAAATACCATAAAATCCCATTTTATTCATATGAGAATTTTATTATAAAACAAATCCATAATCAACGTCTAATTATATTGCACTTTCATTTTGCGTCCGCAGACATTTTGTTACATGCTGCCCCTTGCGGTGTTGATGGAGGAAATCAAAATCTTGCGTATTGTCCCACAATCGGAGCATGCTTTCTTTGCTGCTTCGCAGCCGAGCAAACCCGATTTGACAAACAATTCTAACCAGTACTCGGTTTCATAGCATTCTTTCAGAGCAATCTGCAGCTTTGCAACAAAATCAGATCTGCTTTGTGCATAATTTGCTTCATGAATATTTGCACCGATAGAGGTTGCTGAACGTTACATTTGGTTGACAATTGAAGAATGACCTTTTATTCCGTCGCAAATTTTCAACACCTCGACTGCAAAATTCATTGACAGCTCACGTAATTTTGATTCAGCCATAAATCACCCCCTTTACAATTAGTATAAAATATATTTTTCATTATGTAAAGAGTGAAATATCCGGCTGTGCCGGATGTGAAATAATTTCTTGCAGGCTCGAAATTGTGAAATGTTGCTCCCTGCGGTCGCAGCGTGAAATGAAATAAATCCTCCCACGTCCGCAGACATTTCACATGCCAAAGGCATATTTCACGCGCGTAGCGCATTTCACAAATCCCGAAGGGATTTATTTCGTTGAAAAAAGAGCATTGCTTTTGCAATGCTCTTTTTTCAAAGGCGCCACCCGGACGGCGGCATGCCGCCTAATCCCCGGTCCGATTCCGCCCTTCGGGTTTAACACAAAAAGCACCCGGGTTTGGGTGCTTTTTGTATTAAAGGCGCCACCCGGAATCGGACCGGGGATAAAGGTTTTGCAGACCTCTGCCTTACCGCTTGGCTATGGCGCCGTATTTATTTCTGTTTTATTATATGCAACTATATGCAGATTTGAGAAAAAAAGAAGCTCCCAATTAAATCGGGAGCTAAAGCGGATTACGGGGATCGAACCCGCCACCTCGACCTTGGCAAGGTCGCGCTCTACCAAATGAGCTAAATCCGCATCCTTTGACTGCTCCGGTTGTCCGTAGCTCTATCGTCCCGGCTTTGCCGAAACAAATGCCTCCGGTCGGAATTGAACCAACGACATAGGGATTTTCAGTCCCCCGCTCTACCAACTGAGCTACAGAGGCAAACCCATGCCGGTTTAGCAAGGGATAAATGGCGACCCGGATGGGACTCGAACCCACGACCTCTAGCGTGACAGGCTAGCGTTCTAACCAACTGAACTACCGGGCCACAAATGGGAACTACAGGGATCGAACCTGTGACCCTCTGCTTGTAAGGCAGATGCTCTCCCAGCTGAGCTAAGCTCCCATTTACGCTTGGCTCTCGCCTCGCGACGGATGATATTATAACATAGCGCCTACGGTTTGTCAACACCTTTTTCAACATTTTTTAAAAAATATTTGTCATATAAGACCGAAGCCCTTAAGACGCAGGCAAAACCGTATTTCACACTTATGAATCCTGATTTTTCAGATAATTAAAAAGCCTTCTGATCTCTGTTTCTTTCGCTTTTACCGCGCCCTGCGCCATTCTCTGATTTCCTCCGCCCTTGCCGCCTAGCGTTTCATTAATAGTCCTCGAAACATCCTTCATATTTCGGCTTTTTGAGGAAATCACATATTTATAGCCCTCGTCATCGCTTCCGGTAATTGCCATACAAAGTTTTCCGGTTGCCTCTGCCGTCTCGGACACCACCCTCTGCAAATCCGCAAAGTCAAGGCTGTTTTCTACAAGAAAAACATCCTCACCGCTTTGCCTTAACAGCTCGATTTTTGAATCTGCCACGGCTTTCTTCAGCTCGCTTATCTCCTTTTTCAGCTTGCTTTCGTTCTGCTGCAGTCTGCTTACCGCATCAGGCAGTTCGTTTATCTTTGCCGAAAGAGACGATGATATCCTTTTCATATCGGCACAGTCCTTTTTGATCCTGTCTATTGCATCCAGTCCGCAAAGCATATGGATGCGGATTCCGCCCTTATAGTGTATAAATCCGAGAAGGTGAATAATTCCGATTTCACCCGTAAGTGCGACATGCGGCGCGCAGCAGGCACATCTGTCGCAGCCCTCGATCGTCACAATCCTGACCCTTCCCTTAAGCTCGGATTTGCACCTGTACTTAAGAGCGGCAAGACGCTCCTCCGATGGGTATTCGGCAGAAACCGTCCGGTTTTCGTACACTATCCGGTTAGCCAGAATTTCGATTTCCCTCAGCTGCTCCTCGGTAAGAACGCCGTCAAAATCGGCTGTCACGTCATCATGGCCCATGTGAAAGCCGACATTTTCAAATCCGTATTTCTCATGAATAAGTCCGGAAACAATATGCTCCCCGGTGTGGTTCTGCATCCTCCGAAAGCGCTTTTCCCAATCGAGTCTGCCCTTTACAACAATTTCCTTTTCGACCGGAGCATCGGTATAGTGAATAATTTCGCCGTTTTTTTCGCACACCTCAAGCACATTTGCAAAACCGATGGTTCCGGTATCGCATTCCTGTCCTCCTCCGCCGCAAAAAAACGCGGTTCTGTCAAGAACAACGGCATATCTGCCGTTGCTTTCCCTGTCGCAGGAGATTACCGCGGCGAGAAACTCTCTTTTTTCACCGTCAAGATCAAATATTCTTTCTGTTATCATTTCATTTCAGCGGCAGCACGCCTTGCTGCCTTCCTTTTTAAAATCAATTATATCGCTATCTTTTGCCGATTACCGGACTTTTACCTACAAGCCTGGCCGCCGGAAGAAAATCCGTTTTTGTTTTGCTTGCTTTTTGCTTTTATTATGGTAGCACCGCCGGATTCTTTTGTCAAGAAAAACTCACAGAACTGTTTTTTCGACATATTATATACCAAATCCCAAAAAACAGGAGGACAGCGAAATGTCCTGTTCTACAAAAGAATTTTTTATCGGTGCAACCACCGGCAGCGGATATACCTCCTGCTGCGATGACGTATTTGAAAATGCCGAACGGATATACATAGTAAAGGGGGCTCCCGGCACCGGAAAATCGCATTTGATGAAGGAGCTCTCGCTTTGCCGTTCGGAGGAAACAGAGATTTTTTACTGCTCATCCGACCATCGGTCGATCGACGCATTATGGTTTCCCAAAAAGAAAATCTGCATAACGGACGGAACTTCTCCGCACGCAAAAGATACGAAAATTCCCGGGATAAGGGATGAGCTTGTCGATCTCGGCCGCTTCTGGGACAGCGAGGTGCTTCTTGAAAGCAAGAAGGAGATTGCCGAGCTTACCAAAGCCAAGACAGAAGGCTACAAGCGGATTTTTTCGTCTCTTTCTCTTCTCGGAAGGCTGAAATGTGCGGAAAATGAAATCCTTTCGGATTATCTAAACAAAGAAAAAATGAACGCAGCAGCCGACAGGCTTGTAAAAAGAATCGGAGCAAAAAAGGGAAACATTCTGTTCCGCCAGACATTATCTGTCGGCATGCATGGGATCAACTCGCTTGACACATTCAAAAGACTTTCCGAAATAAGCTTTGATATAGACGGAAGATATGGAAGCGGCAGCTGCTTTTGCGACGCCGTGCTTCGATCCGCGAAAGAAAACCAAGTCGAGGTGTGGGTCAGCCGCGATCCCCTCCGCGCAACCGAACCCTGCTCTGTTTTCTTCCCCGGTTCAAATGCTATGGTTGAAATCAAAAACGGTGAAAATGACGATACGAAAGAAAGAAGCACAAAAATCATTAACATGGAGCGCTTTATTCCTTCTCCGAGGCTCGGCTCATCAAAGGCATGCCTGAAGCAGATTGAGCGGACAAGAAACGAGTTTATAAAAACCGTTCTGAAAGATTTCGAAAAGGTAAGAGATGCTCATTTCGGTCTTGAAAAAATCTACGGCAGGGCGATGGACTTCAAAGCCGTGACAAAATATACAAAGGAGCTTTCAAAAACAATTTTTTCCTGAACGAAAAGCTCCTAAAGCAGCAAAAACAGAATTTAAACAGAGCAAAGAACGCTCCCGTTAGTGCAAAAGCATTATAATTGCTTTGGCAAACCGGGAGCGCGTTTTTATTTTTAAGCAGTATTAATATGCTGCCTTTTTGTAGGCAACTGTTAGGCTGAGGATATTCGAATTTTTTCGACATTCTGCAATTCAAGCAACCCACATAAAACAAATCAGTCGCCTGCTTTTTGTCCTCCCTCGCTGCCGCCGTCGCAAGGCACCTCCTCAGAGCATGTCCTAACACTTTTCGAAACACTTTCATTTGCAAGATATTTCTTGTAGCCGTTTATCCCACACACACCAACAGCAATATAAATAAGCACACCTGCATAAACCACGCTCATAACTGTTTCGCCCACCTCGCCAATGCCGAGCAGAGCTCCTTTGGCAGCCGCATCGGCGAAAAAATCGATATAAAGACAAAAAAGCCTATCGATTACGAGCCCGGCAAGAGCAACAATCATAAACTCCGGCGTCTTTTCCGAAAAAATGTAAAGAGCAATATATAATCCGATCACAAGCAGAGAAATAATTACAAAAAGCGGAGAGCCGGCATCGAACATATACCACAGAAGCGACATGGGTAAAATAAAGCTCCTGCCGGTTTCAAGCGACTTTCCGATCAGACTGAAAACGGTAAAAAGAATTAAAACTAGCATTATGCTTCGTGCGTTTTTAAATCTGCGCGCCGCAGCCAAGGGTGACTTACAATCGACCTTAGATTTTCCCTCTTTCTTATCGAGATTATCAAGCTTACCGAGCCTTTTCACTGTAATTTCCTCTTTTCAAAGCATACTCAAAAACAAACAATAGCAAGCGGCAAAACTATATGCCGACTATAAAAAACATCAGATCATGGCTGTCTCAATCAAAGCACCGCCCATGCATCAAGTCAAATATCAAAACATAGAAAACATCAAAAAAGGGGACAAACCGTCCCCTTTAAAATCAGTTGGCTTTTTTCTCCGAGATCTCATCGGGATACCAGATCTTTTTTATATCCGCCCCGACGTTTCTGAGCTTTCCAACAATATCATCATATCCGCGTTCGATATGATATATGTCCTCGACCTCGCTTCTTCCCTCTGTTGCAAGCGCCGCAATTACCATTGCAGCACCGGCTCTCAGATCCACCGCCTTGATCTTGGCGGCAGAGAGACGAACTCCGCCCTCTATTATTGCCATCTTTCCGTCTACCTTAATCGATGCACCCATACGCTTCAGCTCCTCAACATAGCGGAAACGGTTGTCGAATATTCCCTCACCGAGTGTACTGACACCGTGTGCAAGGCACATCAGAACGCACATCTGAGGCTGCATATCGGTCGGGAATCCGGGATACGGCATCGTTTTCAGATTGATCTTTCCGAGCTTCTTTTGAGGATCGCGGCTGACAACAACATAGTCGTCAAAATCCTCAACAATCACACCCATCTCGCGCATTTTGGCGGATATCGACTCAAGGTGTCTCGGTATGACATTCGTAATTTTTACTGTTCCGCCGGCTGCTGCCGCGGCAATCATATATGTTCCAGCCTCGATCATGTCAGGAATTATTGCATATGTGCAGCCGTGGAGCTTTTCCACACCGGTGATCTTGATCGTGTCGGTTCCGGCACCTCTGATTCTTGCTCCGCAGGAATTGAGGAAGTTGGCAAGATCGACAATATGAGGCTCTCTTGCGGCGTTTTCAATGATTGTAACGCCCTTCGCCTTCGCTGCGGCAATCATGACATTCATCGTTCCGCCGACAGTGTTTACATCAAAAAAGACATGTGAGCCGACAAGCCCTCCGTCTGTTACAGCTTCGATATATCCGCTCTCGACGTTGACTCTTGCTCCGAGCGCCTCAAAGCCCTTTATGTGCTGATCGATCGGTCTTACACCGAAATCGCATCCGCCGGGATATCCTACATATGCCTTTCCGAAACGTCCGAGCTCTGCTCCGAGCAGGTAGTACGACGCTCTCATCTTGCGAACAAGGCTGATAGGAGATGTTCCGCCCTTGCAGCAGGCAGAATTGATCTCGACTGTCGTCTTATTCAGCATTTTTACGGAAACTCCCATTTCGTGAAGTATCTCAAGTGTCAGACTGACATCATTTATAATCGGGAGGTTTTCTATAACACAGGTATCCTCTGTAAGAATTGACGCTATCAGAATTCCGAGAGCAGCGTTCTTCATTCCTCCGATTTCTATTGTTCCGTTAAGCGGCGTTCCGCCGTTTACAACTATTTTTTCCATATATATGACCTTTATGTTAAGTTCAAATTTGCAAAAAGGCAATGAAAATATGCCGATACAAAACGGCACATTTACTCATCTTAGGTATTATAACACAAATTTCATGAAAATAAAAGTGATTTTTATATCTTTTTTCATTTTCGAAAAAAATTGTGAAAAAAGCACAAACGCCGTTTTCGGTTCGGCTGCAGCTGTTTTCATAAAATCTTGTTTAAATATCCACAAAAAGCTTGCTGTTGCATTCTGTTTGGCTATTGCCTTTCCGTGCTTTGCATGAACGCGGATAATGCGGCAGCAAAAAGCAGGCTTTGCCGTTCGGCGTCTTAATGCCGCTTTTGTGCCTGATGATCAGCTCAAAAGCCGGTCTTGCCGTTCAGGCATTTTCACGCCTCTTTTGCGCTGTACCCCGGACTATGTATAAAAAGCAGCACCGGCAACACTCTCCCGTTCGTGCGTTACGGTAACATTATATGCTTCTTGCCTTACAATTGTCAAAGCCCGGTACAATAAGCACCGGGCTTTGAGTTTTTATACTCTATCTCATACCTTAATTATTCTTGACACAAGCGAAAGCAGATATTCGGCTATCGACGCCCTGTCATATGACCGAAAGGAAAATAGGAAGTGTGAAATATTTACGGTAATATTGCCGGCAAAAAAATATGCGCTTATCGCAAAGACAATTACAAGGCAGAAGCATGTCAAAAACGCTTTGTCGATATTATCGATCTTTTTCAAATTACTTACCCTCCTCTCACTTTATGAACTAATCTTACCATATAATTAACATTATGTCAAGCTTTTATTCAAAAAAAGTTAACTTTTTAATACTATTTTTTTCATAATATCACAATCGAGAGAAGGTGCATTGAATTTGCAAGGAAATAAATACAAACGGACGAAAAGAAAAAAACGCCCGATCTCCGAAAAAAACGGAAACCGGACGTTTTCTAAACCGGATTACTGCTCTGCAGGTGCTTCTACAGGGCATGCTCCCTGGCAAGCTCCGCAGCTGAGGCACTCATCTGCGTTGATCTCGTACTTGCCTTCATCGCCTTCGGAAATGCATCCTACAGGACATTCGTCTGCGCAAGCGCCGCATCCGATACACTTTTCTTTGTCAATTGCGTATGCCATTATATTCCCCTCCGAAATTTAATCTGCCAAATTTAATTCATGCAGCTTTTCAGCTTAAAACGCGGCAGAATTTATGTTGAATGTCGGTAATTCAATTACCGCGCATATTATATCACACTGATTCAAATAAATCAATCGTTTTTTATATTATTTTCTGCCCTTTTTTAGGATTTTTTCGGTATTTTTTCACCTTTTTCGGAATTTATTCAATCCCTTTCAACCTTTTTTAAGCATTTTCAATCCTTTTCAAGCTTTTCAAGCTCTTTAAGATCCTCGCCGTCCTCCGTCTTGATATCGACACGGTTTCCGCCCTTTATGTGACCTTTGACCTTAAGAACATCGTAAGGGAATGCCTTCAGCGCATCATTTTCATCCATCTTGACCTTTACGATTCCGGAAAGCGGAGCAATTTCGGTAACAACGCCGTTGCCCTCCGGGGTGATCACGATAGAATCGACCTTCGGCATCTTGGCAAGCTCTCTTGCATAGGTTTCGTATTCATAGCGCAGGCAGCACATAAGTCTTCCGCAGGCACCGGATATCTTTGCGGAGTTGAGCGAAAGATTCTGCTCCTTTGCCATCTTGATCGATACCTGAACAAAGTCGTTTAAAAAGCTGCTACAGCAGTACGGTCTGCCGCAGACTCCGATTCCGCCGACAAGCTTTGCCTCATCGCGGATTCCGATCTGCCTCAGCTCGATTCTTGTTCTGAAATGCGACGCAAGATCCTTTACAAGATCGCGAAAATCGACCCTTCCGTCGGATGTAAAATAAAACAGAAGCTTTCCGTTATCAAAGGTATATTCGACATCAACCAGCTTCATTTCAAGCTTGTGCGCCTCGATTTTTTCAAGGCAGACGTTAAACGCCTCAACCTCCTTTTCAAGGTTGAGCTCGTGATGGCTTCTGTCCTCCTCTGTTGCCACGCGAATAACCGGGCGGAGCGGAGATACGATTTCCCTGCTGTCTATTACCTTATTGGCTATTGTTATTTCGCCGTACTCAAGCCCTCTTGCGGTTTCCACAATTACGCAGTCGCCTGCGCCGAGCTTAAGTTCCTTCGGGTCAAAATAATAAACCTTGCCGGTTTTTTTAAATCTGACCCCGACGATCTCGACGGTTTCTCTGCTTTTCTCCGTATTTTCGGAGTTCTCGGAATTTTCGGGCTTCTCCGATCCCTCAACCGCCTCGATTTTCTCCGGCTCTTCCTTTATGTCCTCAGCAGTCTCTATATCTTCTGCCTCTTTTGCATCTTCCAAGTCATTTACTGATATATCGGCTGCCTCGGAATTTCTTTTATTTTCGGCTGCCCGTCTTTTTTTATAGGCACCCTTTCTGTTGCCTCTGTTATCCCTTTTGTCTCTTTTATCCTTTTTATCCTTTATGTCCTTGTATTCATCTGCCATATTTATATCTCCGTATTATAATTTTGCCACCCACAGCCTTTTTGCAAGAGTTGTGTATTCGGTCGTTAAATTCACATTAGTAGTCGAAAGCTCGGTAAAAATCTGCTCGGTTATCGAATACATCGAAACAAGCGCCGCAAACGGATATTTAAGTGCAAATTCCCTTGCGCCTTCACATGATGCAAACAGCATCATTTCGGGACTGTCGCTTTTTCTCGATGCAATCATGTCGCGAAAGGCAAACATCAGCTTTTCACAGAACGCAACCGCATCCTCTCTCTGCTTTAAAGGCAGAAGAGAGATAAATCCGTAAAGCTCTCCCTTAGAAAACCCGGAAAGAACGGTGAGATACTCTAATACAAGCGATATCTCGTCCTTTTGGCTTTTTTTTGATTCAAGTGCCGAAATTGCCCTTCCGTAGCTTCCCTGTGCCGAGTTAACGATCCCCAAAAATGCATCCGGGTCCTTTTCGAAAAGCTCTCTTGCCCTTTCGCTTCTTTCAAGAAGCAGTTCTTTAAGCTCGCTTCCGGAAAAGGCTGCAAGCTTAAGCTCCGGCGCTCTTGATCTTACCGTTGTAAGAAGAAGCGACGGATCGGAGGCTATCAGAACAAAATAGACATTTTCGGGAGGCTCCTCGAGCAGCTTTAAAAGCGCATTCTGTGCCTGAACCGTCATAAGCGATGCGTCGTCAATCACAAACACCTTCACATCAAGATCGTTCGGGACAATATATGCATTTTCCCGAATCATCCTGACCGATTCGATTCCGATTGTTTTACGCTTGCCCTCGCATTCGATATAGATAACATCCGGAGAAAGCCTCTGCTCGATTTTTCTGCATGCTTCGCATTTTCCGCACGGCTTTTCATTTGTGCTTTTGCAGCCGAGCGACATGATCAGATGATTTGCCACCGTATGCTTACCGGTTCCGGGAGGGCCGCAGACTATTACGGCATGCGGCATACTGCGATTTTCTGTATAATCTCTTACAATGCTCTTTATCGCATCGTTTCCTGCAAGATCAAAAAGCATTGCCGCACCGCCCTTTCAAAAATACTAACCCATATTAATCTGATTATAATTATATCAGATGTTCCCCGATTTGTAAAGAACAATTTAAAAGGGTTATTTTCAAGAAAAAGCCTGACTCGGCAAAAAGGAAGAGGAGCGGTCTTCGGTATGATACCGAAGCACTCGCTCCCCATTAAATGGCTTATTAAGTTATTTGAATGTCCGTTTGATTTCAGATCATCCTAAGATTTTCGATTATCTTAAGCCTGCAGAGGTCTCATAGAAGATCTTGTACTGTGCATAAGGCGAGTCGGCATTAGGACCTTCTCTCAATGCTGCCTGATATGCAGCATCGCTGTTATAGTCCTCTCTTGCAGGAAGATCTCCTGTCTCGTCTGCAATAAACGCCTTATAGTAGCTGTAGCTTTCGAACTGCTCGCGAATCGACTCTACATAGCCTTCAAAATTGTTTCCGGTGTAATTTAAAATATCGTTATACAGCTCTTTGCTGTACGCGCAGACATTATCTATAATGTCCTTTGTATAGTAGCAGGGATATTCGAAGAACGGATCCTTTTCTCTTGCGGCATCCTGAAGCTCTTTGATATCTTCCTTGCTCAGAACATCCGGATCGATTCCGGCAAGCTCATTGAACTCCGCTGTGTTCGTGTTTGTCCAGTACATCGATTTCTTCCAGTAGTTTTCCGCTGTGATTTCGGTAAGCGTGAACAGTGAATACGGCGATCTCATAAGCTCTGCTGCCTGCTGCTTTGCACCCTTCCAATCATCTGCGGAAAGAGAAAGCATATTCTCATCCATGTCGGAATTCTGAGCCATAATAAACTCATTACCTGTGTTCATCGGATCCATGTCATATCTTGTATCCGCGTTCTTGATGAGCTTGTATACTCCGTCATAGTTTACACTGTAGTGTACACCCTCTTTTCCGTACTGGAAAAGATTGCGGAGCTTGGAATCTGTTGTGAGCGCTTCAATAATCTCTACGCATCTGTCAACATCCGCAGTATACGGACTGACGCAGAGGAAGCTTCCCGGGTACTCCTCAGAGGTTGCAAACGGCTCGTTTACCGTCATTACATAATAATCCTCGGAATACTTCGATGCTGCTCCGTATCCTCCCTTGATATATCCGGCAGCAACCTGTTTGCCCTCCGGAAGCGAATATTCATCGCCCTCGGTTACATAACCGCCGTTTTTCAGCGTATTGAGGCACTTCAGATATGCAACATATTCTGCATTTGCAAGCAGATCGGACGGAAGGAGCTGGGTTTTTTCATACATTCCGTCGGTGACCATGCCTCCGAGGAAGGAAAATTCATCTGTGAACTGTACCGATCTGTCTGTCGGATAATTATACATCGGAATATAGCTTCCGTAATACTTTCTTGCATCCGAAAGATACTCAAGGAGCTTATCTGCGGAGCCTGCGATCTCTTCCGGAGAAAAGTACAGACTGTCTACGATTTCCTTGTTGAGCAGAAGATATGTATACTCTCCCATAACATGGTTATTGGGAATACCGACCTGAGAATCGCCGATCATTCCGGACGAAAGAAACGAGGAGGTGATATATTTCTTAATAAGCTTATAGTTTACTTCAAGATATGAACCGATAGGCATAAGATATCCGGTATCTCCGCTGTAGCTTGAAGAACCGCACATTTTTGCATAATCCTCAAGACGGTCCTTTCCGTTAAGGACGAATATATCAACCTGCGGATCTACAAGATCCGGGAATTTAACAGTGCTTGTGTATTTGTCGTCGCTTTGGTTTTCGTCACTGTTGTCTTTGTTTTCCTCATTAGGGTCCTGCTTTGAGGAAATTCCGTTATCGACATTTGTCTGATGCTGCTCAAGCTTCGACTTTAAAACGTCGTAATACTCGTTTTCCGGATAAAGCTTAAGCACTATTCTTGTAAGATATGTACCCTCTGTGTACTGGTTAATAGCCTCTTCTGCCGCCTTTATTCCGGCTTCTGTGGTCTCGTCTCCCGTGGGGCAGTATATCGTAATTGTCCTTGTCTTCTTTGTTCCTTTTGAGGTGTTTGTGTTTGAACCGTCACTGTTTGTCTCACCGGTGCTTGTTCCGCTTGTTCCGCTGCTTCTACCGCACGCTGCAAGCGAGATCGGCAGCATAACCATAAGCAATGCAAGGGCAATGCTTACTATTCTTCTTCTCATTCGAGGGTTCCTCCTAATAAACTCGGGTTTCGCTGATCGCGGGAATTCGTGATCAGATTAATTTTACAACAATCTTGCACATATGTCAAGAGCACTAAGGTTAATTATTCGGGCGATTATTCCAAATAATCCTTAAGTCTCTTGGAACGGCTCGGGTGGCGCAGCTTACGAAGCGCTTTGGCTTCTATCTGACGGATTCTTTCTCTTGTGATGTGGAATTCCTTTCCGACCTCCTCAAGGGTTCTGGTTCTTCCATCCTGAAGGCCGAAGCGAAGCTTTAACACCTGCTCCTCTCTCGGCGTAAGCGTGTGAAGAACCTCGCAAAGCTGCTCATGAAGCAGAATAGCGGAGGCTGCCTCTGCAGGCGCCGGCGAATCGTCGTCCGGAATGAAGTCTCCCAGGTGGCTGTCCTCCTCTTCTCCGATCGGCATTTCGAGCGAAACGGGATCCTGCGAGATCTTCATAATCTCTCTTACCTTGTCAGGGGTCATTCCCATAACAGAAGCAATCTCCTCTGCGGTTGCCTCTCTTCCCTTTTCCTGAAGAAGCTGTCTTTGAACTCGATTGACCTTGTGAATCGTTTCAACCATGTGAACCGGAATACGGATCGTTCTTGCCTGATCCGCAATCGCTCTTGTGATTGCCTGTCTTATCCACCATGTCGCATATGTCGAGAATTTATAGCCCTTGCGGTAATCGAACTTATCGACCGCCTTCATAAGACCGAGGTTTCCCTCCTGGATAAGATCAAGGAAGAACATTCCCTTTCCTACATATCTTTTTGCAATGCTGACGACAAGACGGAGGTTCGCCTCGACAAGCTCCTGCTTTGCCTCTGTATCTCCGTTTGCCATCTTCTCTGCAAGCATAAGCTCTCTTTCGGTATCAAGAAGCGGAACCTTTCCGATTTCCTTAAGATACATACGCACCGGATCGTCGATGACAAGTCCCTCCTGGGTTAACATCGACTCCATTTCCTCGGCGCTTTCATACTTTTCGACATCGGTTTTGATCTGCTCATAATCATTCGAATCAAGATAGCCGGTAACCTCAATACCGAGTCTTTCAAAGGTTTCGTACAGCTTTTCTATCTGTTCAAGATCATAATCGACGTCCTCAAGCGCCTCCATGATCTCGCTGTTTGTAAGCGAGCCCTTTGCTTTTCCCTTTTCGATAAGCTCGCTTATGTCAAATTTCTTTTCGGTCTGATTGTTATCCATATTTTTCTCCACATCCTGTTCGGCTTTTTAGTATTTTGCCGCACTGTTTCTTTTTTTATTAATCAACTCTTCAAGTGACATCGACTCATCGCCCCTTGAGCTTCTGAGCTTTCTTATACACTCGTCAAGTGTGTTTTTTCTGTTGTCCGAAAGCATCTGCCTTTTAACAGCCATTCCGGTCACTCTTCCCACTTCGTCAGGAGAAAAGACCTCGTTGAGCATTCCGAGATTGAATTCCTTTCCTTTTGAAGCAATAAATTCAAACACCCTTCGGTTAAACGGGGTAAAAAAGTCCTCGCCTGAAAGATCGCCGATCTCCGGGATCATCTCGGGAAATGCCACAAGAATACCGATAATTGCCTCCTCGGCAAAAAACGCTCCGGCGTTCTGTATCCTGTCGGGATTTACCCTGTCTCCGTATCCCTCGGTTTTCCTCAGTATCTGCTGCTTCTGCTCTCTTTTCTGCTTCCTGTCGGCACTTTTAAGATACCGCTTTACATCAGCCTTTAACCCATCGTACGGAACATCGAGCTTTTTTGCAGCTCTTCGCATATGTACGTCCCTTTCGACCTCCGAATATATCTCGGCAAGAATCGGAACGGTATCGGCTGCCGCTCTTATGCGGTCCTCGGGCCTTTCAATGTTGTATTTTGCAAGAACATTTTCAAACTTGAAATCAAATTTCGACCTTCCGGACTGAAGCACGCGCTTAAATGCGTCCGCTCCGAATTTCTTTATGTATTCATCCGGATCCTTTGCTCCGTCCATCTTCAGAATCTTTGTATCAAGCCCTGCTTCGCCTAAAATTCCGAAAGCACGGTTTGCCGCCTTCTGTCCTGCCTCGTCGCTGTCGTAGGAAATAATGACGCTCTTTGTGTATCGCTTCATTATTCTTGCCTGCTCCGGTGTAAGCGCGGTGCCGAGCGTCGCCACCGCATTCTGAAAGCCTGCCCCGTGCAGGGCAATGACATCCATATATCCCTCGCACAGAATCATCTGCTCCGAGCAGAAATTCTTTGCGTAGTTCAAAGCAAAAAGCTGCTTGCTTTTCTTAAAAACCGGAGTGTCGGACGAGTTCAGGTATTTCGGCTTGCTGTCGTCCATTACCCTTCCGCCGAACGCGATTATGTCTCCCGAAACATCGATAATCGGAAACATCACGCGGTTTCGGAACATATCAAACGGCTTGCCCGTCTTTCTGCTCTTCCCGGAAAGAAAACCCACACACATTTCCTCGTCGGAATATCCGAGCTTATGAAGGTGATTTGACAGCCCGTAAAATCCGTCCGGTGCATATCCGAGCCCGAAGTGGCGGATCAGCTTTTCCGGCAGGCTTCTTCTTTTAAGAAGATACTCTCTTGCGCTGTCGCTTTTTTTCAGCTCCTCAAAGAAATACTTTGCAGCATCCCTGTTCATCGAGATCAGCCGGGATTTCTTTACCGTACTCTCTCCGGTTCTGCTCCCCTCATCCTCCGGAATTTCGATTCCGGCTCTCTTTGCAAGGAATTTGAGCGCGGATACATAGTCGAGGTTCTCTGCCCTCATGATAAACGAGACAACATTTCCGCCGGCTCCGCATCCGAAGCAGTAGAAGCTGTCGGTCGCAGTAAATACCGTAAAGGATGGGGTCTTTTCCGAATGAAACGGGCAGCAGGCTGTTAGATTCGAGCCTGCGCGCTTCAAGGGAACATATGAGGAGATAACATCCTCTATCCTGTTCCGGTATTTGATTTCCTCAATAACGATATCGGGTATCATCCTCGCCAGCCCTCCGGCACGAAAAGCCTTGTAAAGGTGCTGATTGCGTGCCTGTCGGTCATTCCGGAAATATAGTCGCAGACAACCCTTTTAACCGATTCGTTTCCTTCCTCAAGGATCGAATAATAGCTTTGCGGCATCTGCTCCGGATGATCGGTAAAATAATCAAACAGCTGCATAAGCATAGCTTCCGCCTTCGATTCCTGACTCTTTGCAACCGGATTTGTATATACGCTTGCATAAAGGAACTTGTGAAGCTCATCGGTCATCTCCCTGACCTCCTGCTCCATTTTTATATACGGCTTGTCATAGCTTTCCGAAACGATCGCCCTGACCATTGTATCTATTCTTTTTCCGTGCGAATAGCCGAGTCCGTTGCGCAGCGCCCTCGGAATATCCTCGTTGCAGATAACCCCGGCTCTTACCGCATCGTCTATATCGTGATTTATGTATGCTATATGATCCGACTCGTAGATAATCTGACCCTCCAGCGTTTCGGAGCCGCCTAATGTGTGCTTGAAAATTCCTTCCTTTACCTCATATGTAAGGTTGAGATTTTCGATCTTTTCCACAACACGGATGCTCTGTGCGTAATGCGAAAAGCCCGGGTCGTAGTGCCTTTGAAGCATTCTTTCCCCTGCGTGTCCGAACGGGGTGTGCCCAAGGTCGTGACCGAGCGCGATTGCCTCGCAAAGGTCCTCGTTTAAGCGCAAAGCCCTTGCAATAGACCTTGCTACCTGCGACACCTCAAGCGTGTGGGTGAGGCGCGTTCTGTAATGATCCGCCTCCGGTGCAAGAAACACCTGCGTCTTGTGCATCAGTCTCCTGAATGCCTTTGAGTGGATTATTCTGTCTCTGTCTCTTTGAAATTCGCCTCTTAGGTCATCCGGCGTAATCGGCTCCAGTCTTCCCTTTGTGTCGACTGTGTGGAAGGCATATCTTGACAGATTGTTCTTCTCATTTTCATAAATAAAATCGCAAACACTGCCCATTTTCCTTCTCCTTCTCTTTTCGGCTTCCCGTTTCGACGACATTCATACTCAATTTATAGGATACGCAAAAAAAATCTGTTTTCCTCTCGTTATATATAAATATTTTGTAAACAATTATTTCCCGACAGCAAAAATGCGTGTCAATCGTGATCAAACCGCTCTCCGAGCTTGTTTATTACCGCTCTTGCGGCGGTAAGCTCGGTGATTTTTAAAATCAGACTGTCGCTTCTGTCCTGTCTTACTGCGATTTTAAGGGTGACCTCGCCTTCAAATGCCGAGCTGTCGGTTTTCACGCCGAATGCAGGAAGCTCGTTTTTTATCCTCTGATAATCCGAGTAGCCGCATCTGATTTCAAACTCGTCATAATACTCAAATACGGTGATCCCTGCCGTGTCGAGTGCAAGTTTTGCAGAGGCGGAGTATGCCCTGACAAGCCCTCCGGCACCGAGAAGAATTCCGCCGAAATATCTCGTTACAACAACGACTGCATCATCGATTCCGCTTTTTCTTATCACGTCCAGAACCGGCATTCCGGCAGTGCCCTGCGGCTCTCCGTCATCCGAATACTTTGCAGTCACGCCTCCGTTTAAAACATATGCAAAGACATTGTGAGTAGCATCCGAAAATTCCTTCTTTTTCGCCTTGATAAACTCAAGCGCCTCTTCCTCGCTTCCTATCGGCTTTGCATGACCGATAAAAACCGATTTCTTCTCGGTCATTTCGGCGCTTGCTTCCTTTGCAAGCGTCACCTTTCTTATCATGCCCTTTTCGTCATTCATCTTCATTTGTTTTCATTTATCTTCATTCATCTTCGCCGTTTCCGTCTTCTGCAGCTTTTTTATCGATCCATTCGCGAAACATTCCCTTTGCTTTTCCGTCACAGATCGCCTTTACCTTGATCCTGTCGCCCTCATAGCTAACATCGACAACCTTTGCAAAGCGATACATCCTGTTAAGCACTCCCTGCTCGGAAACATGCAGATCAAAAACGACCTCGCACGTTCTTTCATTAATAATCTGCATTATCCGATCGACCAAGGCATTTACGTTCTTTCCGGTCCTTGCAGAGATAAAAAATACATTTTCGTTCGATCCGAGAGAAACAACGCACGGAACAAAGTCGGTCTCTCTATCGCATTTGTTGTAAACATATATAACCGGCTTCCCGGTTGCGCCGAGGTCATTTAAAAGTCCATCGGTAACCTCAAGCTGAGCCGCAGCCTCCCTGTCGGAGGCATCTGTCATCGCAATAATGATATCGGCATATACAACCTCGTCAAGCGTGGTTTTGAACGCCTTTATAAGGTGGTGCGGAAGATTTCTTATAAAGCCGACAGTGTCGATGAGTAATATTTCGTTTCCGTCCGGAAGAGTGTATTTTCTGGTCGTCGGATCAAGCGTTGCAAAAAGCTTATCCTCCGCAAGTATTCCGGCATCGGTAAGTCTGTTTAACAGTGTGGATTTGCCTGCGTTTGTATATCCGACAATCGCCACCTTTGTTATTCCCGACTTGTCCCTCTGCTTTCTCTGCGTCAGCCTCTGCTCCTCAACCGTTTTCAGCTCCTGCTCAAGAGCCTGCATTCTCCTTCTGATATGCCTTCTGTCGGTTTCGAGCTTGGTTTCTCCGGGTCCTCGCATTGCAATGTTTCCGCCCTGCTGCCTCGACATGGAAATACCCTTTCCGATAAGCCTCGGCGCGGTATATTTCAGCTGAGCAAGCTCGACCTGCAGCTTTCCCTCTGATGTGGTGGCGTGAATTGCGAAAATATCCAGAATCAGCATCGATCTGTCGATTACGCGCAGCTCCGGATTGTCCTTTGAAAGCTCATCCTCCGCATTCTTTATCTGAGAGGGCGAAAGCTCGGTATCAAACACCACAAGCTGCACTCCGAAATCCCGGCATGTGCTTTGCAGCTCCTTTATCTTTCCGCTTCCGAGATATGTTCTTGCATCCGGTGTTTCCTTGTTCTGAACAAGCCTGATAACCGCCTCTGCCCCGGCAGTTTCAAGCAGTCTTTCAAGCTCGTCAAGCGAGGCCTCTACCGCCGCAGGATCGTCATCTCTTTTTACAAGACTGACAACTGCCGCCCTTACGCCTCCGGAAACAGAATCTAGCTGTTTATCCATATATTTTTCTACCGCGGTCCTTTGCAGATTGAAAAAGCCTCAATCTGTCAGACTCCCTTTCTTTTTTTATTTGCTGTTTTGCTGTTGTAAACTGTTTTGCATTAATCTGCAGCCGAGCCGCTTTTCAGGCTGTGCGCCCTGCTGCCGTATAAAGATGCCGGATGCTCCCGTACCATACTGATGATATCCTCAGCCCGGGAAAAGCAAAACAGGGTAAGGCAATCCACGTTTTTTCCGTGACTGTCTTACCCTTGCGCGCCATGCAAAAATAATTATTTTCTATTTGCAGCTTCAATACGCTTCTTAAACTTATCTACGCGTCCGCCGCTGTCGACAAACTTCTGCTTTCCCGTGAAGAACGGATGGCACTTCGAACAAATATCAACCTTGATACTGTCCTTGGTAGAACCGGTGACAAATTCTTCACCGCATGCGCATCTGACGGTCACCTGCTTGTAATCAGGATGAATACCTTCCTTCATTGCTTACACTCCTTTTGCTAACGTTTTCAATACTCGTCATATTTTATCATGTTTTTTTCAAAATTGCAATAGGTAATTGAATTTTTTTAAAAAAACATTCGATAAACACCAAAAAACACTCTTGACGAAAGTCAATATGCCATAGGATAACCTGTACAGATTAAAGAGGAAGCTTTTCCTCAATTGTCTTGACCGCATCGTCAAGATAGCTTACATTGATATCCTCAAGCTCTCCCGAGTCGCACTTTGATGCAACCTCCGGATCGATCGGAACCCTTGCAATAACCTCAAGACCGTGCTCGCTTGCTACCTTATCTATTGTAGACTTGCCGAACACTTCGATTCTCTTGCCGCAGTCGGGGCACTGAAGATAGCTCATGTTCTCCACAATTCCGAGAACCGGAACATTCATAAGCTCTGCCATACCGACAGCCTTGGAAACGATCATCGAAACAAGCTCCTGCGGACTTGTAACAATTATAATTCCGTCAACCGGAAGAGACTGGAACACAGTCAGCGGAACATCGCCTGTTCCGGGAGGCATATCGACGAACATATAGTCTACATCATCCCAGACGACATCCGACCAGAACTGCTTGACGGTTCCGGCAATTACCGGACCTCTCCAGATTACAGGAGAGCTTTCGTCCTCGAGAATTAGGTTAATGCTCATTACCTTAATTCCGGTTTTTGTCTGTGCCGGAATAATTCCGTCCTCAGTTGCGCCGACCTTCTCGTGAAGACCGAAAATCTTCGGAATCGAAGGACCGGTAATATCAGCATCGAGAATTCCTACACTTTTATCCTTACGGCTCATAAGCACCGAGAGCATCGATGTGACCATCGATTTGCCGACTCCGCCTTTGCCGCTTACGATTCCGACTACCTTGCGTACCGTGCTTTTAGCATTCAGCTTTTCAATCAAGCTCTGCTTAGACGAGCAGCTTGCCGAGCAGCTGGAGCAATCATGCGTGCATTCTTCGCTCATTTTATATCTCCTATCCGCTTTATACTTTTCATTTTTACCATTTTTAAAGCATTCATATTATTGTACCCTATATTATTGCCGATTTCAAGAGTAAAAAAGATATTTTATTCTTTTCTTTAATTTATACAACCTTATACGCTGTACTATTTTTTGCTTGGCAATCCACGCCTATCTGCAACAACATCATACCATGTTGTTAATATGTTGGAATTCAATTTCTGCATTTTCTTTATCTCACGAGAAAATATTTGATTTCAATACTTTTCAATTCCAAAACATGTACAACACCGTCTTATACGTAGTTTAAATTCTACTTTTTTTGAAAACCCGACATTTTATCTCACAAAATATTACTTTATAACCCTACAATTAATGTTCTCATATTGCCTTTTTTTCCTTTATTCCCCGACCCTAAGCCCGATATTCCCGGAGTTTCTAAAAACCCCCCGATTTCATAATGCAAAATGCAGTAAGAAACCGAATTTTTAAAGACCGCAATTATGCATTCCTACAAAACGCGAGAAAAAATTAATTTTTTTCAAAAAACCTCTTTACAACTTTAGCGAGATGAAGTATAATATGCCCATAAACAAGCTCTACGGTATATTCGCTTTCCGTAGCTGCTGCAAATTCCAATCTATCTACGGAGGCTATTTATCATGAAAAAAACTCTCACTCTCATTTTAGCATGCGTAATGCTTGCTGCACTTGCAATCCCGTTTGCCGGATGCTCGGACAACAAAAAGAACTCGGTTATCATCGGCTACACCATCTACGAGCCGATGAACTACAAGGACGAATCAGGAAAGCTCATCGGATTTGACACCGAGCTTGCAGAAGCGGTTTTCGCAAAGCTCAACTACGATGTCGTTTTCAAGGAGATCGAATGGAAGGACAAATACCTCAACCTGAATGCAGGAACGGTTGACTGTCTCTGGAACGGCTTCACGGCAAACACCGCAGATGACGACGGCATTGCAAGAAGCGAAAAGGTTGATTTTTCCTACAACTACATGTTAAACAAGCAGGCTGTCGTAACAACCGCCGATTTTGCAAAGACGGTAACCGACAAGTCATCCTTCAGCGGCAAGGTCGGCTCTGCAGAGGTAGGCTCTGCCGGATATGACTACCTTGACAGCTTTGAAGGCTGCGTAAAGAAGGACAACGCATCACAGCTTGATGCATTAAAGGAGCTGGCGCTCGGAAACGTTGACTTCGTTGTTGTCGACGAGCAGCTTGCAAACGCATATGTCGGCAAAGGAGACTATGCTTCTCTTGCAAAGGTCGATTCCGTATCCGGCGATGCAGAATATTACGCAATCGGCTTTAAGAAAGGAAGCGAGCTTACAGCAAAGGTAAACGGAGCATTAGAAGAGCTTGCAGCCGACGGAACGATTGCAAAGCTTGCCGAAAAGTACGGCCTTTCAAACACTGCAATTACAGATTTTTCCGACCAGAAATAAAAAATAATCCAAAGAGCGGAAAAGAGTACCGCGGCAGATACCAAAAAAACGGTGTCTGCCCTCTTTTCATGGAAACCGGACGCTTTATCAACTCATAAAATAAAAAAGAAACGGATAGCTTTTATGTCATTTTGGAACATTACCCTTGAGCTTTTAAGAGGCTTTGGCATCTCGGCGCTTCTCTTTGCCCTGACGCTGATTTTTGCAATACCGCTGGGACTTTTAATCGCGTTCTGCTCGATGAGCAGCTTTAAGCCGCTTAAATTCTTCAGCAAAATATTTGTATGGATCATCCGCGGAATTCCGCTGATGCTCTTTATCTGCATGATCTACTATCTGCCGGGGATTCTCGGTTCTAACGGGATCAATGTTTTTGACAAGATCGACCGGTATTTCACCTTTCAGAGCGGAAGCCAGACGCTTCTTTATTACGGAAGCTTCCTTGCGGTTCTGATCGCCTTTGTCATCAACTACGCCTGCTATTTTTCGGAAATCTACCGCGGAGGAATCGAAAGCATTTCGCGCGGTCAGTATGAGGCAGGTCAGGTTCTCGGAATGACAAAATCGCAGATATTCCGCAAGGTAATTTTAAAGCAGGTAATCAAAAGAATCGTTCCGCCGATGTCGAACGAGATCATCACGCTTGTAAAGGACACGGCGCTTGCAAATGTAATCGCAATCCCGGAAATCATCAAGCGTGCGCGCGACATGGCTGCAACCAAGGCGCTGATATGGCCGCTTTTCTATACCGCGATATTCTACCTTGCCTTTGTAGGTCTTTTGACCGTCCTTTTAAACAAGGTTGAAAAGAAGCTTGATTATTTCAAGATCTGAAAAAACAGACGATAATAAGCCTGCAAATTGATCGCATACAAATCCTTATACATAAATCTGTGAAACAATTGGGGGACACATGGCATTTTTAGAAGTTAAAGGCCTGAAAAAGAATTTTGAAAACTCAGAGGTACTCCGCGGAATTGATTTTTCGCTTGAGTACGGCAAGGTGCTGGCAATCATCGGCTCCTCCGGAAGCGGAAAAACCACGCTTTTGCGCTGCATTACCTCTCTTGAAACACCCGATGTCGGGTCTATTTCTGTTGACGGAAAAGCAGTTTTCGATTCATCCGAGCAAGGAAGAATAAGCGAGAGCGAAATCCGCGCAAGACGCCTCAATTTCGGACTTGTTTTTCAGTCCTTCAATCTATTTCCGCAGTACACGGTGCTCGAAAACGTAACGCTCGCACCGAAGCTTGCCGAGGACGAGTGCAGAAAAAAAGGGACGAGCAAATATAAGGACAAAAAATCCGCATACGATGCAATCGATTCGGAAGCGAAAGAGCTGATTTATAAGGTCGGACTTTCGGAAAGGGCGGATTTTTATCCGTGCCAGCTTTCCGGCGGTCAGCAGCAGCGTGTGGCAATTGCGCGCGCGCTTGCAATGAAGCCGGCAATCCTCTGCTTTGACGAGCCGACCTCCGCTCTCGACCCCGAGCTTACCGGAGAGGTTCTGAAGGTTATAAAAAAGCTCCGTGACGGCGGACGTACAATGATCGTTGTAACCCACGAAATGGAATTTGCAAAAAGCGTAGCGGACAAGGTCATCTTCCTGTCGGACGGTGTTATCGAGGAGGAAGGCACACCGAAGGAAGTATTTGACAATCCGAAATCGCAGAAAACAAAGGCATTTCTCTCAAAATCTCTTGAAAGGATCGGACAGGGTGACGAAGATGAACACTGAAAAAAAAGCAACGGAAGAAATGATCGAAGAGCTTTATGAGGTTATACTTTCTCTTAAAACCTCAGAGGACTGCCGCGTACTTTTCGAGGACCTATGCACACGCAAGGAGGTAGAAAACATGGCACAGCGCATCCGTGCGGCAAGGCTGCTGATGGAGGGAAAAACATATCAGCAGGTCATTAACGAAACAGAGATTTCCTCCGCAACCTTAAGCCGTGTTTCAAGATGCGTTCAGTACGGCAGCGGATATTCGCAGTTTATCAAAACCGAAGAAGAAGCAAAGAGCAAATCATAAGGTTCAAATTCAAATCACAGCAGCGCAAAGCCACCAAATCATACACCCCCACAAAGTGCAAAAATCCCGACAGGTTTACATCTGTCGGGATTTTATATTGTTTTTTATAAGCATGCCATGCTGTTATTTGGGGAAACCCATACAAGTCTCAGGCGCTTAGTTCTGCGCCTCCGACATACGTCTCTTGAACTGCTGAACACTCTTGATTACGTTTTCAACGTCCATGTTGTCCTCTGTCGGAACTACAAGCTCCGTACCGTCGGTAAAGGTGATAACCAGATTGTGAATTGTAATGTCCTCAGGCTTTTCCTCCGGCTTTGCTGTCGGGGAAACATACTTGAACTCGGTATTCCTGAGCTCTGCGGATTTAATCTGGTCATATGTCTTTATATAGGATTCCTCATAGGTATAATCCGGATCGACAAGCGAAAGCCTTGACTTATAGGCATAGAATCTCTCCGAGAATGTGAGGATTTCGGTCGTTGTATATATTGTCGAACGGAGCTTGTTGTCCTTGCCTCTTTTTGCATAGAACTCCTCCGGTCCGTTAAAGTCATATCCGCCGAAGGATGTGAACTTGGTAAGACGGAGCATATAGTCGCCGACATGCAGCTTCTTCTGTGCTGTTTCAACAGCATCCTTGGTAAAGAATTTTACCTGAATATCAAGGTTCTCCTCATCGGATCTGTTACCGAAGCCCTTAAGCATAAGAACTATGCCGGCTATAACGGCAACAATCATCAAAACGGTAAAAATTACGCTGAATGCTCCCGAAAAAGCTCCGTCGAGTACGACAAGAAGCATAATCGGCACTGCGGTTACGGCGATTCCAATATATCCGAGTGTAAATTTCTTTACAAAATATGCCAAATTGCGTTCGAAATCCATTATAATATCTCCAAAAAATTATTTTCCGACTCTCCGGGAATAATAGTATTATACTATCTTTTAAATCCGGTTGTCAATAGCTTTTCAAAAAATGAAGAAATAACGCAGGTGAGGCTTTCAGGAATTATGATCCTTTACCGAAATCCGGTTAAGTGCTCTTGCAAGCTTCAGCTTTGCGATCGCAACATTCCTGTCGTCTCTTGATTCCTCGAGCATTTTTTCCGCTCTTTCTTTTGCCGCCTTTGCTCTTTCAAGGTCGATATCTTCTTCAAACTCGAAGGTGGTTGCAACAAATCTCACAACGCCTCCTTCGCAGGTGATAAATCCTCCTCCGCAGGATGCGATTTTTTCAGAGCCGTCCTCCAGCTTGATCCTTACCCTGCCCACATCAACCGAGGCAAGGTAATCGATATGTCCCTTCATTATTCCGAGATCTCCCTCGGTCGTTCTGACTGTAATCATCTGCACCCGGTCGGAAAAAGCTTCTCCGTCGGGAGTAACAATATAAAGATCAAAAGCTCCCATTATTTCTCAAGCCTCTTTGCTTTTTCGACAGCCTCGTCGATTGTTCCCACAAACAGAAACGCGCTTTCCGGCAGATCGTCGTGCTTTCCTTCGATGATCTCCTTGAAGCCTCTTATAGTCTCGGAAACCGGAACATATTTTCCTTCCATTCCGGTAAACTGCTCTGCAACCGAGAACGGCTGCGAAAGGAATCTCTGGATCTTTCTTGCGCGGTTGACAGTCATCTTGTCCTCCTCCGAAAGCTCATCCATTCCGAGGATTGCGATGATGTCCTGAAGCTCCTTATATCTCTGGAGTATTCTCTGAACCTCTCTTGCAGTCTCATAATGCTCGATTCCGACAATTTCGGGTGTCAGCATTCTGGAGGTCGATTCAAGCGGATCAACCGCCGGGTAGATTCCGAGCGACGAAATGCTTCTTGAAAGAACGGTAGTTGCATCAAGATGCGCAAAGGTCGTTGCCGGTGCCGGGTCGGTCAGGTCGTCCGCAGGCACATATACCGCCTGAACCGAGGTGATCGAGCCCTTGTCGGTGGATGTTATTCTTTCCTGAAGCGCTCCCATTTCGGTAGCAAGTGTCGGCTGATATCCGACAGCAGACGGCATTCTGCCGAGCAGTGCCGAAACCTCCGAGCCTGCCTGTGTAAATCTGAATATATTGTCGACAAACAGAAGCACGTCCTGCCCCTCTCTGTCTCTGAAATACTCTGCCATGGTAAGTCCGGAAAGAGCAACTCTTAATCTTGCTCCGGGCGGCTCGTTCATCTGCCCGTAGACAAGTGCGGTCTTGTTTATAACTCCGGATTCCTTCATTTCGTTATAAAGGTCATTTCCTTCTCTTGTTCTTTCGCCGACTCCGGCAAAGACAGAAAGACCGCCGTGCTGCTTTGCAACGTTATTGATAAGCTCCATTATCAGAACCGTCTTTCCGACGCCGGCTCCGCCGAACAGACCGATCTTTCCTCCCTTTGCATACGGAGCGATCAGGTCGACGACCTTGATTCCGGTTTCGAGCATTTCGGTTGTAGTTCTCTGCTTATCATAGGCAGGAGGATCGCGGTGGATGCACCATTTCTCCTCTGTTTTCGGCTGCGGCAGATCGTCGACAGCCTCGCCTAAAAGATTGAAAATTCTTCCGAGGGTCTCGTGTCCGACCGGCACCTTGATTCCGTCTCCGGTATCAACTGCGTCAAGGCCTCTTACCATTCCGTCGGTAGATGCCATCGAAATGCAGCGGACAACATTGTCTCCGAGCTGCTGGGCAACCTCGCAGACAACCTTTCTTCCGTCTGTCTCTATCTCGATAGCGTTAAGCAGATTCGGCAGGCAGCCATCCTCGAACCTGATATCAATGACCGGTCCGATAATCTGCGTAACCTTTCCTATATTGCGCTTTTTCTGATCATTCATTTTTATAATTTGTAACCTGTCTCCGCCCTTTGGCGAAGGCTCCCTTTCCTTAGGATTTAAGAGGATTTAAAAGGCTGTAAAAGAATCCTTTGAGCGCGACATTTACTTATCCACCCCACCGCAAAAGAAGTCTTTAAAGCCGCCGATATTGCATCGGCTATGTTTTTCGAGCCGGTTCAAAGCGCCTCCGAGCCCGAAACAATCTCTGTAATTTCCTGTGTAATAATTGCCTGTCTTGCCCTGTTATACTTTAAAACAAGATCGTCGATGAACTCTCCGGCGTTCTTGTTTGCCGAGTCCATTGCGGTTCTTCTTGCTCCGTATTCCGAAACCGCGGATTCGCACAGCGCCGAATACACAACCCCTCCGACATACTGCGGAACAATGCTCATGAGCAGCTTTTCCGGGTCGTCGTCAAACATAAACCCTGCAAGATTCTTTTTTTCGTCAGAACCGTCAGCCTTGCTTTTCGAACCCTGATTTGCATTGCCTTTGTCATCTGCACCATCCGCATCGTCGTCCGCGCTGCTTGAAAAAGGAAGCACGGTTATGCTCTTCGGAACCTGCGAGAGCATCGATACGAAATCGGTATATACAAGCACAACCCTGTCATATTCCCGGTTCTTAAAGCCCTTGCAGAGAAGCTGTCCGATCGTCTGACAGTCTCCGATCCCGATGGCGGCAACCGAGCTGAAGCTGTCGCTTAATATCTCTGCCCCGTTTTTTTCATAATACTCAAGAGCCTTCTTTCCGATCGGCAAAACAGTGCAGTCCTCACCCTCCGAAAGGGTTTTAAACAGCTTGAACACATTGACGTTATATCCTCCGGCAAGCCCTCTGTCTCCTCCGAAGACGACATAGCAGGTCTTTTTCACGCCGGATTCCTTTAAATAGACGGATTCGGCATCGCCGAGCCTGTCTTTTATTCCGCAGATCGTTCTTGTAAGAATCCCGTTGAACTGTCTTGAGCTTTCAACCCTCTGCTTTGCCTTTCTCAGCTTGGAGGTTGCAACCAGCTCCATCGCCTTGGTAATCTGCATTGTGCTTTTTACGCTTTTAATTCTTGATTTAATCTCGCCGATTTGCGCGTTTGCCATCTCGCCCCCTCCTTTCGTGCCGATTATTCTTCATTGCTTTTATTAAATATCGCTTAATGCCGTTACTCACTGCTTTACATTAAGGAATCTGTCCTTAAAGCAGTTAACAGCCTCGGTAAGCTTCTTTTCTCCGTCCTCACTTAACGCACCTGTCGTTCTGATTTCCGAGAGCAGCTCATCCTGTGCCGAGGTAAGGTACTCGAAAAGCCCCTCCTCGAACCTGTGAATGTCCTCCGGAGCAATCTCCTTTAAAAGATTGTGGATTACGGCATAGATTATCGCAACCTGAAGCTCGACCGGAACAGGATGGTTTTTGTCCTGCTTTAAAACCTCAACGATTCTTTCTCCCTGTGCAAGCCTCGATTTCGTATCTGCGTCGAGATCCGAGCCGAACTGTGCAAACGCCTGCAGCTCTCTGTACTGCGAATATGCAAGCTTGAGCGGTCCGGATATCTTTTTCATTGCCTTGATCTGTGCGCTTCCTCCGACTCGCGATACCGAAATACCCGGGTTTACCGCCGGACGGACACCTGCGTGGAAAAGCTCGCTTTCAAGGAATATCTGACCGTCGGTAATAGATATTACGTTCGTCGGAATATAAGCCGATACATCCCCTGCCTGTGTTTCGATTATCGGAAGGGCTGTCATCGAGCCGCCTCCGTGCTCCGGCGACAGTCTTGCCGCTCTTTCAAGCAGTCTGGAATGCAGATAGAAAACGTCTCCGGGATATGCCTCTCTTCCCGGCGGACGGCGGATAAGCAGGGACAGTGCGCGGTATGCGACTGCATGCTTTGAAAGATCGTCATAGACGATCAGCACATCCTTTCCCTGATCCATGAAATACTCTCCCATAGCACATCCCGAATAGGGCGCTATATACTGGAGCGGTGCAAGGTCGGATGCCGTTGCCGAGACAATAATCGTATAATCCATTGCCCCGTTTTTGTACAGCGTCTGTACAAGCTGTGCGACAGTCGATCTCTTCTGACCGATTGCCACATAGATGCAGATTACATCCTTTCCCTTCTGATTGATTATAATATCGGTTGCAATAACGGTTTTTCCGGTCTGCCTGTCCCCGATTATAAGCTCTCTCTGCCCTCTTCCGATAGGCACCATCGAGTCGATCGCTTTGATTCCGGTCTGAAGCGGAACGGATACCGATTTTCTCTCGATTATTCCCGGTGCCTTTCTTTCGATAGGCCTTGTCTCTGTTGTTTCGATCGGTCCCTTGCCGTCAATCGGCTTTCCGAGCGCGTCAACGACTCTTCCGATAAGCTTTTCGCCGACCGGCACCGAAACAACCTCGCCTGTGCGCTTGACAAGTCCGCCCTCGCTGATTCCGACGTCGGTTCCGAGCATTACAACGCTGACCGTATTCTCTTCCAGATTCAGAACCATTCCGTACGAGCCGTTTTCAAAGCTTACAAGCTCGTTTGCCTTGCATTTATCAAGCCCGTGAACCTTTGCAATTCCGTCTCCGACCTGAATAACATAGCCGACCTCATCCTGGGTCGTTTTATTTGAATAATTCTTTATCTGATCCTTAATTATCTTGCTGACATCATCGATTTTCAGCTGCATCATTTCACCAACTTTTTTCTTTCCGTTCCGCCTGCCGTAAAGCCGAGCGATACGGATAATAATTATTTGTTTATGCTCTAAGTTCTGCAGCAATTGCCGCCGATTTTTAATGCACTTGAGCCGTCTGCCCACTGCCGTGCGGTACATGTTAACACCGCATGTAATGCGCCGCAGATCGTGCCGTGCCGATTTTAAGCAAATTCAGACAATTGCGTTTTCAAGGCTTGCCTTCAGCTTGTCAAGACGGCTTTTTATGCTTCCGTCAAGCTGTATGTCCTCCATGCGAACCTTAACTCCGCCGAGGATACCGGGATCCACTCTGTTTTTAAGCAGCACCTTTTTTTTCGTAATCCCCTCAAGCTTGTCCTTAAGAGAGGCAAGCTGCTTTTCGGTCATCGAAACCGCGGTGACAGCCTCGCATTCGACAATTCCCCTGCTGTTAAAATACAGCCTTGTAAATTCCTTTTTGCAGTCGCAAAGAGCGCACATTTCTCTCTTTTCGCAAAGCAGCTTGAGGAAGTTAAGGAAATAGAGCTCAAATCCGTTAAACGCCTCATCTATAAGCGCAGCCTTTTCGCACGCCTTTACTGTCGGCGTGTCAAGAAGCTTTACATATTCCGGATTTTCCTTCATTATTTCCGAGGCAAAGCCGAGCTGCTCAAAAACAGCATCGGTAATTCCCTCCTCCTCGCAAAGCGAAAAAAGCGCCTTTGCATATTCATTGCGATTTATCATATTCATTTATCTTCGAGCTCGCAGATAAACTTGTCGATAAGCTCTCTGTGCTCGTCCTCCGAAACATCCTTTTCGATTATTGCGGACGCAATATCTACTGCAATTCCGGAGACCTCATCCTTGATTTCGTTTACCGCGCGCTTCTTTTCCATTTCTACCTGCTCTTCTGCGCGCTTCAGCGTAATTCTCGCCTTTTCCTGCGCATCACGCAGTATTTCTTCCTCGCGGAGCTGTGCCTTCCTTTGTGCCTTTTTCAGTATCTCCTCGCTTTCGGCATTTGCCGTGTCAAGCTTTTCTTGATACTCCTTCTGTATTCTCTCGGCTTCCTCATTCTTCTTTCCGGCATCCTCATAAAGACCGTCAATTTCCTTTTGTCTGTCGTCGATCATCTTCTTGACAGGCTTGAAAAGGAATTTCTTCATTACAAGAGCCAGAATGATAAGGTTGCAGAGCGTAAAAAGACATGTCCAGAAGTCAATTCCGACGAAGCTCTCAAAACCTTCCATTTATTGCGCTTCCTTTTTTGTTGTAGTAATTAAAACGCCTAAGCCGCTTTATCAGCCCTTGAATACAAAGATAAGGAGCAGCGAGATGACAAGCGAATAGATACCGGTGGACTCTGTGATTGCGCATCCGAGAATCATATTGGTTCTAAGATCCGATGATGCCTCCGGCTGGCGTGCCATTCCTTCAAGTGCCTTTCCGACCGCATTACCCTCTCCGAGTGCAGGACCGATTGCTCCGAGTCCCATGCAAAGTCCGGCTCCGATTGCCTTTGCGGCAGCCACTATTGCCTGTGCAATTGTCATTTCCATTTTTCTTTCCTCCGTTGTTTTATACATTTATCTTTTTTTACTTATTTTTTATTATTTTTTCCTATTTTTGCTTATTGACCGATTAAATCACGCCTGCTCTGCTTTTTTTGAGCTTGTCCTATCGGATTTTGAAGGAGCGGCATTTTCGGGCGGCGGATTTGCAGCGCCGACATATACCATCGTCAGCATGCAGAAGACAAGCGCCTGTATAAATCCCGAAAACAGGTCAAAGTAGATAGACAGCACCGCCGGGATTCCGACCTGGAATATCGGAATCGACGCGATCACCTTGTTCGGAATCCATCCGAGAACAAAGGACGAAAGCGCCGCAAGCGCCTGATAAACAAGTGCGGTCAGCACCGATCCGCCGGCAATGTTTCCGAAGTGACGGAACGCCATCGAGATCGGGTTTGCAATTTCGCTTATGATATTGATCGGGGTTATTACCGCGACCGGCTCGGTAAAGCCCTTGAGCCATTTGAAAAATCCGTTGTTTTTAATATTGGAATACCAGACAAGCAGGGTTGTCATGACAGCCCATGTAGCTGTCGTGCTAAGATCTGCCGTCGTTGACCTGAAAAATCCGGTCATGCTGATTATTGATCCGAGAAACGATGACAGAAACAGTGCGCCGATATACGGTGCGAAACGGAGATTGTGCTCGCCCATCGTTTCGCCTACCATCTTATAGACCATCGAAACAAGCTTTTCAACAAGCACCTGCTTTCCTGTCGGACGCTTTTTAAGCCCTTTCCCGAGCAGAATGCTTGCGATAATCAGCGAAAGCGTAATAACAAACGAGGAAACGGTCGTCTGCGTTATCGGTATTCCGCCGAGAATCGGTATTACATAAAATATTTTCGGTCCGTTCATTATTATTCCTTCCCGGCTCCGTCAATCGGAGCTTTTTCGCCGGCAGCCCCGGCGTTTTCTTCCTCTTTTCCGGCTTTTTTAAAATTTCCGTCATTTACGGCATTTTGAATTCCCGGATTTTCGCCTTTGCTTTCGCCGGTACTATCTTTTATATTAACCGGCTTTGCCGGCTTTTTTTTCGATTTTAAAATATATTCCTCAACAAGCAGAATCGGTCTTACGAAAACGAGCGGAATGAGCGTCGCAAGCCCGTCAAAATATCCCGATCCGATTGCAAGCGCAAGCACTCCCAAAACAATAATCAGCCTGAATACATACGACGCGCTGACAGATTTTTTCATCTGGCTCACCGAATCTCCGTATTTGTCAGCTGCCCTGTCGACCGTCACCGCCATAAAGAAGAAATTCAGAACAGTAACGATTCCGCCGAGGACAGCGCCGCAAAGCACCTTCAAGGAAAAGCGGCCTATAAGGGCATATACGCCGATAACAAGCAGGACGCAAATTGCCTCCCCTGCGGCAATCTTTAAAGTTTCCTTTTTTACCGCATTTTCTTCATTAATGTTCATTTCGGATGCTCCTTATTATCTTCACGGCTTTCGCCCGAAATACGGCAGCTTTCGCCGGTTCTTATATCTCTGTTTGCACCTCTGTATACGTCGTTTCTCACGTCGTCATTTCCGTTTCCGGAATCACTTTTCATGGTTTTTTCACCGTTTCCTGCAGCTTTTGCGCTATTTGTGCTGCCGACGCTGCCGGTGCTGCCGGTGACTCCTTCGTTTTGCGCCCGGCGCATAAGCTCCAGCTGATATGACATTGTCATAAGGTATTTGATCATGCAAAAAAAGCCGCACAGCACTCCGAATACTATCAATGCGGCAAAAACCCAGCTGCCGCACCCCTTCTTTTCGGTCAGATACCATCCGAGAAGGGAAAAAAGCCCTGCCGGGCAGATCATACTAAATGCCGCCTGCGATATGTAGTTTACAGTATATGCGATACTGAAAAGCTTTTTTGTTGAATTCTTCATCTTTTCACAGCTGATTCTTTCAAAAATCCCGGAAGCCCGACTGTTTAAGTTTACCATGAAGCAAAAATGCTTGCTTGCAAGGGCATTTTTGCGAAGCCGTCAATGCACACAGCCGCGCGGAGCGCGGACAGAGCGCAGCGATGAGATTTTGACGTTTCGGCAAAATCTCTGTGCGCATTATACCACTTTATTCCCTTTTTTGCAATATATTTAATTGAATTCGACGCGGTTTAACACTGGTTTAACATTTAGTTAACAAAGTGGCAATCTGTAAATGTGGGTCTTATATCCGCCATATCCGGAAACCGTTCAACAATGAACCTGCTTTCGGCGGATTTCCTTATTCCCTGCCCGTCTCCCGGCCTGAAGGTGTTTTTAAAAACGGTTATTTTCCCGTCAAGAAAATACCAGTCGGATGTGCTTTTAAGCACGAAGCGCTTTTTTATCATAGCCGGATGAACAAAAACCTCCTCAGGCATAATACAAAGCCCGTTTTGCTTTCGGTTGTCGCTGAATCTCTTAAAAAACACAAGCTCGCTTCCTTTATAGTACCTCAGATCAAAATAAAGGCTGTATGCGTTTTCAGAAGAACAGCAGAGCCTGCACGAAAGATTTGTCGTAAATTCCTCCGACACGCATCCCTCTGCGAGCTGCCTGTAAAATTCATCGGTTTTTTCGATTCCGCAAGCCGGATATTCGAGCCTGCTCTTTAGATTCCCGTTTTTCTGGAGCCTTCTTACAATCGATATTTCCATAGCCGTGCCGCCTTGTTCTTTTATGTTTTTTGATTTTGCCGGGATTTTCGGACACAAATTCACCACTAACATAATATGTAATCTCAACACGATAATTACCTTTTAAATAAAATCCCCCGAAACGGTCTTAAACTGCTCAAAACCGCTTGAAATAACAGGAAAATGATGATATACTTATTTTGATATGTTAATATAGGTTGATTTTTGACTTATAATTTATGATTTATCAGACCCGGGGCTGCTTAAAAAACAGATATTCTTTAAAACTTCTGTTTTCAGAAGAAGCCCGGCAGAAAAACAAATCAGAAGCAGATCAATATAGAAAAAAGGAGCAATTTATATGAAAGTAAAGGAAAGTAAGTATCTTTCGGAAAACAAACCGCTTTTCAAAAAGCTTCAGCAGGCTCTTTCGGCAAAATATGAATATGCATCTGTTCTGGCAGCGGACAGCAAGGCAAAAGGCTATGCCGTAAGCGCGTCCGGAACACAGGTTCAATCCGGCGACACCTTCGGAAAGCGCGGCTTCTGCGCACGTGTTTACCACAACGGCGCATATGCAGAGTATGCAGGAAACGTAATATCCGACGAGCTTATTCCGGACATTCTGGGGCAGATAGAGGTTTCGGTAAACGGCAACGGAAGCGCATACAAAAGATTCGAAACACCGATTCTTGAGGAGGAAGAGCTCTCATTCGACAAGAGCACCGAATATGAGCGTCATCCGGCAGAGCTCGGCGACGAGGCAATCGTAAACACGCTGAGCGGAATGCGCGAGCGCACTATGGCTCTTGACAGCCGTCTTATCGACGCGCTTTTCAGACTTTCCTATCAGGAATATCACAAGCTGTTTTTATCCGACAAACGCGATCTTACACAGAATGTCCTCTGGACCTGCGGAAGCATCGCTGTAATATCAAAGCGCGGCGACGAAATCAAGAACGCCTACGAGGGCTTTTCTACACTCGGCGGCGCAGAGCTTCTTGACAGAATGGAGGAGCACACTCCGAAAATCGTAAAGACCTGCATGGATCTGCTCGATTCCGAGCCGCTTGTTCCCGGAACATATGAATGCGTCTGCACACCGGAGGTCACCGGAATGATCGTTCACGAGGCATTCGGCCACGGCGTTGAAATGGATATGTTCGTAAAGGACAGAGCGCTTGCAAAGGACTGGGTCGGAAAGCAGGTTGCATCCGAAATCGTCAACATGCGCGACGGCGCTGCCTCTGCTACAGAGGTCGCCTCCTTCTTCTTCGACGACGAGGGCAATGTTGCAAAGGACACACTCGTAATCGACCACGGAACACTCGTAAGCGGATATGCAGACGCTCTCAGCGCAGCGAGACTCGGCGTTTCGCCGACCGGAAACGGAAGAAGACAGTCTGTCGAAAGAAAGGCATACACGCGTATGACAAACACCTTCTTTGAGGCAGGAAATTCAACTCCGGAGGAGATGATCGCTTCTGTCAAGGACGGACTTCTGCTCGAATCGCCCTCATCCGGAATGGAGGACCCGAAGAACTGGGGAATCCAGTGCATGGTAAGCCACGCAAGAGAAATCAAGGACGGCAAGCTGACCGGAAGAATCTTCTCGCCGGTTGTCCTTACAGGCTATGTCCCGGATCTGCTCAAGTCGATTTCAATGCTTTCTAACACAGTAGAGCTCGGCGGCTCCGGCATGTGCGGCAAGGGCTACAAGGAATGGGTCAAGGTTTCCGACGGCGGCCCGTGGATCAAAGCAAACATTCGTCTTGGTTAAAGGAGGCAGTATAATGATTAATCATATTCGCAGTTTACTTGAAGAATGCGGCGTTTCGGTTTACCGCATCAATGAAAAGCACACCGAGACAGCAGAGCTGTATTTTATAAAGCAGAAGCTCGACATGCCGAGAAAAAAGGTTCTTGACGAAACAAGCATCGAAATTTTCCGTGATATTGAAAAGGACGGAAAGAAATTACGCGCTTCAACAAACGTCCTCCTTTCCCCGTCAATGAGCGACGATGAAATCACCTCTGCAATAAAGGATGCATATTTTGCAGCACAGTTTGCTGCAAATCCGTTCTTCGAGCTTCCGAAGCCCGAAGTATGCGAGCATATGCTTTCAAGCTCCGATCTTGCAAAGAAGAGCACCGACGAGGTCGCAAAAATCATTGCAGACAGCGTTTTCTCGGTCGACACCGCAAAGGATGCTTTTGTAAACTCTCTTGAAATCTTCGTCACAAAGACGACAACGCATATCGTCGGCTCCACAGGACTTGATGTATGCTTTGACAGCTGCTTTGCCGAGGGAGAGTTTGTTGTTCAGTGCATTACACCGAAGGACGTTGAGCAGTACCGCAGCTTTAAATATGATACCCTCAACACGGAAGGTCTGAAGCAGAAAGTCATCGACTCGATCAACGATGTCCGTGCTCGCGCAAGAAGCTCGCAGCCCCCGAAGAGCGGAAAATATACCGTCGTTCTCAAGGGTGACCATATCCGCACAATTCTAGATTACTACCTTTCACATTCGTCTGCCGGAATGATTTATCCGGGATATTCCGATTGGAAGGTCGGAACAAGGATCCAGAAGGAGATCACCGAAGGAGAAAAGCTCCACCTCACTCTCGAGTCCTCAGTTCCGTACTCGTCCGAGGGAATCCGTATGAAGCGCCGCGAGCTGATAAAGGACGGCGTTCTTGCTCTTGTTCACGGTAATGCAAGATTCTGCTATTACCTTAACACCGAGCCGACCGGCAATTACGAAAAGATCGTTTCGGACAACGGAACCGTACCGTACGCCGACATGATTGGAGAAGGCGTGCTTGAGCCGATCAGCTTCTCTGATTTCCAGATGGATACTTTTGACGGTCACTTCAAGGGTGAGATCCGCCTTGCCCTGCTGCACCACGCAGACGGCTCTGTCGAAGAGCTTTCCGGCGGATCGATCAACGGCTCACTGCCGGATTCGCAGAATAATCTGATCTTCTCCAAGGAACGCTATGAGGACGACACCTATAACGGACCTATGGCAATCAAGATCGAAAATGTTGCAGTTGCAGGAATATAATCTATCCGCATAAGCCTAAAAATCCCGGAAGTTTTACGACTTCCGGGGTTTTGTTTTTTTATTCTATTTTATTAGTTTGTTAGGCTCAAAAATCCGACTCAACAACCGCTCTTAATGCGCCTGCAACATCATACCCACAGACCGAACCAATTCTGATATTGTCAAATCCCGAACAGGGATACTTTTTAAGAAGCTCAAAATCAACCAAAACCGCCGCTCTGCTGCAAGCCTGTCTTTTAAGAAAGGCATTGCATTCGGTAATGCTTGTATCTACAGCCTCGCGCAGATCGGTGTACTTATCCCCGATCCTTGAGACCCACTTGTTTCCCGACTCATCAAATTCAACCAGACCGTCGGTATATATCAAGGTGTCCTTATATAGATAATATCCGTCTCCGGGGCCGCCGCTTGGGTAACAGCGGTAAAAATCTATCGGAAGCTGCTCCTTTTTTACAGTCTCATAAAGCTGTACCCCTGTAAAGCAAAACCACCGATATTTTTCCTTTGTGTCCTTGTAGTACCGTGACATTTTGTATTTAAAATAATCATACGGCGTTGCAATTACCATTCCGAGCAGGACAACCGCATCGAGAGGTGCACGGAGAATTTTCACTATCGGAGAAACCTGTTTTGTATTCATTCTTTTTTCCTTTCAAAACCATTTGGTTTACAATCGGATCGGCATCGGCAAATCATCGGATATTCGCATCAGAAATCCGACTCAACAACTGCCCTTAACGCATCCTCGATTTTTTCTCCGTCCCACGGAACAAGCCTGATATTATCAAATTCCGCATCCGGGTGCTTTTTAAGAAGCTCGTCATCAACAATAACAGCCGCCCTGCTGCACACCTGCATTTTAAGAGAAGCGTTGCACTCTGCAATACGCGCATTAACTGCCTCCTGCAAATCGGAGCATTCATCATTATCTGCCCTTATAACCCACTTGTTTGATGCTTCGTCAAACTCCGCTTCGCCTTCATATATAAGAGCGTCATTATATACATAAAAGCCGTATCCCGTTTCGCGTTCGGAAGGATTACGGTAAAAAATGATTGGAAGACTTTCCCTCTTTATTGCCTCATAGGGCTTTATCACAAAAGAGCATCCGGGCGTGTACTTTTCCTTCGTATCCTGATAATACTGAGATTTTTTATAATCGCGTCGGTCGGCGGTCATCAGGATTATCATTTTGATTAAGGCATACAGTGCACAAGCACATCCGGCGATCAAAATAACAATTTTTAGTATCTCACAGATCTTTTCTATATCCATTTCCTTTTCCTTTTAAAGCTGTTCGATTTGACAGATAGACACGCTGCATTCCTGCATTCAACCATCTAAAATTATACATCAATACCATATAAATGTCAACAGTGCCGAATTTGATTGTGAATTATATAAAAAAAGCACCCACAATGTAAGTGCTTTTCCACCCGCCCTACAGGATTCGAACCTGCGGCCCCCAGAATCGGAATCTGATACTCTATCCAACTGAGCTAAAGGCGGTTACTTTTTGAGTATACCATACTTTTTAAAATAAGTAAAGATTTTCTTATGCTTTTTTTATTTTTTTCCTTTTCTCCTTTTCAAACGCTTCATTTTATGATAGAATACAATAATGTATTAATATTTTCAGCAGGAAGCATATGATGTATTCAGAAAAGATCTCATCATCGGTAAACGATACAGAAAAAATCGGCGCGGAGCTTGCAGACAGACTGCTTCGCGAAAACAAGCCGTACTCTTTTATTGCAATGTACGGCGATCTCGGCTCCGGAAAAACCGCTTTTATACGTGGGCTTGCATCGGTTATTGCGCCAAACGCTCATGTATGCAGTCCGACATATAATATTGTAAACGAATATCAGGGAGACAGATGCAAACTGTGCCATTTTGACATGTACAGAATCACAAGCGAGGACGACCTCTACTCGATCGGCTTTTACGACTATGACCGGTGCATGATCGCGGCGGAATGGTGCGAAAACGTGCCGTTTGCACTCCCGGGAAGCTATATCAAGGTCACAATCGTCAAGACCGGAGAAAACAGCAGAAAAATCACTATAAGCGAGGTTCAGGACAAATGATTATTCTTGCAATAGACACAGCGGAAACCACCGCATGCGCAGGCATTTCAGACGGAGACAAGCTCATCGGTCAGTCCTCGCTTAAGGCGGGGCTTACGCACAGCGAAACGCTCATGCCGATGATCGAGCAGTTGATGAAAAGCGCTCATCTTTCATATGACGACATCGACATTTTTGCCTGCACCGCCGGTCCCGGCTCGTTTACCGGGGTAAGAATCGGCGTATCGACCGTAAAGGGTCTTGCATTCGGCAAAAGCAAGCCGTGCATCGGGCTTTCCGCAACCGAAGCGCTTGCGTACAATTTTGTCGCTTTCAACGGAATAATCTGCCCCTCGATGGACGCAAGAAGAAATCAGCTTTACAACGCTCTTTTTGAGTGCAGGGACGGCAAAATCACAAGGCTTTGCGGCGACAGAATGATCTCAAAGGATGAGCTTGCAAAGGAGCTTGAGGAAGACTTCTCCGGCAAGCCGATCTATATATGCGGCGGAGGAAGCGACATTCTCATAGAAGCTACAAAGGGCAATCCGAACATCAAAAAAACACCGGAGCTTTTAAAATATCAGAACGGCTTTTCCTGCGCTCTTTGCGCATACAACAGCTTTCTTGAAAACAGAAATATCTACAGCGACATTTCGTTAAGCCCTATATATCTTCGCCCGTCTCAGGCGGAAAGAATGAAAAACGAAAAGGAATCCGCAAATAAATAACCGAACGAAAAATAATGCCGGGGAAAATCAAATCGGCAAAACAATCAAGCAGAAAGGAAGAACAATGTCAGCTAAAATAACAAAGCCGATCGCAATCGGATGCGATCACGGAGCTCTTGAGCTTAAGGAGCAGCTTAAAAAGCACCTTGAAGAAAACAACATTGCATATAACGATCTCGGAACCTATACAACCGAATCGGTTCACTATCCGGTATATGCCGACAAGGTCTGCAAGGAGATTACCGAGGGAAGATCCGAGCTCGGGCTTCTTCTCTGCACCACCGGTGTCGGAATGAGCATGGCGGCAAACAAGCACCGCGGCATTCGAGCAGCACTTTGCGCAGACACAAGAAGCGCACGCTTTACAAGGATGCACAACGATGCAAATGTTCTCTGCATGGGCGCACATATTGTCGGTGTCGGACTTGCCTGCGACATTCTCGATTCATTCATTAATGCAAGTTTTGAGGGCGGACACCATCAGGCTCGCGTCGATATGCTTTGTGAGCTTGAAAAGAACGAGCTCAAGTAATGGGCAAGGTCACATGGGACGGCGGTGCGCTAACTGCGCCTGTTCCGGCAGTCATGGTAACCTGTGGCGATATGACAAGCTCGAACATCATTACGATAGGCTGGACCGGAATAATCAGCACAATTCCGCCGAAAACATATATCTCGGTAAGACCGAAAAGGCATTCGTATAATATAATAAAGGAAAGAATGGAATTTGTAATCAACCTGACGCCTGCCTCGCTTGCAAAAGAGGCGGACTACTGCGGAATATACACCGGGGCGAAGGTTGACAAATTTGAAAGGTGCAATTTTACAAAGGAGCCTGCATCAAAGGTATCGGCACCTATGATTGCCGAGTCACCGCTTTCTCTTGAATGCAGGGTCACACAGATTGTTCCGATGGGCTCGCACGATATGTTTATTGCCGATATTGTCGCGGTAAACGTCGACAGCTCGCTTATCGACAAGAGCGGAAGGCTGCATCTTGACCGCGCCGGTCTTTGCGCATATGCACACGGAGAGTATTTCGAGCTCGGAAAGAAGCTCGGGCGTATCGGCTTTTCAACCGATAAAAAGCAGCCGCTTAAGGCAAAATCCGCCGCACAGAAAAGCAGAACACATCCACCGAAAAAGTAAATTTTGAATCCGGATTCGACATTTAATCTCATTTTTTGCCGTTTTCGGGCATAACAAGTTTCATTTTCGACCGAAAATGAAATTTTTTGTGATTATATTTTCATTTTCTATTGCAAAATAGGAAAAAATATAATATAATATGTATTCGGGTCAACAACCCAATAAAAACAAGGAGGTACAGCATGAAAAGGCTGACGATCAAAGAAATTTACAAATCACCTGATCAGTTTGCAGGTAAAAACGTCACCGTCGCCGGTTGGTGCCGCTCGATCAGAGCAAGCAACATGTTCGGTTTTATCGAGCTGAACGACGGAAGCACCTTTCCGAATCTACAAATCGTTTTCGAGGACGGAAAGCTTAATAATTACAAGGAGATCAGCAAGCAGAACGTCGGCACTTCTCTTGTAATCGAGGGAATTCTCGAGCTTACCCCCGAGGCAAAGCAGCCGTTCGAGATCAAAGCGACAAAAATCGATATAGAAGGTATGTCGACTCCCGACTATCCGCTACAGAAAAAGCGCCACTCGATGGAGTTCTTACGCACAATCGCGCATCTCCGTCCGAGAACAAACACCTTCAGCGCGGTTTTCCGCGTACGTTCGGTTGCAGCATATGCAATTCACAAGTTCTTTAACGAAAGAGGCTTTGTATACGTTCACACCCCGATCATTACCGGCTCCGACTGTGAGGGTGCCGGAGAAATGTTCCGGATTACAACGCTTGATATCGACAATCCGCCTCGCACAGAGGACGGAAAGGTAGACTTTTCGGAGGATTTCTTCGGAAAATCGACAAACCTGACCGTATCCGGACAGCTCAGTGCAGAAACCTTTGCAATGGCTTTTGCAAACGTCTACACCTTCGGACCGACCTTCCGCGCGGAGAAATCCAACACGCCGAGGCACGCCGCAGAGTTCTGGATGATCGAGCCGGAGATCGCATTTGCCGATCTTAAAGACGACATGCAGCTCCAGGAGGATATGCTCAAGTTCGTGATATCCTATATCATGAAGGAATGCCCCTACGAGCTTGAATTCTTCAACAAATTCGTCGACAACACCCTGCTTGACAGGTTAAACAATATTGTAAACAGCGATTTCGTACGTGTTTCCTATACCGAAGCAATCGAGCTTCTCAAAAACAGCAAGGAAAAGTTTGAATATCCGGCTGAATGGGGCATGGATCTTCAGACAGAGCACGAAAGATATCTTACCGAAAAGCATTTCGGCAAGCCTGTTTTCGTTACCGACTGGCCGAGAGATATCAAGGCGTTTTACATGCGTTTAAACGACGATCAAAAAACGGTTGCGGCAGTCGACCTGCTTGTACCGGGCGTCGGAGAGCTTTGCGGCGGATCGCAGAGAGAGGAGCGTCTTGAGCTCCTTGAGGCAGCATTTGATAAATTCGGTCTGAACCCCGACGACTACGCATTCTATACCGATCTGCGCAGATACGGCGGAACAAAGCACGCAGGCTTCGGTCTCGGCTTTGAAAGACTTATAATGTACGTCACCGGAATTCAGAATATCCGCGACGTAATCCCCTACCCGAGAACAACAGGTTCTGCGGAATTCTGATTATTTCGACTAATATCCTAAGGAGTCTGATCTTAAAAATGAGTTATCTTTCTATGACAAAGTCCGAGCTTGAAGCAGAGCTCGGATCGCTGACAAACGAATACGAGGAATTCAAATCAAAGGGACTTAAGCTTGACATGTCAAGAGGCATTCCCGGTTCGGATCAGCTCGAGCTGACTGTCGGCATGCTCGGAATACTCGAAAAATCCGAGGATTGCATAATCGACATTGCAGGAAAGAAAACCGATTGCCGCAGCTACGGCGTGCTTGACGGAATCCCGGAGGCAAAAAAGCTTATCGGAGACCTTATCGGCATGCCGAAGGAAAACGTAATCGTCTGCGGCAACTCTTCTCTTAACATCATGTATAATACGGTTGCAAACGCGATGCTCTACGGCATCTGCGGCAGCACACCGTGGAGCAAGCTTAATAAGGTCAAATTCCTTTGCCCGGTTCCCGGCTATGACCGCCATTTTGCGGTAACCGAAAAGCTGGGAATTGAAATGATCAATGTCCCGATGAAGGAAGACGGACCGGACATGGATACTGTCGAAAGTCTTGTTGAAAGCGACGAGGCTGTAAAAGGAATCTGGTGCGTTCCGAAATACAGCAACCCGGACGGAACGGTTTACTCCGACGAGGTAATAAAGCGTTTTGCCGCACTTAAACCGAAGGCAAAGGATTTTCGAATATTCTGGGACAATGCCTATGTAATTCACTTCCTCGGAAAAGAAGCAGCAAAGCAGGCAAATATCTTTGATGAAGCAAAGAAGCTCGGAAATGAGGATATCGTGTATGTCTTTACTTCAACCTCAAAGATCTCCTTCCCCGGCTCCGGAATTGCGGCTGTTGCTGCAAGCGATAGGAACGTGAAGGATATCAAGAGCAATATGACAATACAGACAATCGGCTACGACAAGCTGAATCAGCTCCGCCACGTCAGATACTTCAAGGATCTTGACGGAATTACAGAGCATATGAAGCAGCACGCCGCGCTCATCCGTCCGAAGTTTTCCTGCGTTCTTGACAGCTTCGAAAAAAATCTTGACGGTCTCGGAATCGCAAAATGGAGCAAGCCGACCGGAGGCTATTTTATAAGCCTCGATCTGCTCGACGGTACCGCAAAGAGCACATACGATCTGCTCCTTGATGCCGGAATCAAGATAACAAGCGCCGGTGCTTCCTTCCCGTACGGGAAGGATCCTCGCGACAGAAATCTCAGAATCGCACCTACATACCCGTCGCTTGACGAACTTAAGCTCGCTTCCGATATGCTTTGCACCTGTGCAAGGATTGCATGCATTAAAAAGCTGCTTGAAAAATAATCTTAAAAGCAGCAATTAAAAAGCAATTTTAAAAGCCCCTCCGTAAAAGCATTTAAATATGCTCTTGCGGAAGGGCTTTTTTAGTTTGCCCTGTCAGATTACGGAATTGCGTCAAATCCGTCCTCGTAAATTTTCGGCTCGTACTGCTTGTTTTCTTCAAGATGCTTTTTGTAATCGTCCGAGATCATGCTCTTCTGCACGATAAACGGGGCGCTTTTTTTATCGCTTTCGCCGACATAGTACATAATATGCGCGCCGTAATCGGTAAGAACTATTCCGGTATCCCCCTCTTTTCTTGCGTCATCGAACACCCAGTCTTCAAACTGCGACACCATCTGTCCCTCATAAACGTTTTCATAAAGGCCTCCGGATTCCTTTGAGCCGGGATCCTCCGACTGCTCCTTTGCAATCTTTATAAACTCGTCAAGAGAGGAGCCGTTCTTTTTCCACTCCTCGTAAACCTCTTTTGCCTTTTCCTCTGCCTTGTCGGCAGAGCCGTAGGTATCGTTAAGGAAAAGAATATGTCTTACGTTTCTTGTATACTCGTGCTTTATATCCTTTACCGAATCCGGATTTTCCTTTATATATTTTTCATAATCCTCATCGGTATAGCCTGCCTTGAGCTTGTTTGTAAAATCGTTATAATATGCCGATGCGTAAAGCTGAAGAGTTATTACATCTTCGATTGCATCAAAGCCCATGCCCTTGCAAAGCTCGTCGCTTACATACTTGTCAAGCGAGGTATATCCGTTTTTTTCTGCCTGATCCATCAGAGTTTTTCTGTAGCTTTCAATACTCTTTTTGCCATCCTCGCCTATCTCGAGCCCGTTTACCTTAGCAAGAGATGCAACAACAAAAGTATCCTTTATATTGTCGGTCGACAGGGAAACAAAGTAGTCAAACCATGTAATCTTATCACTTTCGTTGTAATACTGCTCTCTTAGTGTCTTGTTCGAATCAAAAGAAAGACCGAGCATTCCGAGCAGGCTGTACATCTGTGTCATGTAGCTGCTGTAATTTGAGTAGACAATATATGCCGCCTCTGCAGCGTTCATTTTAAAATAGTCATTTTCCGCAACAATCGTGCTGTACAGCTTCTCGTCGCGCACATATTCGCCCTGGCTGTCATCCGAGGTCGATTCATCGGATTTTCCATCCGAATCTGTTTTGTTGTTGCAGGCAGCAAAGGACAACAGAACAATTGCCGCAAGCAGTATTGAAATTAGCTTTTTCATTAATTGGTTTCCTATCAGTTTTTATTGTTTTTATCGGTTTGTTTTTGGTTTTTATATTTTTGCGTTTTATTGCTGCTCTTCCGGCTCGTCAAGCCTTGCTCTTATATAATCCGAGATGCTTTTTACATCAGAAAGGCTGTCATAGTCGCTTTCCGGTATTGTAATTGCAAACGCAGCCTCAAGAGCCATCACAATTTCCACGATATCAAGCGAATCCGCCACTAAATCGCGGAAAAGGCTGCTGTCTTCGTCGATCATGTCGCATGCGATTCCGAGCTGATCCGAAAGAATTTCCTTTATTGTCTCAAACATAGCTGTCCCCTTATCTTAAAAAGCCGTATTTAACAAGGAACGTCTTTAAAAGCGGCATCCACTGCTTTACGCTGTCGTTGTCACTTTGAATTCCGGCTTTTTCATCCTTTATTCCAAGCCCGAGACCGTGAGGTCCGTCCGGGAATATATGAAGCTCGCACGGAACCCCGGCTTTAATAAGCTCGGATGCATAATTTACCGAATTGCTCACCGGAACAACCGGATCGTTTGCCGTCGACCAGATAAAGGCAGGCGGAGAGTCCTTTGTTACATTCAGCTCTCCCGACAGCCTTTTTATAAGCCTGTCAGGGTCGGCTGCATCCCCGACAATTACCTTCCGTGTAAGCTCGTGCGTGTTTTCGGCAAGCGAGACCACAGGATAGCAAAGCACCTGAAAATCGGGTCTTGCCGACACACGATCAATATCATCCGCTTGATAGCCTTCAAGTATATCCGGCTCGTTCCATATCACAGCCGAGGAAACGGCAAGATGTCCACCGGCGGAAAAGCCGAGAATTCCTATTCTGTCCGGATCGATATTAAAACGCTTTGCGTTGTATCTTACATATCTTACCGCTCTTATAACATCTGCGGTTATATACGGGTAGTGATACGGATTTACGCGGTAGTTAAGGACAAATGAGGACATTCCGAGCTCGTTCAGCTTTTTTGAAATCACACTGCCCTCGTGCTCTGCTCTTAAAATATATGCCCCACCCGGGCAAACAATTATACAGCCGTTTTCCTTTCCGTTTTCAAGGATAAACGGCGTAAGATCAGGCTCCGGTCCAAGCTCGGGAGAATATCCCGGCGCACCGTTTGCCCACAGCTTTAAATTTTCCATCTGTTTATAGCTTCTGCTTTTTATGCTGTTTTAAATGTAAAATCAGACCTTGATAAGCTCTCTTGCTTTTGCAATGCTCTTTTCGGCTGTCTGTTCGTACTTAATAAGCGTATACGCAGCTTCAATAAGATGTGCAAACTTCGGATCGTCATACGCCGGGCAGACGAATTTCTGTCTCGGAGAATTGATATCCTCACCGCTGATCTGGAAAAGGTGGTTTTCTTTGCACATATTCATGATTCTGTCAAGCTGCTCTTTGGTATTTCTTGTCGGCATGAAGGTTACGGCATCGAAATCGTACTCCTTTATTACCTCAAAAAGCGTATCAATATAATCATCCTCGAACTTCTGCGCCTTTTTGTCTCCCGTAACCGAGCTTCCGACATCTCCGAGATATGCATATGCGGAAATTCCGCCGTACTCCTTTACCATGTCGATAAAATCCGGAAGCTTCGGCAGCTCTGCTGTCGCCGGAACATAAAACTTTTCAACCATGTCGGACTTAAGAACCCCGAGAATATCGTACTCGTAAAACTGCGGAGTCTCCCTTCCCGAAAGGATATTCGCCTCCGCTTTTGAGGAAAGAGCAATCTTCATATCGTTTTTGATAAATCCGACGATCTCCTCCGGCGTGCGGTATTTTGCGGTAAGCTTTTTTGCAAGCGCAAAAAGAATGTGCCTTTCTGTGACAGTTGAAACAGAAAGCGGAAGAACATCCTTATCATAATCAATGCTGATATTAAGATGCGAAAGAAGTCTGTTGATATTTTCCACCATCTTGCGGTTGCGTATTCCTCTTTGTACCCTGTAGGGCTTAAAGAAATCGTCAACCTTTTCAAGATTTTGGTGCGGTATGCCGTGCATTGCAACATATGCAACAGACAGCTGATCCGGGTTGTTTACCCTTTTTCCGTTAAGCGCGGTCATAGATACATCAACCCTGCATTCCACTCCGCAGGTAACCGGCATGTTAAGAAGCTTGCCTGCCGCAAGGAACTCTCTTGCACCGTTTGTCGTGTCGTGATCCATAATTCCGGCAGTTGCAAGACCGTTTATATACGCGGTATAAACAGCATCCGTCGGAGTATAGGGCGAGAACGAATGGCAGGTGTGAATATGGTTGTTTATATAATGAGTTCTTTTGACTTCAGGCAGGGTCCCGCTTTCTATCAGTTTCTTCAGTTCCGTAACGTTCATAATAATACTTAATCGGCGGCACAGAAGACTCGGTGCCGCCGAAGCCCTTCCAAATTATTATTTATAAGGTATAAGCTGAAATCAGTTGAGCATTTCCTGACCGCCGGTAACAGGGATCGCCTGTCCGGTCTCATACTCCTGCTCGACTATATACATAATAGCGCGAGCAACATCCATGATCCGGCATCCTCTGTTAAGAGGAACCTTGCTTTCATAGAATTTCAGAACATCGTCGGTCGTCTTTGCGCCCGGAACCTTTCCGGCGTTCAGATACTGAACAAGAAGTCCCTTTACCGGATCTGTCCACAGCGGTCCGTCAAGGAAGTTGCCGGGGCAAACCGCATTGACCTTGATATTGAACGGCGCAAGCTCAAGCGCAAAGCTCTGTGTAAGACCGAGTCCTCCGAATTTCGAGCCTGCATATGCAAAATTCTTGTTTGATCCCGCAAGTCCGGATTTGGAGTTGATCTGAATTATATCAAAAAATCTCTCGGGAGCGGCGCTGTGCTGAATCTTCATCGGCTTTACTGCATATTTTGCGCAGATGAAGTATGCCGTGTAGTTTACGGCGGTGACAAGCTCAAAGTTCGATTTTGTCATCTCCTCAAGGCTTCCGGCTCTTACAATTCCGGCATTGTTTACGAACACATCAAGTCCGCCGTACTCAAGCACCGTCTTTTCAATAAGCGCTTTGACCGATTCCTCGTCCGAAACATTCGTTTTTACAGCCGTGGCATACGGCAGCTCCGAAGCAGTCTGAACGGCGCCCTCGTAGTTCATGTCCGCAACAACGATATACGCTCCCTGGGCTGCCATCTGCTCTGCAATTCCCTTTCCGAAGCCCTGTGCTGCTCCGGTTACAATCGTAACCTTTCCGTCAAGACGCCCTGCGGCTGCCTTTGAAAGGCTGACGCTTGAACGGTATTTTTCTGTCTCCCAGTTTGCAATAAAGGTGATAAATTCCTCAGAAAGACCCTGATATCCGCCGAACGATTTTGCGTATACGGTGATCTTGACAAGGTCGATAAAAATTTCCTTTACAATATCGGCTTCCTTCTTTGTCTTTCCGCAGCAGAATGCGCCGACACCGTTTACATAGACAACCTTAGGCGCATATCCGTTTTCGGAAACGAAATTTGCAAATGCCTTTTTAAGCTCATCGACCGATATATCGCTGTCGATTACAAGATATTTTCTCTTTGCATAAACGATATGGTCCGGTGTTGCGGGCGCGGTTGTGGGATCGAAGGAAAGAACATCCTTTCCCAAAGCGCATGTAACAATTGCCGTGCCGTCCGGAGCGCCGGTGCAGGCAGCATATACCATTCTGACCGCAGGCATAAGCTCTACAGCCTTTTCGACACAGCCATGATCTACAGTAAAGTCCGGAGTGTGCTTTACAGGAGCGGAAATCTTTTCTACAACCGATTTTACAAGCTTGTCAAGAGCCGTTTTGTTGTCTGCCGCAAAGAAAACTCCGTGGTTTTCAAGGAACAGAAGATTGGCGTTTTTGCCGTTTGCCTTTTTATATGCATCAAGCTTCTTCTTGCATGCAACAGCAAGGGTATAGCCCGGCTTTGTCGTCTCTGACCATACCGCATCCGGGAAGAGCTTCTTTACCGTGCTCTTGCCCTTTTTCGAGCATGTAACACCGTTTACGATTGCCGGATGAACATGAAGGACATATTTCTGCGGAAAAAGATTGTGCAAAAGAGCCTCTACGCTCGGTCTGCCCTCTTCGCCTGCAGCTCTTGCCGACATCATGTCACAAAGCACCTCGGCATCCCTTTTCTGCTCGTCTCTTGAATACTTCTTTGTCATCATCGAGTCGAGCGCCCTGCGGTCAAGCTTTACAAAGCCGTCCGCATCTATAGTCGCAAGAGCCTTGCCCGAGCCCTTTACATAGAGCGTTTTTGAATCCTTGTAGGATGTGTTTCCGCCTCCTGCGACAACATAATCGGTCTGTGAACCGTATCTGTTTGAAAACTCAACGAGTGTATCTATATTAGTCATTTTCAAAAACCCCTTTCAAAATCATATCGACTTTGCGTTTGCGAGGAGATATTTCTCTGCCTCTCCGTTCCAAAGCCCGTTGTTTGCTTTTACAATTTTATCAAGCTCGGCACAGATCGGGCAGTTCTTTCCTGCCTCTTCAAGGTCGGCAAGCGCCGTAAGCGGAAAATCGATATTGGTATAAATAAGCTTCTTTCCGCCCGGAATCTTGTCAAGGTTGATTACCGTGTCGATAACCGCATTCATTCCGCCGATATGAGTAATCATAGCCGCCGGGTTGAGCTTTCCTTCACCCATCAGCTTAAGCGACTCAAGCATATCGGCTGTGTTTCCTCCGCTTGTTCCGACAACATGCGTGGAATTGTAGTGAACATTATAGAAGTTGAACATTGCCGAAAATTCGGTCTTTGTCGGTCCTGCGAAGAAGTTGAGGCAGCCGTCTCTGCCGAGAATCGCATCGCTCTGCTCTACAACCGGCTTTACCGGAGCCATGCAGAATACATCGTCATAGCCCTTGCCTTCTGTGTATGAAAGCAGAAGCTCAACAGGATTTTCAACATTGCCGGTATTGACATAGTGAAGCTCTATTCCGTTTGCCTTTGCCTTTTCTTCAGTATGAATCGTTGCGGCTCTGTCAAGACGTGCCTGATCGATGTCGGTAACGACAAGCAGCTTCGGCTTTATCGGACCGTTTATCGCATAGTCGATTGCGGAAAGTCCCATAGGACCGACTCCTGCAAGAATCGCAAGATTTCCCCCTTCGACAATTCCCATCTTATGTACATAGCTTCCTGCCGTTGTGTGATAGTTTGCGTGGAATGCGCCCACAACGCAGGAAACCGGCTCCGCAAGAGATCCGTAGAAGAACGCCTCGTTGCTGTACGGAAGCAGACATCCGAGCTCCATTACCTCGTTCGGAATAATGATATACTGCGAATCTCCTCCGATATATCTGTAGGAATAGCCGGGGGCTGCAAGCGAGCCCTTGTAATTAAGCGCCGGCTGAATCGAGAACTTTTCGCCTGCCTTATATTTACCCTGCCATTTCGAGCCGACCTTTTCTATCGTTCCGCAGAATTCATGGCCTACAATTACCGGATTTTCTGCAATATCCTTCGGAACCCTTTTGTGATCCTCTCCCTGAAGAGCAGCTTTATGTGTGGACATGCATACGCTGTCGGAAATAACCCTTGCAAGTATTTCGTCATCCTTAATTTCCGGAAGCTCAAACTCCTCAAGACGAAGGTCGTTCTTTCCGTAAAGTCTAACCGCTTTAGTTTTCATTTTTTCGTCCTTTCGTTTATCTGAATTGATCTTAATATCGGTATATATTTGCTTATTCTCTGTTTTTCAGTCTTTCAAAAAGGTCTGCTATTTCGTCCTCTGCCGTTTTTTTAAGATCGTCTCTTTTTTCAAAGCTTACAGACAGCACATCTCCTTCGGAAATGTCAAAGCCGATCTCGCTCTGAGGAATAACATAGACACGCTCCTCTTTATCGTCAAGACAGACGGCAAGCTCTCCCTCCAGTCTGTCAACCGTAATAATAATATTATCATCTCCCTTGAAAACATATCAACAATATGGTATACTACTGTAAGTTTAAAGTAGTGATCTGCCGACGCTCTAAGGACAGAATCACAGCCTCAGACGGTTTCATCGGTGCATATTTGCCGATTTGCCGCTGCATTTTTCAGTTTTTTTGAACATATTTATTATATCAACATTCTGTTTGAATGTCAACCAAACAGGGAAATAATGTTTTCGGATTATTTTTATTATTTTTGATTGCCGTAATTTAAAAGTCGGGGTGATAGCATGAATGATATAAAAAGCAGAATCGACGAGCTTAGAAAAAAGCTCGAATACCACTCATACAAGTATTATGTCGAGGACAGCCCACAGATCTCCGACTATGACTACGACATGATGTTTTACGAGCTTAAAAGGCTTGAAGACGATCATCCCGAGTTCTACAGCGAAAATTCGCCGACAAACAGGGTCGGAGGAAAGGCTCTTGATAAATTCGAAAAGGTTACACACACAATTCCGCTCGGAAGCCTTACAGATGTCTTTTCGTTTGAGGAGCTTACCGACTATATCGAGCGCACCGGAAAGGACGATGTTTTTTCGGTCGAGGCAAAGATCGACGGACTGTCCGTCGCGTTAAGATATGAAAACGGAAGGCTTGTAAGAGGAGCAACAAGGGGAGACGGAGTCACAGGCGAAAACGTAACGGCAAATATACGCACTATACGGAGCATTCCGCTTACCATTCCTTACGAAGGAACGCTCGAGGTAAGAGGCGAGGTATATATGCCGAAAAAAAGCTTTGAGGCATTAAACGAAAAACGCAGAGAAAACGGAGAACCGGAGTTTGCCAATCCGAGAAATGCCGCAGCAGGCTCATTAAGGCAGCTCGATTCTGCAATCACCGCCAAAAGAGGGCTTGATATCTTCGTTTTCAATCTGCAATACTGCGACAAATCCTTTACAAAGCACGACGAGACGCTGGACTTTATAAAAGATCTCGGCTTCAACACGATTTCGCTTAGGAAAACCATAAGCGGAACCGATGAAATAATCAAGCAGATCAAGCTGATAGGCGAGCTTCGCGACAGCTTGGAGTATGATATCGACGGCGTTGTAATAAAGGAAAACCTCCTTTCAAGGCGCGAGGAGATCGGAAGCACCGCAAACACACCGAAATGGGCTGTTGCATATAAATTCCCACCCGAAAGAAAAGAAACAAAGCTGATCGACATTGTGGTAAACGTCGGAAGAACCGGAGTTCTTACCCCGAATGCGATTTTGGAGCCGGTAAGGCTTGCAGGAACCTCGGTCTGCCGTGCGACGCTTCACAATTACGATTTCATCGAAAAGAAGGACATTCGTATCGGCGACACCGTGTTTGTCCAGAAAGCCGGAGACATCATTCCGGAGATCGTCTCGGTAAATGAAAAGAAAAGAACCGGAAACGAAAAGAAATATCAGTTCCCGACAATCTGCCCCTCCTGCAAAGAGCCGGTCATGCGTGATGAGGACGAAGCGGCAATCCGCTGTACAAATTCCTCTTGCCCGGCACAGCTTTCAAGGAATGTAATGCATTTTGCCTCAAAGGAGGCAATGGATATCGACGGTCTCGGAGAAGCCCTTGTAAACACTCTCTGCGAAAAGCAGCTCGTAAAAAACTATGCCGATCTTTACAGACTGACCGAAAATCAGCTTGCCGGTCTTGACCGGATGGGACAAAAATCCGCCAAAAATCTGATATCTGCGCTTGAAGCATCGAAGAGCCGAGGCCTTGAAAGGCTTTTATGCGCTCTCGGAATTCATCAGGTCGGCTCGAAGGCAGCAAAAACGCTGGCAAAGGCATTTTCCGATATCGAGCGCTTCTTTACGCTTAAAGAAGAAGAGCTTACAGAGCTTCAGGACATCGGTCTTGTAACCGCCGAAAACATTGTCGCGTTCTTTTCGCATCCGCAGACAAGAGTGCTCGTTTCGGGCCTTGAGGAATGCGGTGTAAAGGTAACGGCAGACCGCACAGAGGCCGAGGGAGGCGCTCTTTCGGGGCTCTCGTTTGTAATAACCGGCACGCTTTCCGGCATGTCGCGCGACGAGGCATCCGATTATATAGAAAAGAACGGCGGAAAGGTGATCTCCTCCGTTTCAAAGAAAACAGACTATCTGCTTGCCGGAGAAAAGGCAGGCTCTAAGCTCTCAAAGGCAGAGAGCCTCGGCGTAAAGGTCATTTCTCTTGATGAGCTTTCCGATATGATTAAAAACAGTAAAAATGAGGTAGAAAATGATAACCGATAATGTCGAAATATATGTAAAGGCAGGAAACGGCGGAAACGGCTGCGTATCCTTTCACCGTGAAAAATATGTCGCAAGAGGCGGCCCCGACGGAGGAGACGGCGGAAACGGAGGGGATATTGTCCTTGTAATAGACACAGGCGACAACACCCTTTTAAAGTATAAATACCGCCATAAATTCGTAGCCGAAAACGGAGGGGATGGGAAGGCATCGAAATTCCACGGCAAAAACGCCGACGATCTGATTCTGCCTGTTCCTCCCGGAACAATCGTAAAGGATGCAAAAACCGGAAAAATAATCTGCGACATGTCCGAAAGAGGGCCGTTTGTCCTTTGCAAGGGCGGAAGAGGCGGCTGGGGAAACAAGCATTTTGCGACCCCGACAAGACAGATCCCGAGATTTGCAAAAAGCGGAATCAAGGGAGAGGAAAAGACCGTCATTTTAGAGCTTAAAATGCTTGCAGATGTCGGCTTTGTGGGTCTTCCGAACGTAGGAAAGTCCTCGCTGCTTGCATCTGTCAGCGCGGCAAAGCCCAAGATAGCAAACTACGAGTTTACAACTCTTTCCCCGTCGCTCGGAGTTGTTTCGACCGGAGACGGAACCGGCTTTGTAGCAGCAGATATCCCCGGAATAATCAGCGGAGCATCGGAGGGCGCTGGACTCGGACACAAGTTCCTTCGCCATGTAGACAGATGCAGACTTCTTCTGCATGTTGTAGACATTTCCGGTCTTTCCGGACGCAATCCGATCGAGGACATCGAGCTTATCAATTCAGAGCTTGAAAAATACAGCCCGGAGCTTGCCTCACGTCCGCAGATTATAATCGGAAACAAATATGACTGCGCATCCGACCCGGAGCTTCTTTCGGCGCTTGAAAAATACGCCTCAGAAAACAAAACAGAGCTTATATATGTTTCGGCTGTAACAGGTCATAATATAAAGGAAATGATTTCTGCCGTTTCGGATAGATTGAAGGAGCTTCCGCCGCTTACCGTATACGAGGCGGACTACATTCCCGAAACGGTTGAAACAGAAAAGAGCTATGACGTCGATATTAAGGTTGAGGACGGAAAATACACAGTCGAGGCAGACTGGCTCTGGAGGCTTGTCGGATCGGTCAATTTCGAGGACCGCGATTCCCTTCGGTACTTCCAAAAGGTGCTTAAAAACAGCGGTCTGATCGAAAAGCTCGAGGAAGCCGGCTGCAAGGACGGGGACACCGTCAGCATTTACGATTTTGAATTTGATTTTGTTAAATAAGTAAAAAAGGGCAAAGACGGCATAAAAGTGCGTCGCCCGGGAGGCTGATATGACAATTCACGGCTTGCAGAAAATGACCCTGCTTGACTATCCGTCAAAGGTTGCCTGCACAATATTCACCGGCGGATGCAATCTCCGCTGCCCCTTTTGCCACAACGCTCCGCTTGTAACCTCCTTAAGAAATGACGAGGAAATCCCAGAGGATGAGGTTCTTTCCTTTCTTAAAAAGCGTGCAGGTCTGCTTGATGCCGTCTGCATTTCGGGCGGAGAACCGCTGCTTCAGCCGGATATAAAGGAGTTCATAAAAAAGGTAAAAGACTTTGGGTATGATATAAAGCTTGACACAAACGGCTCGCTTCCCGAAAGGCTCCTTGAGCTTATAGACGGCGGAAATATAAGCTATGTTGCAATGGACATTAAAAACTCAAAGGAAAAATACGCAAAGACCGCAGGGGTAAGCGAAAATATCCTGCCGAAGATTGAAAAAAGCATAAATATACTTTTAAGCTCGGATATTGATTTTGAATTCAGAACAACCGTAACAGCCGAATTGCATACGGTATCGGATATTAAAAAAATCGGAGAATGGATACAGGGCGCAAAAAAATATTTTATTCAGCCATTTGTAGAAAGCGACAATCTTATCGGCGGCATGCCCCTTTCCGCACCAAGTGAGGATGTTCTTTTCGAAATGGAAAAGGCTGCATCTGCTTTTGTTCCGGCAGCAAAGCTCAGGGGAATATAATTTTTAAGAAAAAAACACAATATATTGTATTTTGCTCTTGACTAATCACAATATATATGCTATACTGTACGAGCGATCATATTTTAGGATAAAATAATTCATATATAAACAGTGAGGAGAAAAGGCAATGTACAGAGTACAAAAAAGAGACGGTTCGGTTGTTGATTTCAATCTAAACAAAATCAAGGATGCCATTATAAAGGCATTTGATGCCTGCAACAGGCAGTATCATCCCGACGGAATAGACCTGCTCGTTTTAAGGGTCATGGCAGACTTTGAGGGCAAGGTAAAGGATGATCTTATTACGGTCGAAAACATTCAGGACAGTGTCGAGTCGACACTCGGCAAGGCAGGCTATGAGGATGTTGCAAAGGCATACATCATCTACCGCCGTCAGCACCAGAATCTTCGCAACGTCGGCAATACCTATCTTGACTATAAGAAGATCGTCGACAATTACCTCAAGATAAATGACTGGCGCGTTAAGGAAAACTCAACCGTTTCCTATTCGGTCGGAGGTCTTATCCTTTCAAACTCCGGAGCAATCACAGCAAACTACTGGCTCTCCGAGGTATACGATGACGAGATCGGAGACGCTCACAGAAACGCGGATATCCACATCCACGACCTTTCGATGCTCACCGGATACTGCGCAGGCTGGTCACTTAAGCAGCTTATTCAGGAAGGACTCGGCGGTGTCGAGGGTAAGATCACATCTTCACCCGCATCTCACCTTTCCACCCTCTGCAACCAGATGGTAAACTTTCTCGGAATCATGCAGAACGAATGGGCAGGCGCACAGGCCTTCTCGTCGTTCGACACCTATCTTGCACCGTTTGTAAAGATCGATAACCTCAGCTACAAGGAGGTCAAGCAGTGCGTTCAGTCGTTCGTTTACGGCGTAAACACCCCTTCACGTTGGGGTACACAGGCTCCGTTTACCAACATTACCCTCGACTGGACGGTTCCGCACGACCTTGCAGAGCTTAACTGCATCGTCTCCGGCAAGGAGGTCGACTTCAAGTACAAGGACTGCCAGAAGGAAATGGATATGGTAAACAAGGCGTTTATCGAGATCATGATCGACGGTGACGCAAACGGACGCGGCTTCCAGTATCCTATCCCCACATATTCGATCACACGCGACTTTGACTGGTCGGAATCCGAGAACAACAGACTTCTGTTCGAGATGACCGCAAAATACGGCACGCCCTATTTTTCAAACTATATCAACTCGGATATGGAGCCGAGCGACGTTCGTTCGATGTGCTGCCGCCTGCGTCTCGACCTTCGCGAGCTCCGCAAGAAATCCGGAGGATTTTTCGGATCGGGCGAGTCTACAGGTTCTGTCGGTGTCGTAACGATCAACATGCCGAGAATCGCATATCTTGCAAAGGACGAAGCTGACTTCTATGCACGTCTTGACAAGCTTATGGATATTGCCGCAAGATCGCTCAAGATCAAGCGCAATGTTATAACAAATCTTCTCGACAACGGTCTGTATCCGTACACAAAGCGCTATCTCGGGACCTTCAACAACCACTTCTCGACAATCGGTCTTGTCGGAATGAACGAGGCTTGCCGCAACGCAAAATGGATCCGCAAGGATCTGACAGACAAAACGTCTCAGGACTTTACGGCTGATGTTTTAAATCATATGCGCGAGCGTCTGTCGGATTATCAGGAGCTCTACGGAGATCTTTACAACCTCGAGGCAACCCCTGCGGAATCAACCGCATACCGCCTTGCAAAACACGATCTTAAGAGATATCCCGATATCATTACGGCTTCCACCGGAACAGATAACGCTCCGTATTATACAAACAGCTCTCACCTTCCTGTCGGATATACCGAGGACATCTTCTCGGCTCTCGACATTCAGGACAGACTGCAGACGCTTTACACCTCCGGAACGGTATTCCATGCATTCCTCGGAGAGAAGCTTCCGACATGGCAGGCAGCAGCAAAGCTTGTCCGCAAGATTGCAGAAAACTATACGCTTCCGTACTACACGCTTTCTCCGACCTATTCGATATGCCGCAATCACGGTTATCTTTCCGGCGAGCAGAAGGTTTGCCCGGAATGCGGATCGGTAACAGAGGTTTACAGCCGCATCACAGGCTATTATCGCCCGGTAAAGAACTGGAACGACGGTAAGGCACAGGAATATCTGGACCGCAAGGTTTATAACATTGAAAGCTCGGTTCTTACACATAACGGCCCGAGCAATAAGAAGGCAGAAACCGGTGAAAGCTGCGAAGCAAAGATGCCGGAGAGTGCAACATACCTCTTTGCAACAGCGACCTGCCCGAACTGCAAGATCGCATGTGCGCTTCTTGACAAGGCAGGAGTTGTATACGACAAGATCTATGCAAATGACGAACCGGAAAAGGCACACCAGTTCGGTATCAAGCAGGCTCCTACGCTTGTGGTTATAAACGACGGTGTTGTTCAGAAATATACCGGCGTTTCCGACATCAAAAAGTACCTTAACGTATAAAAGCATTATAAACGGGAATCTGAAATGACATACGACATAATTATTATCGGCGGTGGTCCTGCGGGACTCACCGCCGCCGTATACGGCAGACGCGCAAACAAAAGCGTGCTCGTAATCGAAAAAGGAACCTTCGGAGGGCAGATCACCTTTTCCCCAAAGGTCGAAAACATCCCCGGCTTTACGGCACTTTCCGGAAACGAATTTGCGGAAAAGCTTATCGATCAGGTAATAAGCCAGGGTGCTGATTTTGAAAACACAACCGTAACCGGAATAACCGACGGAAAAATAAAAACCGTCATTTGCGAAGATGGCAGCTTCGATTGTAAGGCCGTCATAATCGCAACCGGAGCAAAGCACCGTATGCTGGGTGTGCCGAACGAGGAAAAGTTCGTAGGTGACGGAATTTCCTTCTGTGCGGTATGTGACGGAGCATTTTTTAAAAATCAGAAGGTCGGTGTGGTCGGAGGAGGCAATTCCGCACTTCAGGAGGCACTGCTTCTTTCCGAGCTTGCAAGCGAAGTTACTGTGATCCAGAATCTCGACTTCCTCACAGGAGAAAAGAAGCTCTGCGATCAGCTTGCAGAGAAGACGAATGTAAGGGTGATCACCGGAGCAGTTGTCGACTCGGTTCTCGGAGAGGACACATTCTCCGGCGTAAAAATCCGCAAAACAGCCGACGATTCAACCGAAGAGCTTGCCCTTGACGGACTGTTTGTTGCAATCGGTCTTATTCCGCAGAACGAGCCGTTCAAGGATCAGATCACTCTTGACAAATTCGGATATGCCGAGGCAGGCGAAAGCTGTCTTACAAAAGCATCCGGCATCTTTGTTGCAGGAGACTGCCGCACAAAAAAGATCAGACAGGTTGCAACCGCCGCATCCGACGGAGCAATCGCTGCCCTTGCCGCATGCGATTATATCGACAGCAACAGCTAAAGGAAAATCATATAAAACAAAAAAGGCTCTCTGTTCTGAGCGAAAGCACAGGTAAGAGAGCCGTTTTTTTATTTTAATTCAGGAAGATGCCATCCGAGCTTTTATCGCTCGGCACAGGCAATTTACGGTTGTTTTCCTTCTTTTCGGCTTGACAGACTGAATTCCGGACCGCATTTTCCGCACATTCTGCATCCGTTGCAGACATTTACCCTCCTGCAGCTTCTGCATTTTTTCTGAATCGGAATATTATAAGACATCTTCGGTATCCGAAGCTCGGAGCGCAGCGCCGTTACTCTTTGATACGCCTTAGGGATGCGGTACTCCCTTCCGTCCTTTATAAAGCGGTTGCCGGTGCCTACAAAGTCGAAGCTCACACCGTTTTCAAGGCACTCGTCATACAGCCTTTTCACCCATTCATAATAAAGGCATCTTGTTCCTTCATAATTTTCTCCGTCAACCAAAACCTTTTTTATCATGCCGGTTTTTAAATACCGGTCAAGCGTAATTTCTCCGATCATCGGGGCACACATGATGTTTTTTTCGGCAAACGGAAGCGAAAGAAGAATCGGTATCCGCTCGTCTGCGCACCTCTGGTTCTCCGCAGTTATGCAAAGGCTGACATTTTCCCATCCGTCACCCCAATCGCAGGGTAAACAGTCTTTAACACGGCTTGCGCGCTTTGTCTGGAGCCAGAATTTAAGATCCGGACGGCTTTTAATCAGGTTCCACGCGTCATTTCTCCATGCGTCAGCCTCCTCTAAAAAGAAATCGCTTGTCATGCACACATGAACGGTTGACCCACTTTTGATTTTGTACTGTCCGTCACGAGTCTTCTTTACAGGCAGATCAAAATTCGTCTTTACCTTGTAAATTTCGCTGCCGTCCCGACCCCTTTCGGAGTCGAGATAATACATGTAGCAGTTTTCGCAGCCCTCGCTGTATTTTCTGCAGCCGTGCCACGGATTCCAAATATTTTCAAGCATTATCCTTCACTGCTCTTTATTATAATCTTTATCTTTTTGTCGGCCTATTCAGTTAAGAAATGACGCAAGCATTTCCTCAAGCATAATACCGAATTCCTCCGGCTGATCGATCTGAGGGCTGTGTCCGCAGCCGTCGATAAGCTTATAATCCTTTTTCGGTGCGGTAATTCCGTCATAATATTCCTCTGTGCACTTTACGGGAGTTACCCAGTCCGACGAGCCGGAAATAAAGCCGACGGGAATACCGTATTCACTGCCGAAGTCCCTTACATCCACATTCAAAAGATAATCGAACATCTGGCTGTTAAGTTCAAAATACTGCTTTAAATCTCCGTTCTGCATAAGAACCCAGCGGAAGTCTCCCCAGCTCATATAAGGGGATGCAAGACCGATCCAGAAGGTGTTTGCCTTCTTCTTTGCCTTGTGATATTTTGCGGTTTCGGTGCGCAGCTCTATCAGATTCCTTACGGTTTTGTCGCTTTTGTATTTTTCATATGCCTTTTCAAGCTTTACCGTGCTCTTGCCCTTTTCCTTTGCAATCCTTAAAGCATCCTCATAGCTTATAAGCTCGCAGTCGGAATTTATAAACTGCCCGACACCGACATAGGCAGATACCTTGTCGCTGTGATCCTTTACATATTTTATTCCGAGAACCGTTCCATAGGAATGACCGACGAGAATCACCTTGTCCTTACCGAATCTGCCGCGGATATAATTGACAAGCTCATCAAGATCCTTTTCCGACTGCTCGAATGTCGCGGTCTGGTTTTCCGGGTCGATGTCCTTGTTGTGATAATAGGTCCTTCCGCAGCCTCTCTGATCCCAAACTACAACCGTATAGTTATCAACAAGATGGTTCGAGAAGGTATAGCTCATATATGTATCCGGGTTTGCAGGGCCGCCGTGCAGCCAGATTATTACCGGATTATTTGTATTTTCTCCGCGTATAAGGACATACTGCTCCAGTCCGCCGATCGGAATATATGCGCCCTCATCAATTCCGTTCTCGGTCGTGATCTGGGTTGTGAGATATATTACCGACCGCAATCCGACAAACGACAGCACAAGAACGGCAAGCGTTGCCGCAACAAATCTCCATGCAACATCAAGAATCCTTGCAAGCTTGCTTTTTTTCGGTTTGTTTTCCTTTATTTCGGTATTCTCTTTTCCGTTCTCTTTTGTCATACTGATTTCTTCTTTCTTAACCGGTTTTTTCAGACCGTTTCCGCCCTCCGAAATATTTCGCGTTGTCTTTTAAAAAATTTGTTCTCATTATTTATTATAGACAAAAAGTTTTCTTTCGTCAAGCCGTCATACAAATTTATAAAGATTAAAAGCTCTGCACTTTAAAGGAGCTTGTTAAAAATACCGTTAAAATCGGCAAAAGAAATCCCCCTGCTGCACGGTAACAAGTCCGTTTTACAGACTTATTTACCGCCGACAGGGGGAATGTATTCCTGTTTATTCGCTTATTCCGGCTTTGAAACCGTTATTTGAAACCGTTAAAAGAATCAAACTCTGTCTTTTTCGTCAAAGGGGTCTCCGCACTCCGGGCAGAACTTCGGGGGATGTGCAGGATCCTCCGGCTCCCAGCCGCACTTGTCGCAGACATACTTCAGCGTGCCCTCCGGCTTTTTTGCGCCGCAGTTCTGGCAGAACTTGCCCTTGTTTACCTCTCCGCAGGAGCAAACCCATCCCGAAACAGGTCTGGGGCTGCCGCACTCGGGGCAGAAGTTTCCGGTTGCAGTTGCTCCGCAGGAGCACTTCCACTCGCTTTTCTTATCAGCCGATGCTGCCGGATTATTGTTCTGATCGTTATTCTTTCTTCCCATTTCATAGAGATTCTGAACATTTGCAGCACCGCCTGCATTCATTGCCATTCCCATGCCCATAAATCCGGTCATGGCGCCTGCGCTGTTGCCGGCTGCCGTTTTGAGCGCCTCCGACTGTGCTCCGACCATCGTAGCCGCAGCCATTGTAGGATCGCGGTATACGGCGTTTCTCTGGAGGTCCTTGATCAGCTGCTGATCCTCCTCGGGCAGCGTAATAGATCCGAACGCCACCGAAACAACCTTAAGTCCGCGAAGCTCGCCCCATTTTTCGGAAAGCGCCTCGTTTAATGCATTCTCTGTCTCGGTATTGTGCGCTACGATCTGATTCGGACGAATCTCCATGCTCGAAAGCTTTGCAAAGGAGGGCTGAAGCGCTGCAATAAACTCGGTCTTCAGCATCGAATCTATCTCGTCTCTTGTATATTCGTCGCTTACGTTTCCGCATACATTTGTGTAAAACAGCAGCGGATCTGCGATTTTGTATGAATAAACACCGTTGCAGCGGATCGAAACATCAATGTCAAGACCGATGCGGCTGTCGACAACCCTGAAGGGAACCGGATTTGCCGTTCCGAACTTGTTGTCAACGATTTCCTTTGTATTAAAGTAGTACACTCTCTGGTCTTTTCCGGTGTCTCCGCCGTATGCAAATCTTTTGCCAATCGTTTTAAATGTATTTACAATCGAGCCTCCGAGCTTGCCTGAAAACAGTGAAGGCTCGGTAGAGGAATCCCATGTAAATTCTCCGGGCTCCGCGCAGAATTCGACAACCTTTCCCTGCTCGACGATAATCATGCACTGTCCGTCGGCAACCGCAATGCCCGAGCCGTTTGAAATTATATTATCGTTTCCCTTTGTGTTCGAGGATCTTCCGGTGATTTGCTTCTGACCCTTTTTCACCAGAACATTCTGCGGAAGCGCCTCACAGTAGAAAAATTCCTTCCACTGATCTGCAAGTGTTCCTCCGAGCGCGCCTATCCCTGCCTTAATTAATCCCATTTTATTTCTCCTCCCGTATAGTATAATCCGGTATAATCATTAAATTCAGCCTGTGCGATTCTCTTGCAATTACTCTTTTAACAGTATTCTATCAAAAAATATTTAATTTTTCAATATCTAATGCATTTCCTTTTGCTTTTTTTAAAAGCAAGAATAAAAGCGGTGCTTTTTAACCGATTTCTTTGCTTTCCGGATTTCGGAACTCATAAAAAATGTATCTTTCGTCCTCTCCGGTTCTGATAAATCCGACTTTTTTTAGGCATCTTCCGGATGCTTCGTTTTCCTTAAACCGCTTTGCATAAACCACCGACGCACCGAGAGTATCTTTTGCATATCCTAAAAGCAGTGCTGCCGCCTCGGACGCATATCCGTTTCCCTGATATTCGGGAAGAATACGAAAGCCGATCTCGACCCCACCGTGAAAGTCAAAACCGTGCAGAACCGCTTCTCCTACAAGCTCGTCGCCTACGCGAATTGCAAGCGAATACTCCTCCTTTGTCCTTTTCATCTCCTTGACAAATTCAAGAAAATATTCTTCGCTCTCCTCCGCCTTTTCGTCCTCGCGATAGTCATAGCCCCAGTATTTGTTGTTGTTTAAATCCGATGACAGCCTTAAAAACCGCTCTCCGTCCTCTTTTCTTATCTCGTCAAGAGTCACCCTGCCGCCGTGCAGAGAAACCGGAGCCGAAATCCGTTCGAACAGCGTAAACGCCTTTACATAGTACTTGTCAAGCAGCTCGATCGGATGATACTGAAGCTTCGAGGTTCTGAGCCCCTCATCTCCCGAATCATCCTCTCTGTTTATATATATGACCTGTCCCCCGGTGTGGTGCGCTGCAAATTCCATGACCATCACCTGATACGCGCCCTCAAAGCTCAAAAGTGCCTTTTCGACATGGACAAAGAGCGTGTCTCCCACAATCTCGCCGATAGCAATTGCAGCAATCCTTTCGCCGACGCGGATGCAGCCCCCGAAAAGCCCAAGCGAAAACATTACGGAACAAAGCTCCTTTGCAGCCGCAAACTCTTCTCTTTCGATTCCGTCCTTTACCCCGTGCTCCTTTTCAAAGCTGTCAAAAAAGGAGATAAGCTCCGGAATGTCAGCCTCTGTTATCTCGCAATACCGATATTCACCGTACAGCTTTTTAAATTTGTTCAGGTGGTTTCGCTGACCGTTATATTTTCTTCCGCTGAAGCTGCGCATCGCTTCCGCAAGATAAAGATAGTCGCTCCATCTTCTTTCAAAGCCGAGCTTGCTTACTTCAAAGCTGCTTTTTATTCTCTCTGCAGTCTCCTTATCCATAAGGCGCAGCGTCATCGGCATGTGCCTTTCCTTGCAGTATTTTTCTGCTTTTTCAAGCGCCCCCTCAGGATCGTTTCCTAACGGATAGCAGAACGAAAGCTCCCCGTCCTCGTTTGCGTCCTTTAAAATCAGCGTGTCGTTTTCGATGCAGTACTCAAGCGGATACGACTTTCTCCACATGAAAAGGCTCGCGAGCGTCATATCCGAAAACCGGTTCCGGCACTCGGTTATATAGCTCTTTATTTTTAAAATGTCGTTAATATTACATATCTTTTTAAATTGCATTGTTTTGATTTGCTTTCTATTTGTTTTGTCCTGTTTTGCCTTTAGACCAAGCCGGGCATTCTGTTTACCCGGTACCGCTGCACATCGGCTCGGTATTGCGTCATCTGCAAAGCTTTCTATCTGCATAATTGTATCACATCCGACATTTATTTTCAACAGCAGAAAATAATATTTAGCATTAATAAAGACCGGCAGTACCATTCGGCAATACCGGTCTTTGGGTTTTTAATCACAAATCGGTTTTAAATAGCAACAAGCTGCCTTTACCGTTTCAAGCCCTCTCTGCCCGTGCTTTAAAGGGCTTGCCCCACACGGCAGCCGGCTCTTATCTGTCCTCTCTGAAGTAGGAAAGACCGAGGCTTGCCGGAGGCTGATCCTCGCGCTTTTTGCGGAGGCTTGTAAATACAAGGACAAGAACCGTTACGACATAGGGAAGGATCTTGTATATCTCGCTCGGTATCGGAAGCTGGACACGCAGGTACAAAATCGTGAGTGCACCGAACAGCATCGAGCCCCATACGGCGTTCATCGGTCTCCAGAGGCAGAAGATAACAAGCGCAACGGCAAGCCATCCCTCGCCGGAAAGACCCTCGTGGTTCCATACGCAGCCGGCAATCGTCATAATATAGACCATTCCGCCGATAGCAGAGATTCCTCCGCCGATTATTGTAGCAAGATACTTGTATCTTGTAATATTGATTCCCGCGGCATCGGCAGTTGCAGGCGACTCACCGACAGAACGCAGATTCAGTCCGAAGCGCGTCCGGTTGATGAAAAACGCCATAACGATTGCAACTACAATTCCGAGATAAACGAAAATATTGTGCCCGAAAATCAGGCTGCCTATATACGGGATGTCGCGCAGAGCCTGCGGAAAGGGCGAGCTCTGGAAAAAGGACTTAAGTCCGTTTCCGATAGCAACATATCCGCCCTCTCTTGTTCTCATATATTCGCCGACGAACTGACCGACGCCGGTACCGAATATTGCAAGAGCAAGACCGGTAACATTCTGATTGGCTCTAAGTGAAATCGTGAGGAAGCTGTATATCAAAGCGGCAAGCGCACCGGCAATAAACGCCGTGATAAGTGCGACAATAACCGCAACATATCCGCTTGCACCGGCTCCTGCCATCTTCTCGTAGTAGAATGCTCCGGCAAGACCGAACGCTCCGCCCATATACATCATACCCTCAACTCCGAGGTTCATGTTTCCGGACTTTTCGGTCAGAATTTCGCCGAGAGTTCCGAACATAAGCGGAGTTCCGTTCAGGATCGCATTGAACAGCAGTGCAATAAAAGCATTAAAGACAGTAACAAAGCTCATTGTGCCTTTACCTCCTCTTTATTCGGTTTATTCGGCTTACTTGCCCGGTTGACTATAATCTTGTAGTTTATAAAGAACTCACATGCAAGCATGCAGAACAGGAATACACCGGTAATGACATCCGAAATCGATGTCGGAACCTTCATTGATGTCTGAAGCGAACTTGCTCCCTTGCTCAAAACCGCAAGGATAAATGAAATTACAATCATCACAAACGGATTGAGCTGTGCAAGCCATGCAACGGTAATCGCGGTAAAGCCGACACCGCCTGCAACATCCGCATACAGTGTCTTATGTACTCCGGAAGCAACCATAAATCCGACAAGTCCGCAGATCGCACCCGAAAGAAGCATTGTCCGAACGGTTATTTTTGCAACATTCATTCCGGCATAGCGTGCAGTGTTGACACTCTCTCCGATTACCGAAATTTCATAGCCGTGCTTTGTATATTTCATGTATACAAAAATGAAAATTACAAGGGCAAGAACGATTATCCATCCGCAGTGAACGCCGAAAACCTTCGGCAGAACTGCATCGGTGCTGAACTTAGGAATTATCTGGCTTCCCGGTTTTCCTTCCCAAGGACCGCCCTGCAGCCATTTTACAAGTCCGATTGCAATATAGTTCATCATAAGTGTAAACAGGGTCTCGTTTGTTCCCCACTTTGCCTTGAATACCGCCGGGATGCATGCCCAGATCGCACCGAACAAAGCGCCTGTAAGTCCCATCAGAATAAGGAGAAGTGCCGACGGCATCTTGCCTGCAAAGGTAAGAGCAATAAACGATGCGCCGATCGCACCGGCAGTGATCTGTCCCTCGGCTCCGATGTTCCAGAAGCGCATCTTAAAGCAGGGGGCAATCGCAAGCGCGGTTCCGAGAAGCGGAATTACGTTTTTAAGCGTATCCCTGAAGGCAACGCTTTTTCCGAGCGAGCCGTTTATCATCGTCGAATATGCCGTTACAGGATTGTTCCCGATCAAAAGGAATATCAGCGCACCGATCAGGATCGCAAAGAAAAACGATCCGATTCGTATTGTCCATACCTGCCATTTCGGCACATCGCTGCGTTTGGCAAGGTGGAAAAGCGCGGCTTTTTTTTCTTTGTTTGCCATTTTACTTCTCTCCCCTTCCGTTCAACCTTGTCATTAGCATTCCAACCTCTTCCTTTGTTACGTTTCTTGCATCGACAACTCCGGAAACCTTTCCGTCGTAAAGAACAAGAATTCTGTCGCAGAGCTCAAGAAGCACATCGAGATCCTCGCCGACAAAAATTACGGCAACACCCTTTTTCTTCTGCTCTGTCATGAGGTTGTATATCGTATATGAGGTATTTATATCAAGTCCGCGAACCGCATATGCACTCATAAGCACCGACGGAGACGAAGCAATTTCTCTTCCGACAAGCACCTTTTGTACATTTCCTCCCGAAAGACGTCTTACGGGATAGTCAACATCCGGAGTGACGACCTCAAGCTCCTTCATGACCTGTAAAGCAAGCGCATTCGGATCCTTGCGGTGGATGAAAACGCCCTTTCCCCTTCTCCAATAGCGTAAAAGCATGTTTTCTGTCATGCCCATTCCGCCGACAAGGCCCATTCCGAGTCTGTCCTCCGGAACAAAGGCAAGAGCAACGCCTGCGTCCTTGATCTGCATCGGCGTCTTGCCGACAAGCTCGGACGGCTCGCTGTCCTTCGGTGTATATCTGATCGATCCGGACTGAACTGTACAAAGACCGGCAATCGACTCAAGCAGCTCCTTCTGACCGGAGCCGGCAATTCCGGCAATTCCGAGGATCTCTCCTCCGCGTGCGGTGAAGGTGACATTGTCAAGCTTCTTGATTCCCTCTCCGTCGACAACGGTAAGATTCTGAACCGATAGTCTGTCAACGGGATCGACCGGCTCGGGTCTGTCGATATTGAGCGAAATCGGACGTCCGACCATCATGTTGGTCATTTCCTGCTGCGTCGTATCCTTTACAAGCATATCTCCGACAAACGTGCCCTTTCTTAAAACCGCAACCCTGTCGGCAAGCTCCATTACCTCATGAAGCTTGTGCGTGATTATTACGATCGCCTTTCCGTCCGCTCTCATTTTTCTTAAAATGTTGAACAGCCTTTCGGTCTCCTGCGGAGTAAGCACCGCCGTCGGCTCGTCAAGAATCAGGATATCCGCGCCCCTGTAAAGAACCTTGACGATCTCAAGTGTCTGCTTTTCCGAAACAGACATGTCATAAACCTTTTTCTGCGGGTCAACATTGAAGCTGTACTTTTCGTTGATCTCTTCGATCTTCTTGCCTACAGCCTTGAGGTCAAGAATGCTTTTGCCCTCGTTAAGACCGAGGATAACATTTTCCGCAGCCGTAAGAACATCAACAAGCTTGAAATGCTGATGAATCATTCCGATACCGTATTTGAAGGCATCCTTAGGCGACGAGATCGTAACCTCTTCATCGTTTACATAAATTTCTCCGGAATCCGGGTAGTAGATACCCGACAGCATGTTCATCAGCGTTGTTTTTCCGGAGCCGTTTTCTCCGAGCAGTGAGAGAATTTCACCTTTTCGGATATCCAGCCACACATCCTTGTTGGCAACTACCGATCCGAAGGATTTTGTGATGTTTCTCATTTTAACGGCACAGTTTTCCTGCATGAGACATCGTCCTTTCTGTTTTTTAATTCTTTGTGTCCGGCAAAAAAGCCCGAGGGCAGTTTAAACAGAACTTTTCGTTCATAGAACCTTTCTTCATACGTTCACGGCAAAGCCCTTTTCAGACTCTCCCGTCAGCGCATGAGCAGCCTATATAAAACATTACAAGCGCTGGCACAAAGCCGGTGCGCTGCGCGTTTATCGCTTATATGTTTACCGCCGAAAATTTCCCGTATTAAATCGGATATAGGGGCCATCCCAAAGGAAGGACAGCCCCTTTTCAATTTAAGCTCTATTAATACTTTTCGTTAAGTCTTGTAATTCCGTCGATTGCAAGATTGAAGTACGGTGCGGACATGAGCTTGGAGGTATCCGACTCATGGAACTCGCCGTCCCAGATAGCCTCGCCCTCATCCGGAACAAAGTCGCCGTTGGTGTCGATTGCGGTATACGACTCGACCTTCTTTCCGTCAACAGTGAACTTGTCAAGGTCAAATACCTTGATTTCGCCGTTCGAGATCTTCTCGATAACCTCGGCGATCTTCTCTTCGGTTCCCTCTGCTGCGATATCCTTGTTGAGTGTTGTAAGAACTACTTCGCCTTCCTTCATGCCGTGGCTGTAGTCCTGATCAAATTCCTTGCCGTTTGCAACGCTCTCGATAGCATATACAAAGTAGTTTGTCCAGTCAATTCTTGTGGAAATGATGGAAGCCTTCGGAGCTGCTGCGATCATATCTGCGTTGTAGCCTGTGTGGAATACACCGTTGGACTCTGCTGTTGTAGCCGGAGTAGTGTTGTCCGAGTGCTGGGAGATAAGTACGCATCCCTGGTCGATAAGAGCCTGAGCTGCGTTTGCCTCGAGTGTCGCGTCAGACCAAGAGCCGACGAACTGAACCTTCATTGTTACAGACGGGCAAACAGAGCGTGCACCGAGGAAGTATGCTGTATAACCGGAAACAACCTCTGCAAAGGAGTAAGCTCCTACGTAGCCGATAACTGCCTCATCCTCCTTGATCTCGCCCTTGTCGATCATTTCCTGAAGCTTGAGACCTGCAACGACGCCTGCAACATAGCGGCCCTCGTGGATGCGGTTGAATGCGTTATGTGTATTCGGAAGATCGTCCTTCCAGCTGCCCTCGTTTGTCATTCCGACGAACTGAACGTTCGGATATTCCGGAGCAACCTGAAGCATAGCCGGCTCCTGTCCGTAGGAGTTGTTGAAAATGATTGCACATCCGTCCTCTGCAAGCTCTTCATTTGCAACAGCGACCGGATCGCCCTCAATAAGATTGTACTTGATTACCCATTCAACATTGATTCCCTTTGCCTTGAGCGCCTCGGAAGCAGTCTCTGTCGCACGGATAAAGTTGTAGGTGTAGCCCTGGTCGTTTTCATCGCCGATGCAGATAAGACCGACCTTAACATTCTTTGTCTCTGTGGGAGTATCGTCCGACTTGCTCTCGTCGGAGCCCTTTGATTCCTCTGCCTTGCTGTCGTTGGGTGCCTTTGTTTCGTTGCCCTTGTCACCGCCGTTTGTACAAGCACAAAGAGCAAAAACCATGAGCGCTGCCAAAACTATTGCGAGCAGTTTTTTCATTTCCTGTTCCTCCAAATAAGTTTGAAATTTGAAAAATATATGTAAATTTAATTACATCAAAAGGAAAAAAGCCCGAAAATCATAATATGCCGAAAATGTAAACCCTAAAAAATAAAAATGCAGACCCATAAACAGAAAAGGGCCTGCCGACAAACGCCCATAATACACTCAAAAAGAAAAAAGCGATCATGCGTTCGAAAACAACCAATAGTCACAACAAAACGGTGTTGCGGTAGAGACATCCGGACCATCTCTCCGGATTTATATCGGCAAAATATTCATTTGACTTTCAATTCCAAGTATGCCTGTCCGAGATCGTCCGACAAAGCCAAAATCAACCGGAATCACAATCAAATTATAGCTTATTCGATCCGGTTTGTCAACATTCAATTTAAAATTTGTACATTTTTGTGACATTGGCAAATCAAAGCGGCAAATATCGGCTCTCAATTAGCATAAGTCACAAATCACCTTTAAAATGCTGTCTTTTTTTGAAATCCGCTTTTTAACTTTGTCATTACCCCTTTTCTTTTGCCGTTATTTATGCTACAATAATATGGAATGTGATAAACGGTCGGCTTAAAGCCTTTAATGCCGCTTTAAGCGTAAACAGCAATTTAAATTACATTAATATATAAATAACGGGGAAAGCAAAAAAATGATTGAAACAGTTGTTGTTGACAGCATCGAAAAAATTATGAATTTGATTTCCGACCAGACCTTCAACCAAGAAATCGGAAGACTTCGCAGCACGTACTTTTTCAGGGGGCTGCCGGATGCAAGATTCAAGCTGACGACAAGCTTACGCATGAACTGCAAGCATCTTTATAAGGAGCTTGAGCCGTCGATTCTGAGAAGCTTTACAAAATACGCCAGCATCGACGATCCGACGCTGAACGCATCGGTATGGAAGCAGATGATGCTCGGGCAGCACCACGGGCTTCCGACAAGGCTGCTCGACTGGACAAGATCTCCTCTTATCGCGCTTCATTTTGCAAACACCGAGAGCAATTTCGACAAGCTCGAGAAAAGAGACGCGGTCGTCTGGCGCTTTGACATGCACGATATTGCAAAATATCTGCCGGAAAGGTATCTTGATGCTTTAAAGAGAGAAAAAACATTTGTCTTCTCTGTCGATCTTCTTACATCTGTCGTAAGCTCGCTTGAGCAGTATGACCTCGACATGGGAAGCGAGGCGTTTGTCAATATAGAGCCTCCGTCGGTAGATCAGAGAATCATCAACCAGTATTCCTTCTTCTCGATAATCCCGAACGGAATTACGGATATCGAGGGATACCTTGAAAACCATACCGAAAGAACCGTAAGATACATTATAAAAAAGGAGCTGCGCTGGGAGGTACGCGACCTGCTCGATCAGTTCAATATCAGCGAAAGAATAATCTATCCCGGCCTTGACGGTCTTTCAAGATCTCTTGCAAGACACTATTATGTTAAGCAGCCCTCAAAATAAAAATGCCATAGCAGTCCTTTTCGGTCTGCTGTAAGAGCCGCAAATAATTAGGAAGGAAATATAACAGCATGAAGGTCATTCTTCAAAACCTCACAAAGAAATTCCCGAACAGGAACAAAAAAAGCAAGGAGGACGTAATTGCCGTAAACGATTTTACGTTTGAAATCCCGGACGGAAAGCTTATCGGTCTTCTCGGACCGTCAGGCTGCGGAAAGAGCACGGCGCTCAATCTCATCTGCGGACTGGAAAAGCCGACAAGCGGAAAAATCTTTTTCGGGGAGGATGACGTAACAGAGCTTCCGCCCGAAAACAGAGGAGTCGGACTCGTTTTCCAGAACTACGCGCTTTATCCGCATCTTACCGTAAAGCAGAACATCCTCTTTCCGCTGCAGAATCTCAAGGGCAAGGAAAGACCGACAAAGGAGCAGATGCTTGAAAAGGCAATGACCGCAGCAAAGCTTGTACAGATCGACGCGCTCATGGACAGAAGGCCGAGCGAGCTTTCCGGCGGACAGCAGCAGAGAGTTGCAATTGCACGCGCACTTGTCAAGATGCCGAAGGTGCTTCTTCTTGACGAGCCGCTTTCGAACCTTGATGCAAGGCTTCGCCTTCAGACGCGCGAGGAGATCAGGCGGATTCAGAAGGAAACAAACATCACAACAGTGTTTGTAACCCACGACCAGGAAGAGGCGATGAGCATCTCGGATCTGATTGTCGTAATGAAGGACGGAGTTGTCCAGCAGATCGGAAAGCCGCAGGAGGTTTACGACAGCCCGGCAAATCTGTTTGTCGCAAAATTCCTCGGAACCCCGGCAATAAACGTCTTTAAGGGAGAAGTCAAGGACTCCAAGCTCTTCCTTGACGGAAAGGATGTCCTCGACCTCAAAAGCATGTCGGACAGACAGGTTTATGTCGGCATCAGACCAGAGGGCTTTGTCCTTTCGGACAGCGGAAGGCTCTGCTGCAAGCTTAACGGCATCGAGGTCATGGGCAGAGACGTAAGTGTGGTTTCAAACCACAGTTCGTCACTTAACCCCACAGTTCGTTCGATTATAAGCGGCGACTGCAAGCCGGACACCTCAAAGGAAACCGTAAGCTTTTCGCTCAAGCCGAACAAGGTGTTCCTCTTCGACATAAATACCGAAGAGAGAATCCCGTTTGAGGCAGAGTAAGGCGGAGGAATAAGATATGTTCAAAAACAACCTAAAGGGCTGGCTTTACCTGCTGCCGGCAATTCTGTTCCTCGGATTTTTCATGGTCTACCCTCTTGTCGACGTAATCGTTTACTCGTTTGAGGAGGGCTACAATTCCGCCTCGCAGACCTTTTTCGGAACCGGACTTTACAACTTCTCATATGTGCTGCACGACGAGCTGTTTCTTCAGGCTCTGAAGAATACATTTATTCTGGTAATAATAACCGTTCCGCTCTCAACCGGAATCGCGCTGCTGATTTCCCTTGGACTGAACGCAATAAAGCCGCTCAAGGAGCTGTTTCAGACCGTATATTTTCTTCCGTACGTCACAAACACCCTTGCAGTCGGACTTGTATTCATGATCCTGTTCAAAAAGACACCGTATTCCGAAGGGCTTGTAAATCTGCTGATCAACTGGTTCGGCGGAGCGTCGGTTGACTTCATCGACGGTCCGTACTGGGCAAAAATGTTCGTTTTGTGCCTTTATACAATCTGGATAGTAATGCCCTTTAAGATTCTGATCCTCACAAGCGCGCTTGCGTCTGTAGATCAGACCTATTATAAGGCGGCAAAAATCGACGGCACATCAAAATTCAGAACCTTTTCGAAAATCACCCTGCCGATGATCTCTCCGATGATCTTCTATCTGGTCATCACCGGCTTTATCGGAGCATTCAAGGCATACAGCGATTCGGTCGCGCTTTTCGGAACAAATCTGAATGCTGCCGGAATGAATACAATCGTCGGCTATGTTTACGACATGCTCTACGGAGACAGCGGAGGCTATCCATCCTATGCATCCGCGGCAGCGCTGATACTGTTTGCAATCGTACTTACGATCACGGTAATAAACCTGCTTATAAGCAGGAAGAACGCAAAACGGTGAGGGGGTGAAGGAAGATGGCAAGAATAAACAAAGTAACAGATCAGGGCGCCTATTATAAAAGGGTTGAAAAAAGCGCAAAGGCAAGAAAAATAATTCTTAACTGCCTGATATACGGCTTTCTCGGAATCTGGGCGCTGATCGTTCTCTTTCCCTTCTACTGGATGATTCTGACATCGGTAAAAAGCTACGGAGCGTACAATTCCGAATATATTCCTTCGTTCTTTACACTTTCCCCGACCCTTCAGAACTATATTGATGCCTTCAAGGCGGTTAATTTAGAAAGATATTTTCTTAATACGGTGATATTCACGCTTGCAACAACGGCAATCATGCTTGTTGTAACGGTCCTTGCGGCATTTGCCTTTGCTAGGCTGAAATTTAAGGGAAAGAACCTCGCCTTTACGCTGTTTCTATCGCTGATGATGATCCCGACAGAGCTTGTTATCATTACAAACTTCCAGACGATAACAAATCTCAATATGCGAAACAGCTTTTTAGGCTTGATTTTGCCGTCGGTGACATCGGTTTTCTACATATATCTTCTTAAAGAGAATTTCGAGCAGATTCCGGACGAAATCTACCGTGCGGCAAAGGTTGACGGAACGTCGGATTTAAAATATCTTCTTAAGGTAATGATCCCGATCTGCCAGCCGACGATCGTAACGATTACGATACTGAAGATCATCGAGTGCTGGAACTCGTATGTCTGGCCGAGACTGATCACCGACGACGAGAAGTATTATCTTGTGTCAAACGGAATTCAGGAGATCCGTGAAAACGGCTTCGGAAGAGAAAATATCCCTGCAATGATGGCGGCGGTTGTCGTTATTTCGGTTCCGCTGATCGTTTTGTTCCTGATCTTCCACAAAAAGATCATGGCAGGAGTTTCAAGAGGTGGTACCAAGGGATGAAAACAAGAGCATTATTATTTAAAGCTTCAAAAAAGACAATGTGTCTTCTGCTTTTATGCATACTGTGCCTTTGCCCACTCCTTTCCGGATGCCACGGATCGGTCGACCGCGCAGCCTTTGAGGTTCCAAGCGAATTTGACACATCAAAGCAGTACGAGCTTACCTTCTGGGCAAAGAACGATACAAACCTGACACAGAAAAAAATCTATGAAAAGGCAGTATCCGACTTTGAGGCTCTGTACCCGAATATTAAAATCAACCTCAAGCTGTATACCGATTACGGAAAGATCTATAACGACGTTATAAGAAACATTTCGACCGGAACAACACCTAACATCTGCATAACCTATCCCGACCATATAGCAACCTATATGACCGGGGAAAATGTGGTAACTCCGCTCGACGATCTTATAAACGATAAGAAATACGGCCTCGGCGGCAGCGAGCTCAAGTTCGATTCGCCGAAAAAAAGCGAGGTTATCGGGCAGTTCCTTTCGGAATGCACATTCAGCGGCGCGTGCTATGCCCTGCCGTATATGCGCTCCACCGAAGCCTGCTATATCAATAAGGATTTTGTAGAAAAGCTCGGATATACAATCCCCGACGTTCTAACCTGGGATTTCATCTGGGAGGTTTCGGATGCCGCCACAGAGAAAAACGAGGATGGCACCTATAAGCTCAACGGTCAGAAGGTAATGATTCCGTTCATCTACAAATCAACCGACAACATGATGATTCAGTACCTGAAACAGAGCGGAGGCGGCTATTCAAGCGACAACGGGGAAATAAGCATCTTCAACGACACAACAAAGGACTTCCTTTATACAATAGCCGAGCATACAAAGAAGGGAGCGTTTTCAACATTTAAGATTTCAAGCTACCCCGGAAACTTTCTTAATGCCGGACAGTGCGTGTTTGCAATCGACTCCACCGCAGGAGCTACATGGATGGGCTACAACGCGCCGAATATGGATATCAGCAAGGACAAGGTCGTTGAATTTGAAACGGTAGTAAGACCGATACCGCAGTGCGATCCGGAAAATCCCAAGATGATCTCACAGGGACCGTCGGTCTGCGTCTTCAACAAGGATGATCCGCAGGAGGTTCTTGCATCCTGGCTTTTCACGCAGTATCTGCTTACAAACGATGTCCAGATTGCATATGCAAGCACCGAGGGCTATCTGCCGGTCACCTCAAAGGCACATAATTCAGAGGAATACAAAGACTACCTTTCAAGAGAAGGAGAGGACACAAACGAGCATTACAGCGTAAAGATACAGGCTTCAAAGCTTCTTCTCGAACATATTGATGATACCTTTGTCACACCTGTATTTGTAGGCTCCGTATCCCTTCGCGACGCATCCGGACAGCTTATCGAAAATGTTGTCAAGTCTGTAAGAAGAAAGCAGACGGTAGACGAGGAGTATATCAAAAAGCTATATACCGAGGTAAGCGGTCTTTATAAGCTCGATCAGATCTCGGCATCCGAAGAAGGAAAAGCCAATCTCGGTCCGCTTCCCAAAGGCTCGGTCGCTCTTCTTGCCACACTCGGAGGCGTGTGGGTTCTTATCATTCTTTATGTTTTGTCGGGCTTCATACGCAAGAGGAAAAGAATGAAATAAGAGAAAGCTATTGACTTATTTTCAATTTTGTGTATAATAATACATTGAAATAGCGCCTTAAAATGGGCACAGATCAAAAAGGAGAAAAAACATGAAAAAGTTTTTTGCATTGGTTCTTGTTGCAATAATGACTCTTGCTCTTGTTGCATGCAACACCAAACCCGCGGAAGGAAAAGACAGCACTTCAGATAGCACAACTGCTCCGCAGGACACCGCTAAGGTTACAGAGGAAGATACTACAGCTCCGGATTCCGAGTCTGCTGATTCCGAGAGCACAGAGAAGACTGTTATGTCCTATGCAGAGTTCGATGCAGCTGAGCTTGACAGCACAGTAGTTGTTGAGACATACATTCAGGGCAAGCAGTCCTGGTGGGAAAACAAGGGTACATTCTACACCCAGGCTCCCGACGGTGCATATTTCTTATATAACATGGCATGCACAGAGGAAGAGTACAACAAGCTTACTGTTGGTACAAAAATCCGCGTTGAAGGCGTTAAGGCTGAGTGGGCAGGCGAGGTAGAGATCGTTGATGCTAAATTCACAATCCTCGAGAGCGATCCTTTCATTGCAGAGGCAAAGGACGTTACAGAATACCTCGGCAAGGATGAGCTTGCTTCGTTCCAGAACCAGGTTGTTAAGTTCACAGAGCTCACAGTTAAGTCTGTTGAGTACAAGAACGGCGAACCGGGTGACGATATCTATGTAACCTTCACAAAGGGCGACGTAGAGTGCAGCTTCTGCGTTGAGGCTTACCTCACAGGTCCGGATACCGATCTTTACAAGAAGGTCGGCGAGCTTAAGGCAGGCGACGTTGTTAACGTTACCGGATTCCTTTACTGGTATGAGGGTGCTAACACTCACATCACAGCTATCGACTGATTAACAAAGTCACAGAATGCGGCAGACAATGCTCTGCCGCATTTTTTTGCTTAAGCCCGATTAAAGCCGCAGGAAATCCGGCCGTCCCCGACCGATCACAAAAAAGCGGCACAGAGTTTCAAAAAGCCCGGAGCGTTATGCTCCGGGCTTTTGCTATGTCGGAAATTAATTGTATTTCAGCAATATTACGCTTTGACTGTATTAAGCATTTGGCTGCATCAAGACAGATTATATAGCAAAATTGCCGTTTTTGAACACCTCAATAGTTTTGCCGTCATGTGTCGTACCGACAATCGAAAGGTCGCTTGTGCCAACCATAAAATCGACATGCGTGCTGCTCTCCGCGTTTATGCCGGCAGCCTTGAGCTCCTCTATGCTCATATAATCTCCGCCCTTTATGCATGCCGGATACGCCTCGCCGAATGCAAAATGGCAGGACGCATTTTCGTCGAACAGGGTGTTGTAAAACAGAATTCCGCTCTGCGAAATCGGTGAATCATACGAAACGAGCGCAATCTCGCCGAGATAGTGAGATCCCTCGTCAAGCTCTATCGATGCTTTAAGCGTTTCCTCTCCCTTTTTCGCCGTTGCTAAGACAATTCTTCCGTCTTTTAATTCAAGTCGTATTCCCTCGACCGTATTGCCGTTTAAAACAAGAGGCTTGGATGCATAAACAACGCCGTTTACTCCGGTTCGCTCTGGCGCGGAAAAGACCTCCTCGGTCGGCATGTTTGCAACAAAGCGTACACCGCTTTTTGCCATGTCGCTTCCGCCCATCCAAAGGTGATTTTCCGGCATTTTAACCGTCAGATCTGTTCCGAGGCTGTTCTTGTAATGAAGCGTCTTAAAGTTATAATCGTTCAGCTTCTTTGAAATGTCTTCAAGGCGTTTGCAGTGATTTCTCCACTCCTCAACCGGATCCGAATCCTCGCTTACCCTGACAGCCTTTAGTATCTCCTCCCAAAGTCTTTCAAACGCTTTCTCCTTTGAAAGCTCCGGGAACATCTTTTCAGCCCAGCTTTCAACCGGAACCGAGACGACACACCACGGAATTCCGTTCGACATCTGAAGATGGTAAAAGTCCTTAAGATCTCTTCCGGATACAATATCGTACCTGCGAAGCCGGTCGGGATCCACACCCTTCAGATTGTCCGGATTTGATGCGGCGACACTGATGCATGCAGCGCCCTGCTTTGCAAGCTCGTTATATTTCATCGCATCCCACGGATAGACAGAATCAAACACACTGTCGTCGGCATGCAGCCAATGCTCTCTTGAGCAATAGTCGTCCCTGTAGTTAATTATTACATCCTTTGCCCCGAGCTCGTATGCCTCCTTTGTAAGCGCCCTTGCAAAATATGCGCAGTCCACCGGGCAATTAATCATTACAGGCTGACCCTTCTGCACATTTACCCCAACGCCGCACACAAGCCTTGCGTACTTTGATATCAATTTCTCGTTCATTGGTTTTCACCCCTTTTGTTAATAATATAAGAAAGTCCAAAGCGGTCAACCCCCTGTTTCCGATTTGGAATGCCGGGATATTGACCGCAGTCTCTGTTGATTTTTTTAAAACAAACCGGATATCCGTCCGTTTTCGTCTACATCGATTTTTTCCGCTGCTGGATGCTTCGGAAGCCCCGGCATCGTCATGATATCTCCGGTGAGAACAACTATAAAGCCTGCTCCTGCCGAGATTTTAACATTCTTTACCGTAACAGTAAAATTGCTTGGCGCGCCGAGCTTTGTCGGATCGTCGGAAAAGCTGTACTGCGTCTTTGCAATACATACAGGAAGCTTGTCAAAGCCAAGAGATGTAAGCTGCTCGATCTGCTTTTTTGCGGCAGGAAGAATGTTTATTCCGTCTCCGCCGTACACCTTTTTTACAACCGCCTCAATCTTTTCCTCAATTGTTCTGTCAAGCTCGTAAGAGAAGGTAAAGTCGCCCTTTTCTTCCTCGCAAAGACGTACAACCTCTCTTGCAAGCGCTTCTCCGCCCTTGCCTCCGTCAGCCCAGACGGTCGAAAGAACCGTGTTGACACCGAGCTTGAGGCACTTTTCGATGATAAAATCGATCTCTCGGTCCGTATCGGTCGGGAAACGGTTTATTGCAACAACGCAGGGAAGCTTGTAAACATTTTTGATGTTTGAAACATGCCTTAAAAGGTTCGGTATTCCCTTTTCGAGAGCAGAAAGATTCTCTTCTGCAAGCGAATTCTTGCTAAGACCGCCGTGCATCTTCAGCGCGCGGACGGTTGCAACGACAACAACAGCATCCGGCACAAGCCCTGCCACACGACACTTTATATCAAGAAACTTTTCCGCACCGAGATCTGCCCCAAAACCTGCCTCGGTAACCGTATAGTCCCCGAGCTTAAGCGAAAGCTTTGTAGCCATGACAGAATTGCAGCCGTGAGCAATGTTTGCAAACGGCCCGCCGTGAACAAGCGCAGGTGTTCCCTCAAGCGTCTGAACCAGATTCGGCTTGATTGCATCCTTTAAAAGCGCAGTCATAGCGCCGACCGCCTTTAAATCCCCTGCCGTAACCGGCTTTCCGTCATAGGTATATCCGCAGATAACCCTTGAAAGTCTCTGCTTCAGATCCGAAACAGAGCTTGAAAGGCAGAATACCGCCATAATCTCGGTAGCAACCGTAATATCAAAGCCGTCCTCTCTCGGAACACCGTTTACCATTCCGCCAAGACCGTCAATAACATTGCGCAGCTGCCTGTCGTTCATATCGACGCAGCGCTTTAAGACAATCCTTTTCGGATCTATTCTAAGATCATTTCCCTGCTGAATGTGATTGTCAAGAATTGCTGCAAGAAGGTTGTTCGCCGCCCCGATTGCGTGAAAGTCGCCGGTAAAATGCAGATTGATATCCTCCATCGGCACAACCTGGGCATATCCGCCGCCGGCAGCTCCGCCCTTTACGCCGAAAACCGGTCCGAGCGACGGCTCTCTTAACGCCACCGTAACATTCTTTCCGATTCTCGAAAGACCGTCCGCAAGACCGATCGTCGTGGTTGTCTTTCCCTCTCCTGCCGGGGTCGGTGTAATCGCGGTCACGAGAATCAGCTTGCCGTTTTCTCTTTTCGTTTCATTAAGGAGAGCCGGATCTATCTTCGCCTTGTACCTTCCGTATTGCTCGACATACTTTTCGTCAATACCTGCTTTTTCTGCGATTTCGGTTATCGGCTTCATTTTGCATCTCTGGGCAATCTCAATATCGGAAAGATAATTCATTTACGGTTCTCCTTTTAAAGCGTCAAATATGTTTGATAAAGAATTTGTGTTTTATTTAAAAACAGATTTTAATATAACGGATAGCTCTCACAGAGCTGACCGACCTCGTCCGAAACTCTGTCCTTGCTTCCGTCAAAGTCGTCGATGATGTCGGCAATCCAGTTTGCAATCAGCTTCATTTCCTTTTCCTTAAAGCCTCTTGTAGTTACCGCAGGCGTTCCGATGCGAAGTCCGCTTGTTACAAACGGGCTTGCCGGATCGTTCGGAATTGTGTTCTTGTTTGCGGTAATGTGCACCTCGTCAAGACGGTGCTCAAGCTCTTTTCCGGATATATTCTTGCTTAAAAGATTTAAAAGCATGAGGTGGTTGTCGGTTCCGCCGGAAACGATATTGATACCCCTGTTCTTCAGTCCGTCGCAAAGCGTCGAAGCGTTAAGAACGATCTGCTTTCCGTATGCCTTAAACTCGTCTGTCATTGCCTCTCCGAGCGCAACTGCCTTTGCGGCAATAATATGCATGAGCGGTCCGCCCTGTATTCCGGGGAAAATCGCCTTGTCGATCGCCTTTGCATACTCTTCACGGCAAAGAATCAGACCGCCTCTCGGACCTCTTAATGTCTTATGTGTTGTGGTCGTGACAACATCCGCATACGGAACAGGCGACGGATGAACGCCGGCTGCAACAAGCCCTGCAATATGCGCCATATCTACCATGAGATATGCTCCGACCCTGTCGGCAATCTCACGGCAGCGCTTAAAGTCGATTATTCTGGAATATGCGCTGGCACCGACAACAATAAGCTTCGGCTTGCAGTCAAGCGCAATCTTCTCCATTTCATCATAATCGATCATCTCGGTCTTTTCGTTTACACCATAAGGAACAACATTAAAGTACTTTCCGGAGATATTGACCGGCGAGCCGTGCGAAAGATGTCCGCCCTGCTGCAAATTCATTCCCATAACGGTATCGCCCGGATTAAGAAGCGCAAAGAACACAGCAAGATTTGCAGACGCTCCGCAGTGCGGCTGAACATTTGCATGCTCTGCTCCGAAAAGCTTCTTTGCCCTTTCCCTTGCAATATCCTCTACAATATCAACACACTGGCAGCCGCCGTAGTATCTCTTTCCAGGATATCCCTCGGCATATTTATTTGTAAGAATGCCACCTGCCGCAAGCAAAACAGCCTTTGATACGATATTCTCACTTGCAATAAGCTCGATATTATGTCTCTGTCTCTGAAGCTCCAGATCGCACGCTCCTGCAACCTCAGGATCGAATTCCTTAAGATTCTCAAAAAAATTCATTCGTTTTTCCTCCAAGAAGTATAGGCTTTTCAGGTCGGGATCAGTTAAAATATCTGACCGCCGCTTTAAACATATTTATATTATAATTGCCCGGAACGTTTTTGTAAAGCCCCTCTCCGATTCTTTCGCTGTGACCCATCTTCCCGAACACACGTCCGTCGGGAGATGTAATTCCCTCGATTGCATAAGCAGAGCCGTTCGGATTGAAGCGAATATCGTCTGTCGCATTTCCTTCTATGTCCACATACTGAGTTGCAATCTGTCCGTTTTCCGCAAGTTTTTTTATAAGCTCTTCGCTTGCAAAAAATCTTCCCTCTCCGTGCGATATGGGGACACTATAGACATCCCCGACCTCTGTAAGAGAAAGCCACGGGGATTTGTTTGATGCAATCCTTGTTCTGACAATCTTCGACTGATGCCTTGCAATCTTGTTATATGTAAGCGTCGGGCAGCTTTCGTCTGTATCGATAATTCTTCCGTACGGAACAAGCCCGAGCTTTATCAGCGCCTGAAATCCATTGCAGATTCCGCAGATAAGACCGTCTCGCTTTTCAAGCAGCTCGGTCACCCCGTCCTTTAAAGCGGCATTTCTGAAGAATGCCGTAATGAATTTTCCGCTTCCGTCCGGCTCGTCTCCTCCGGAAAAGCCGCCGGGAATAAAGAGCATCTGCGCCTCTTTTAACCGGTTTGCAAAATATTCTACAGAATCCGAAATTCCCTTTGACGAAAGGTTGTTTATTACAATAATCTCAGGCTCCGCTCCCGAATCTCTTACAGCCTTTGCGCTGTCATATTCGCAGTTCGTTCCGGGGAATGCCGGGATAAGAACTCTCGGCTTTGCGACCTTTATCTTTGGCGAAACCCGGTTCTCTGCCTCAAACGAAAGGGTTTCTGTTTTGATCCTTCCTTTATCCTCGGTATTCTCCGCATTGCAGGGATAAACCGATTCGAGTTTGCTTTCGTAAATCGAAAGCAGTTCCTCTTCGCTTAACTTTTCGTTTCCGAACGTGAACATTCCGTCGTCCGTTACATGTCCGACAACCGTACCTGCAATATCAGTAATATCTGCCTCACTGTCAATTTCGAGCAGGAAAGACGCATAGCTGTAGCCGAATATCCTCCCGACTGTCATGCCGTCCTCGTATCTGAAGCCGAAGCCGTTGCCGAATGCCATCTTCATGACAGCCTCTCCGATTCCTCCGAGTCCCGGCGTGTAGCAGGATACAGCCTTACCGGTGCGAAGCAGCTCTGTTACCAGGTCAAAAAGCTCAAGAAGGCTCTTTGTGTCGGGCAGACCGTCTTTATCATATTCGGGACTTAAAAGAGCAACCCTGTTGCCTGCCCTTTTAAATTCCGGAGAGACAATATTTTTTACCTTTTCGGTCGTAACCGCAAACGAAACGAGTGTCGGCGGGACATCGAGCTTTTCAAACGATCCGCTCATCGAATCCTTTCCGCCGATAGCTCCTATTCCGAGACGCATCTGTGCCCGAAACGCTCCGAGAAGCGCCGCAAGCGGCTTGCCCCATCTCTTTTCGTCGCGGCCCGGCTTTTCAAAGTACTCCTGGAAGGTAAGATAAACGTCCTCGAATTTTGCACCGGTCGCAATCAGCTTGCAGACAGATTCGACAACCGCATAATACGCACCGTGATACGGGCTCTGCTCTGTTATAAACGGGTTGTAGCCCCAGGACATGAGCGAGCAGTCGTCGGTGTGCTTCTTTTCCACCGAGATTTTCTGTACCATTGCCTGAATCGGGGTAAGCTGATTCTTTCCTCCGAACGGCATAAGCACCGTTCCTGCGCCGATTGTCGAATCGAAGCGTTCGGAAAGACCTCTCTTTGAACAAATATTAAGATCGGATGCAATGTTTTTGTAGTTGTCGGCAAATCCGCCGCAGACTTTCTTTTCCTTCAACGCCGGCTTTTTCGGGGCAACTTCGATGTGTTTTTCTGCGCCGTTTGAATTAAGAAATTCCCTGCTTATATCGACAATTTTCTTTCCGTTCCATCTCATGACAAGCCTCGGTTCTTCCTTTACGACAGCAACCGGGCATGCCTGAAGATTTTCGGAATATGCAAGCTTAAGGAACCTATCGACATTTTCCTTTTCGATAACGACAGCCATTCTCTCCTGCGATTCGGAAATAGCAAGCTCGGTTCCGTCAAGACCCTCATACTTTTTCGGAACTGCGTTAAGATCGATTTCAAGACCGTCTGCAAGCTCTCCGATCGCAACAGAAACTCCGCCTGCGCCGAAATCGTTGCAGCGCTTTATCATCCTGCATGCATCTCTGTTTCTGAAAAGCCTCTGCAGCTTTCTTTCCTCCGGCGCGTTTCCCTTCTGAACCTCTGCACCGCAGGTCTCTACCGAATGCAGATTGTGCGCCTTTGATGAGCCTGTCGCTCCGCCGATTCCGTCTCTGCCGGTGCTTCCTCCGAGTAAAATAACAACATCGCCGGGCAGAGGTGTTTCTCTGCGGACATTTTCCTTCGGCGCAGCCGCTATAACTGCTCCGATCTCCATTCTTTTTGCCGCATAGCCGGGATGATAGATTTCGTCTACAATTCCGGTTGCAAGACCGATCTGGTTTCCATAGGATGAATAGCCTGCCGCCGCGGTCGTAACAAGCTTTCTCTGCGGAAGCTTTCCCTCAATTGTTTCGGAAACCGGGCGTGTCGGATCGGCTGCACCCGTAACACGCATCGCGCCGTAAACATAGGAACGGCCGGAAAGCGGATCGCGAATCGCCCCTCCGATACATGTTGCAGCCCCTCCGAACGGCTCTATTTCGGTCGGGTGATTGTGTGTCTCGTTTTTAAAAAGAAGCAGCCACGGCTCTGTTTTTCCGTCAACGTCGATATTTATATTAACCGTGCAGGCGTTAATTTCCTCGCTTACGTCAAGCTTGTCGAGCTTTCCGTTTGCTCTTAAATATTTGACGGCAACCGTCGCAATGTCCATAAGACAAATCGGCTTTGTCCTGTTAAGAGCCCTGCGCACCGAAAGATATTCCTCGTACGCGCTCTGTAAAAGCTCGTCCTCAAATTTCACATTGTCGATCACGGTAAGAAATGTTGTGTGCCGGCAGTGATCCGACCAGTATGTGTCGATCATTTTGATCTCTGTAATTGTCGGATTTCTGTTTTCCTTCTTGAAATACTCCTTGCAGAAGGCAATGTCGTCAAGATCCATTGCAAGCCCATGATCGGAAATAAACCGCTCAAGCCCGTTTCGGTCAAGCTCTGTAAAGGAGTCAAGCGTTTCAACCTCTGTCGGGATATCATAGTCTAAAACAAGCGTATCAGGCTTTTTTAAACTCGCCTCTCTTGCCTCTACCGGATTGATAACATATTTCTTAATTTCCGCAAGCTCGGTTTCTGATATATTTCCGTAAATAAGATATACCTTTGCAGATCTTACTATCGGTCTTTCCTTACGGGAGATAATCTGAATGCACTGTGCTGCGGAATCCGCTCTCTGGTCAAACTGCCCGGGCAGATACTCGACCGCAAAAACAGCCGCATCGCCGCTTTCGGCATCCTCGATGCTTTTATATACATCGTCAAGCTGCGGCTCGGAAAAAACCGTTTTTACCGCATAGTCAAAAAGCTCTGCATCGATATTTTCCGCATCATATCTGTTAAGCACGCGGACACGCTTTACGCCATCAATCCCGAGCAGTCCGCAAATGTCAAAATGAAGCGCCCTTGCCTCGTTTGCAAGCTCCTTTTTCTTTTCAACATATATTCTGTATACCATAAGTCACTCTCCTGCCTTCATCGCCTTCGCGCCTATGTCCGAGCGGTAGTAGATATTTTCAAAGCTGATTCTTTTTATCATGCCGTACGATTTTTCAATTGCTCCCTTAAGCGTATCCGACACAGCCGTAACGCCGAGCACCCGTCCGCCGCTTGTAACCAGCCTGCCGTCCTCTTTTTTAGCTCCCGCAATATAGGTATAAGGAAGCAGATCGTGCGGTATATGGATTTCAAAGCCCTTTTCATAGCCTGTCGGATATCCCTTTGACGCTGCAATAACACAGCACGCGTGCTCGGATGAAAACTTTACATCGATATCCGAAAGACAGCCGTTTGTCGTCGCCTGCATAACCGTAAGAAGATCGGATTTTAAAAGCGGCAGAACAACCTGTGTTTCAGGATCTCCGAAGCGACAGTTATACTCTATTACCTTCGGTCCGTTCTTTGTAATCATCAGTCCGAAGTAAAGACAACCCTTAAAGGCTCTTCCCTCCTTCTCCATTGCCATTATCGTCGGAAGAAAGATTTCCTTCATGCAGCGCTCTGCAATCTCGTCGGTGTAGTACGGATTCGGTGCAACCGTGCCCATTCCGCCGGTGTTAAGCCCGGTATCCCCGTCGCCGGATCTTTTGTGATCCATCGACGAGATCATCGGAATTACCGTCCTGCCGTCGGTAAAGGACAAAACAGAAACCTCCGGACCCTCAAGATACTCCTCGATAACAATGCTGTCTCCGCTCTTTCCGAACTTTTTGTCCTTCATTATCGAGATAACCGCATCCTTTGCCTCATCTCTTGAAAAGGCGATGATTACGCCCTTTCCGAGAGCAAGCCCGTCCGCCTTTATTACCGTCGGAATCGGCGCGCTCTCAAGATATAAAAGAGCACTTTCGGCATCGGTAAAGACCTCGTATTCCGCTGTCGGAATGCCGTATTTCTTCATCAGATTCTTTGCAAAAACCTTGCTTCCCTCAATAACCGCGGCATTCTTTTTAGGACCGAAGCAGGGGATATTGCATTCCTCAAGACGGTCGACACAGCCGAGCACAAGCGGATCGTCCGGTGCAACAACCGCATAGTCAATGCCGTTTTCAACCGCAAAATCCGCAATTTTGTCAATCTCGGTCGCCCCGATCGGGACACAGACAGCATCCGCTTCGATTCCGCCGTTTCCGGGGAGGGCATATATCTCCTCTACACCTTTGTTTTCCTTGAGCTTCTTAATTATGGCGTGCTCTCTTCCTCCGCCGCCGACAACCATTATTTTCATGATAAGCCTCGTTTTGTTTTAATTTAAATTAATGGTGAAACAGACGCATACCGGTAAATGCCATTACCATCTTGTATTTGTCGCAGCACTCGATTACCGCATCGTCCCTGATCGAGCCGCCCGGCTCCGCAACATATCTGACACCGCTTTTTCTTGCTCTTTCAATATTGTCGCTGAACGGGAAAAACGCGTCAGAGCCGAGCGATACACCGTCTATTGTTTTAAGATATTCCTCCTGCTCCTGCCTTGTAAAGGGCTTCGGACGGCTTGTAAAATATCTCTGCCAGATGCCGTCTGCACATACATCCTCTTCGTTTTGATTGATATATCCGTCGATAACGTTGTCTCTGTCGGCTCTTCCGATTTCGTCCTTAAACGGAAGCTCAAGCACCCTGTCCGACTGCCTTAAAAACCAAGTATCAGCCTTGCTGCCTGCAAGACGCGTGCAGTGGATTCTCGACTGCTGACCGGCTCCGACACCGATTGCCTGACCGCCGAAAGCATAGCAGACCGAATTAGACTGCGTATATTTCAGCGTGATAAGCGATATAATCAGATCCCTTACTGCATCCTCAGGAAGGTCCTTGTTTTCGGTTACAACATTTTTAAGCAGCTCGCGGTCGATTTTAAAATTGTTTCTTCCCTGCTCAAAGGTTATTCCGAATACCTGCTTGCGCTCTATCGGATCGGGGATGTATTCCGGATCGATTTTTACAATGTTGTAGTTTCCTTTTCTTTTGCTTTTAAGGATTTCAAGCGCTTCAGGCTCATATCCGGGTGCTATAATTCCGTCGGATACCTCTCTTTTGATCAGCTTTGCGGTAGTAACATCGCAGATATCAGAAAGTGCAATCCAGTCTCCGAACGAGCACATGCGGTCTGTTCCTCTCGCTCTTGCATATGCACAGGCAACAGGAGAATCGTCAAGGCCATCAATATCGTCGACAAAGCACGCCTTTTTCAGCTTTTCGGGCAGTACAATTCCGACCGCGGCAGATGTCGGGCTTACATGCTTGAACGAGGAAGCCGCAGGAAGTCCAAGCGCCTCCTTAAGCTCCTTTACAAGCTGATAGGAATTGAATGCGTCAAGAAAATTTATGTATCCCGGTCTTCCGGAAAGAATTTCAATAGGAAGCTCGCTTCCGTCATGCATATAGATTTTTGCAGGCTTCTGATTGGGATTGCAGCCGTATTTCAGTTCAAAATCCTTCATCGTTTGTCTCCTAACGTGTATCTTTGTTAACCTTTTTGATTAATCGTTCTTTTTTTTGCCGCTTTGCTGCCGATTTTTGCACTTTGCAGCATTCTTATCTGTTCTTGTTCAGGACAGTAACGGTCGGCTTGCTCTTGTCGAGCGGAACCTGTCTTACATAAAGCGAAACCTTGTTTTCGGGGTTAAGATTGTTCCAGATAATGTCCGAAAGCTCTTTTGCCGTGTCGGGAAGAGCAATCTCCTCCGGCTCTCCCTCAAAGGACGGAATAGGATTCCCGTCGTATTTGTAGGTGTGAATAAAATGTCCGATTCCGCTTACCGGCTCGTAGTTGTAAAAGCATCTCACACAGGAATCGGGATTTCCGTTCATGCTTTTTAAAATCGAAAGCTGATATCTGAAATCACGTTTTTCAAAATCATAGCTTAAAACCCCGGAAATGCGGGGGGTATAATTCGGTGCATCCGGCTCGAATTTTCTTGAAAGAAGAGCCTCCTCGACCGTCTCGCCGTTCTTTAAATAATCAAAAATCGTGTTTGTCTGGTCGCCGTTTGTAATTATATCTGTCGACTCTCCGCACGAAAGATACGGATTGTAGATAATCAGGCTCGGATCCTCTAATTTGGACTCGTCAAACGCCTTTGTTCTCATTCCGCCGTCAAAGAGCTCGAAGATGCGGTTGCGCGAATTTGTGCTTCTGCCCATGATAAAATATGCAATAAGCGCGCTTTTTTCGTCGGACGATTTTCCGACAATTATTCCTCTGCCCGGATAGCTGTTCTCCGAGAGCAGCTTTTTTATATCATATCTTGCCATCATTCTTTCCTTTCTCTTTTCGGCTGATTACTTTTCGCCTTCAATAATGCTTTTACAAACCTTTTCTGCAGCCTCCGGGAGGATAATCCACTCCGCCTGCTCCATAACCCTTTTCTGAAGTGTCTCGGGCGTGTCGTTTTCGTCGACACAGACAGCCTTCTGCATAATGATCTTTCCGCCGTCCGGAATCTCGTTTACATAATGCACCGTAGCTCCGGTCACCTTTACGCCCATTTTAAGAGCCGCCTCGTGAACCCTAAGCCCGTAAAAGCCCTCTCCGCAAAATGACGGGATAAGCGACGGATGGATATTGATAATTCGCCCTTCAAAACGGCTTGTAAAGTCTTTCGAAAGAATGCTCATAAAGCCGGCAAGAATGATCAGATCGGATTCGTTTTCAGAAAGAGCACTTATAAGCGCCTTTTCAAACCGCTCCTGATCTCCCGAAAAATCCTTTTTTGCCACCGTAATAGTGCGAATATTCGCCTTTTTTGCTCTTTCGAGTGCATATACACCCTCTTTGCTTGAAATCACAAGATTGATTTCTCCGCTTTTTATAATTCCGCTTTTTTCGGCATCGATCAAAGCCTGAAGATTCGTTCCTCCGCCCGAAACAAGCACGGCAATTCTTGCCTTTTTCATAAAATCACCTTTTTGTCGCTTTTTACAATCTCTCCGATGATGTATGCATCCTCTCCGTTTAAAGAAAGGATCTCAAGCGTCTTTTCTGCATCATCCTTTGAAACGACAATGCTCATTCCGACACCCATGTTGAAGGTGTTGAACATGTCTCTTTCGCTGATGCCGCCGCGCTTTGCTATAAGCTCGAAAATCGGGAGAACCCTGACGGCGTTTCTGTCAATTTTCGCTCCCAGACCGTCCGGAATGCTTCTCGGAATGTTCTCGTAAAAGCCGCCGCCGGTGATGTGGGAAATTCCCTTGACCTTTACCCTTTCGAGCAGGGCAAGTACCGGCTTTACATATATTTTGGTCGGTGCAAGCAGCACCTCTCCTATAGACCTTCCGCCAAGCTCCTCAAGCGGTGTTTTGATGTCAGAATTTTCAACATCAAATACCTTGCGGACAAGCGAAAATCCGTTTGAATGAACGCCGCTTGACGGCAGGGCGATAACGACATCCCCAGCCTTCATTTCCTTGTTATCAATAATTTTATCCTTGTCAACAACACCGGTGCAGTATCCGGCAAGATCATATTCATCCTCGGGATAAAAGCCCGGCATTTCGGCTGTTTCTCCGCCGATCAGTGCAGCACCCGACATTACGCATCCGTCGCAGACACCCTTTACGATGTCGGCAATCCTCTCCGGAATGTTCTTTCCGCATGCAATATAGTCAAGGAAAAAGAGCGGCTTTGCTCCGCAGCAGATAATGTCGTTTACGCACATGGCAACACAGTCGATGCCGACAGTATCGTGCTTATTCATAAGGAAAGCAAGCTTCAGCTTTGTTCCGACTCCGTCTGTTCCGCTGACCAGAACCGGCTTTGAAATCCCGGTAAGATCAAGCTCAAAAAGCCCTCCGAAGCCTCCGACATCCGAAACAACTCCGTCTGTCACCGTCCTTGCAATATGCTTTTTCATAAGCTCAACAGCCTTGTATCCGGCTGTAATGTCTACTCCCGCGGCAGCATATGCCTCGGATCTTGAATTATCGTTCATATCATTTTTTCCTTTTCAGTTTATTGTTCTGTTTTACCTGCCTGCCCTTTTGCTTAGGCTGGGGATATCCTCAGCCTACACCGGAAATTATTCCCTTCCGGTCCAGCAGTAGGTGCAAAGCTCGCTTTCGTCAAGCCCGATTGCCTTTATAACACCCTCAAGCGATTGGAACTCAAGAGAATCAAAATTGAACCTTTCGCAGATCGTCTGCCTGAGCTTTTTTCCTCTTTCGGTCGTCCCGTCGCTGTACTCGTCAATATGCTTGTGCCCCTCTTCTCCCTCAAGCTCCTCAATGACTCTCCTTGCAATAAGCTCCATGTCGTCTGTCGAACGGGAAAAGTTTAAAAATTTGCAGCCGTACATGATAGGAGGGCAGGCAGAGCGCATGTTGACCGACCTTGCACCGTTTTCGTAAAGGAATTCAACCGTTTCCCTAAGCTGTGTTCCTCTTACAATCGAGTCGTCGACAAACAGCAGGTTCTTGTCCTTGATCAGCTCGTGAACCGGAATCTGCTTCATCTTTGCAATCCTGTTCCTGTCGGTCTGATTTGCCGGCATGAAGCTTCTTGCCCATGTCGGGGTATATTTGATAAACGCTCTTGCAAAATGCTTTCCGCTTCTGTTCGCATAGCCGATTGCGTGCGGCGTACCGGAATCCGGCACTCCGCCGACATAGTCGATATCGTCCGCTACACCGTTTTCAATGTCGTTTTGCGCCATGATCTCTCCGTTGCGGTACCGCATTGCCTCGACATTGATTCCCTCATATGTCGATGTCGGATAGCCGTAGTAGCTCCAGAGAAAGGCGCATACCCTCTTCTTCTTAAGTGGAGCAGAAAGCACCGTCACCTTGTCCGGCGTTATGCTGACAATTTCTCCGGGCCCGAGCCCTCTTTCGTCCTCATATCCGAGCTTCTGATAGGCAAACGATTCAAACGAAACCGCATATCCGTCCTCGTTTCTTCCGATCTGCACCGGAAGCCGTCCAAACTTGTCTCTTGCCGCAACAATCGTTCCGTCGTCCTTTAAAATCAGAATCGATGCAGTTCCGTCTATCGACTTCTGAGCAAAGCGGATTCCCTCTTCAAAGCTGCTCTTCTGATCGATCAGCGCCGCAAGAAGCTCGGTGGAATTCACATTTCCTCCGGTCATTGCATCAAAATGCCCTCCGCTGAACGAAACATACTGATCTATAAGCTCATCCGAATTGTTGATTACTCCGACCATACAGATTGCGTAGGTTCCGAGATTCGAGCGAATAAGCAGCGGCTGCGGATCGCTGTCACTGATGCAGCCGATTGCAGCTGTGCCGGTCATTTTCTGAAAAATCTGTTCGAATTTTGTACGAAACGGTGCGTTTTCGATATTGTGAATCTCTCTTTGAAGACCTATTTTTTCGTCATATGCCGCAAGACCGCCCTTTTTTGTCCCGAGATGCGAATGATAATCCACCCCGAAAAAAACGCTCTCAAGGCATTCCTTATGCGATGTTATTCCAAAAAAACCGCCCATTTATATGACCTCTGTTTATGCTCTTTTGTTCTTATATAAAAATCTTTTAAATAACTGCTCTTTAATTCATTCTTCTGTTAAGTGTCAGTCAAGCAGATCGAGCTTTTTCATTACCTCTGCGTCCTTTTTTAAAACCTCTGCCGCACTCTGCATTCTTCTCTTTTTCAGCCTTTCAAGAAGCTCACTGTCGGAAAGAGAAAGAATCTGTGCAGAAAGAAGAGCGGCATTGGCTCCGCTGTTGATTCCAACGGTTGCTACAGGTATGCCGGAGGGCATCTGTACCGTTGACAGAAGGGCGTCAATGCCGTCAAGATATGATGATTTACAGGGTATTCCGATAACAGGAAGAACAGTTGCTGATGCAATTGCACCGGCAAGGTGAGCTGCCATTCCGGCAGCTGCGATTATCACTCCGAAGCCGTTTTCTTCGGCACCTAAAGCAAATTCTCTTACCTCAGACGGTGTCCTGTGCGCAGAAAGAATGTGCACCTCGAACGGAATTTCAAGCTCCTTTAAGATATCGGTTGCTTTTTTTACAACAGGAAGATCGCTGTCGCTTCCCATAAGAATTCCGACTTTTTTCATTTCAAACCTCCGATTTTATCAGAAATTTCAGCCTCGCCGAATTAGGACAAAAAAAGGACACACTTATGCTTTGGTACAAAAGTGTGCCCAGACGGTCGGCTTATTCAACCCACCCGTTCCCCTGCGGTTATCCGCTTATCCGTCAGTCACGGGCTTGGCACAGCATATGCTTACGGCTTTATCACCGCCTTTTGTGTGCAATAAAATTATAGCACAGAAGCAGATTTGTGTCAAGGAGCAGAACGGTTTTTTATCTTTTTTATCATTTTATTCATTTTTTTAAACTGCATCATTCTCTCTTTTGACGAATCGGACAGACCGGTCGGCAAAAACGATTTTAAAAAACTCTCGCAGTCAAGACCACCAGTAAACTGGTGGCTTGCACAGCCCCTAAAAGGGGCAAATACAGGCAGAGCCCCTAAAGGGGC